>JAZQTA010000138.1:0-43153 GCA_045630385.1 Eubacteriales bacterium | reverse complement strand
GATCGACAAGACGGCGATGTAATACGACGTTGACGTGATCGTTACGCCGCAGTACACCGACATTAAGCTTCTTGCGGACAACACCGAGAGAATCCTCGTTTTTGCACAGCACATGGATGCGCTCGTTCCCGGCAGAGGTCTTGGCAGTGTGCTTCCCGAGGCCGTGAAGGCGGCAGGCGCAAAGGGCGTTATGCTCAACCACGCGGAGAAGCCCCTGGATATGGAAACGCTTGAGAAAACCATCCGCCGTGCAGACGAGGTGGGACTTGCAACCATCGTTTGCGCCGACACCGTTGAGGACGTGAAGCGCATTGCGAAAATGGGACCCAACCTCATCGTGGCAGAGCCCACCGAGCTGATCGGCACGGGCACGACCAGCGATTCGAACTACGTGATCGAGACCATCAAGACCGTGGAAGAGATCAACCCCGACATTATGGTGCTTCAGGGCGCAGGCATCTCGAACGGACAGGACGTTTACAACACCATCAAGCTCGGCGCTCAGGCAACCGGCTCGACCAGCGGCATTCTGAAGGCCGCCGATCCTTACGCAATGGTGGAGGAAATGCTTTTCAACCTTCGCAAGGCTTGGGACGAATTGCATCCTTAATTACATAGGTGAAGCAAGATGAAAAAAGAAGCATTGATCGCCGCTAAAGCGGCGTACGAGATCGAATACGAGTGCATCAAGGGAATGCTCGACTACTTTGACGACGAGGCGTTTTCAAAGGCCGTGGAGCTTCTCAAGGATGCCCCCCGCATCGGTACGGCAGGCTGCGGCCACTCGGGCATTATGTGCATGCATTTCGCACACCTTCTCTGCTGCATCGAGCAACCCGCGCGCTTCGTTTCCCCTGCGGAGGCCGTGCACGGCGCTATGGGCTTTTTGCAGGCAGGCGACGTTATGCTGCTCGCATCGCGCGGCGGAAAGACCGGAGAGCTGATCCCCATTCTTGAGATCTGCAAGAAAAAGGGCGTGAAGGTCATCACGGTGACCGAAAACCTCAACTCCCCTCTCGCGCTCGGCGCAGACGTGGTGCTGAAGCAGTACGTCAACCGCGAGACCGACAAGTACAACTCGCAGGGCACGACCTCCTCGACCGCCCTCGCCATGATCTTCCACGCGCTCCAGACCGCACTGATCGAGGAGACCGATTATAAAAACGAGCAATTCGCCGTGATCCATCCCGGCGGTGCCGTCGGCGAAAGACTCAACGCAAAGCAGTAAGCGATCGCCCCCAAACAAAAAATAAATTAAAAAATAAAATTATATTTAAAGGAGAATTTTACCATGGAATTCAAAGTTTTTCAGAAAGAAATCGAACTGCAGAGCAGAGGCTGGATCCCCACCTTCCACGACGTTTCCAAGGAAGTGATCGAGATCGTTAAGGCTTCGGGCATCAAGAACGGTACCGTTACCCTCGCATCTCACCACACCACCTGCTCCGTTATGATCCAGGAGTGCTCTCACGACATTGATTCCTTCGATCTCGAGTTCCTTCAGCACGACCTTCTCGACATCATGAGAAAGATGATCCCCGACTACGTAAACGAGGGTGACTACCGTCATCCCGGCCCCATCCACTCCAAGTTCGGCAGATACGTAAACGAGCCCGGCGATTACACCTCCATGAACACCGACGGACACCTTCGCTCCGTATTCTTCGGCAGAAGCGAAGCCATGACCATCAAGGACGGCGTTCTTGACGGCGGTGAGTTCGCTCACATCTACTTCGTTGACTGGGACCACGTACGCGCACGACGCCGCCAGCTCAACTTTACCGTTATGGGTACGACCGAGGACGTAGAGGATCGCAAGTGGAACGGCGGAGAGGTGGTTAACACCCTTCACAAGTTCACCGACGAGGAGAAGGCTTACGACGTTCACTACGATCTTCAGCTGAAGAGATAATTTTTCCCGAAAGAAAAAAATCAAACGCCAAGAAAGAGCCGCACGGCTCTCTCTTCCAAACGGGAGACTGAATATGAATTTTTGCGGAATCGATATCGGAACGACCTCGGTAAAAACCGCAGTCTTCACCGATACGCTACAACAAAAAATATCCCTTACCGCCGACTATACCCTCGATGCGCACGGCGACACCGTAGAGTTTGACGGCGAAAAATATTGGGAAATCGTGAAGGGCGAGATCGAAAAGATCAAAAAAGAGCTTTCGATCGATGCGCTTGCCATTGATACCCAATGCGAAACTCTGATCCTCACCGATGAAAACGGCACCCCCGTGCGTCCCGCCATCGTATGGCTTGACAACCGCGCCACGGCAGAGGCCGACGTCATCGCCGAGCGTTTCGGCCACAAGCGCGTTTACGAGGTTACGGGACAGCCGGAGATCACGGCGACCTGGCCCGCCTGCAAGCTGCTTTGGGTGAAAAGAAACGAGCCCGAGGTATGGGCAAAAACCAAGAAGGTCTTTCTTCTCGAGGACTGGATCCTCTACAAGATGACCGGCAAATTCATTTCCGAAAAGACGCTTCAATCCTCCACCATCTATTTCGACATTCATAAGGGTGCATGGTGGGATGAAATGCTTGATTTCATCGGCGTGACGAAGGATATGCTTCCCACGCTCCATTCGAGCGCCAAGGAGGTTGGCAAATACGAGGGCGCGCGCGTGGTTACCGGCGCGATCGACCAGATTGCGGGCGCGATCGGCGCGGGCGTGGTCGCCCCCGGAACGGTCAGCGTTATGACGGGAACGACCATGGTTCTTTTCCTTCCGTCGGACACGGTGCCGGCATACGATGCAAAGAGCATCGTCCCTTGCCATTACAACTATAATGACAAGTATTGTTTGCTTTCCTGGACACCGACTGCGGGAATGGCACTCAAATGGTTTAAGAACGCATTCTGCGAAGGCTCCACCTTTGACGAGATGAACGTGCTTGCCGCGACAGTGCCTGCGGGCAGCGACGGCGTAACCTTCCTTCCCTATCTTTGCGGCTCTACGATGCCGAAATACAACCCCGCGGCAAGAGGCAGCTTCACGGGACTGACCACCGAGCACACACGCGCGCATTTCATTCGCGCGGTCATGGAATCGGTGGCTTGCATGCTGAAGTCCAATCTCGACTACCTCGGGCTTTCGGTAGGTGAGATCCGCGCCATGGGCGGCGCCGCAAACAGCGCGCTCTGGTGCCAGATGAAGGCGGATATGACGAAGAAAAGACTCGTTACTCTGAAGAACAAGGAAACCGCATGTCTTGGCTCGGCGATCTTAGCCGCCGTCGGCATCGGCGCTATCGAAAGCGTGGAGGCGGCCGCAAAAATGATCGAGCTTGACAAGGTATACGAGGCAGAGGGTACGGATTACAGCGAATGCTACGAAAGATATCTTGCCTACGACAAGATACTCAACGTCTGATATATAAGCGGCAAAAATCGGCCGCACCGTGCCGCGCACGGAAAAACTGAATTTTGAAAGGAATTACGATATGGCAAAGATCGGATTTATCGGCTTCGGCGAGGTGAACACTCCCGTTGACGTGATCATCAGAAAATGCTCCGCCGCAGAAAAGGCGCTGAAGGACGAGGGACTGGATCTCGTTTCGGTTTACCCCGTTGCGGACGATTACGAGGAGACGCAGGTCAAGGGCGCGGTAGACGCTCTGAAAAAGGAAAGCTTCGATGCGCTCGTCGTTTGCGTTGCGGGCTGGATCCCCACCCACGCGGTGATCAAGGTGACCGAGCATTACCGCCACCTGCCCATGGTGCTTTGGGGACTTTGCGGCTGGTACGAGGGCGACCGACTTGTGACGACTGCCGATCAGGCAGGCACGACGGGCCTTCGCGCAACCTTTGAGGGCCTCGGCTATAAGTTCAAGTACGTATACGACATCATCGGCAAGAAGACCAGAAGCGCCGCCGTTGCGGACTACTGCCGCGCCGCAATCGCCGCAAAGCAGCTGATCACCGACAAGGTGGGCATGGCAGGCTACCGCGATATGAACCTTTACGGCACGCTCTACGACGGTATGTCCCTCAAGAAGAGCACCGGCGTTGAGATCGAGACCTTCGAGATGCTGGAGATCCAGCAGAGATACGAAGCACTTGACGAGGCGGCAAAGCGCAAGATCGTGAACGAAAGAATCCTGAAGTGGAACTTCTTGAAGCCCGCCAACGACGATGCTATGATGAAGGCGGCAGGCTACTATCTCGCGGTCAAGGCCATTGCCGACGAAAGAAATTACAAGGCAATTTCTCTGAAGGACGTGGACGGCATGAAGAAGCTCTGCGGCTTCCCTCCCGCTCCCATCTTCATGCTTCTCTCCGAGGACGGCTACACCACCGTGCCCGAAAACGACTCTCTCGGCGCGGTTACCCAGCTGATGATGCACCGCCTGACCGGCCAGCTGGCAGGCTACCTTGAATTCTATGAGTTCTTCGAGGAGAGCGTGCTTGCAGGCGTTCCCGATTTCGTTGCGGCAGATATGGTGGACGGAGATACCTACACCGTGCTTCCCGCGGCCTTCGGTATGCTCAGCCAGGGCATTCTGAACGTTTCCAAGGTCAAGACCGGCACCGTTACCATGAGCCGCCTCGTTTACAAGGACGGCAAGTACACGATGCAGGTGATCCTCGGCGACGGCATGACGCCTCCGAAGTGGGAGGAATGCGGCTGGGATGCTCCCGCACCGCAGCTTTCCGCGCTGGAGATCAAGATCGGCAACGTAGAAAAGTTTGCCGATAACGTGGCTTGCCAGCACTATATCATCACCTACGGTGACAACAGAGCGAAGATCAAGGATCTGTGCTCCATTCTCGGCATCGCCGTTGACTACGTCGTTGAATAAACAATTTGATTTTTAGATTTTTACAGAAGGAAAGAAAATGATATATATTCTTGACACCGCAGATCTCGGGGCAATCGCGCACTGCAACGAGTTTTATCCCCTTGCCGGCGTGACGACCAACCCCACCATTATCTCTAAAGAAAAAACGGAATTCTGGCCCTTGCTTTTAAATATCCGCAAGATCATCGGCCCCGATAAAATGCTTCACGTGCAGACGACGGAGGAAAAAGCCGAAGACATCGTCGCCGAGGCAAAGCTTCTGAAAGAAAAGATCGGCGGCAACTTTTACATTAAGATCCCGATCGGCGAGGAAGGCCTGAAGGCGACGATGATGCTCAAAAAGCTCGGCATTCCCGTGACGGTAACCGCGATCTTCACCCCCGCGCAGGCGCTGATGGCGGCCATGGCGGGCGCATCCTTCGTGGCTCCTTACGCAAACCGCCTTGACAACATTCTCGGCGACGGCTGGGCCGTCGTTGCGGGAGCCGTGGAGCTTTTAAAGTCCTACGGCTCGGATTGCAAGGTGCTTGCGGCAAGCTTCAAGAACGCAGAGCAGGTGCACAAGTGCGAAATGGCGGGATGCCACAGCGTGACCGTATCTGCCGATATCCTGAAGAGCCTCGTGACACATCCCATGACCGATGCCGCCATCAACGGCTTCAAGAAGGATTGGAAGCGAGTTTACGGAAGCAAGACCATCAAGGATTTCGAATTTTAAAACAAAACTTTACATTTACAGGCAAATGAGATGCCGATGAAGATCGATAACGCTTATATCCAAAGCATTATGCACGAGCTGCACAGATACCCCGAGCTTGGCTTTGATCTGCCGAAAACGCTCGCAATCGTCAAGCACGAGCTTTCTTCCATAGGCATCTCCTATACCGAAAAATACGGTAAGAGCTCCATCGTTTGCGAGATAAATCCCGAGAAAACAGCTTTCACAGTCGCGATCCGCGCGGACATGGACGCGCTTGCCATTCACGAAAATTCCGGCGTGCCCTACGCCTCCGAGATCCCGGGGCAGAAAAGGTTGTGGGAAAAGAAAACGTGGTTTCCATGCCCAAAAGGCTCGGCGCGGAAACCTTCGTACAGTTCGTTCTCGACAACATGAACGGAATTGCATTTTAACCCTGCCCAAAAAACAAGGGCACAACTTCGGTTTTGAGGTAATTTTCCTATGGAAGACAACAAAGAAACTCTGCAATCCTTAAAAAAAAGCAAAAGGCTTGACTACAAGTGGGTCGTCGTTGGCGTTTGCTTTCTGACGGTGATGATCACGCTTGGCTTTTGCAGCTCCACCAAGAGCCTCTATCTTGACGTGGTGACCAAAAAGCTCGGGATCGACCGCAGTCTTTTCTCCTTAAACGACACCTGCCGCTTCGTGGCGAATGCGATCGTGAACCTCTTCTTCGGTGCGCTCGTTTTGAAATTCGGCACGAAAAAGCTGATGCTTGCGGGCATCTGCTGTCTGACCGGCTCGATGCTCTGCTACGCCGTGGCAAACAGCCTTCTGACGTTTTATCTCGGCGGCGTTCTGCTCGGTATCGGATTTTCCTGGACGGGCACGACGATGATCGGCTGTGTGATCAACAAGTGGTGCAAGGAAAACCGCGGCACGATCATGGGCGCGGTGCTTGCCGCCAACGGTATCGGCGGCGCGATCGCCATTCAGATCCTCTCTCCCATTATTGAGGCGGGCGGCGAAAGCTACCGAAACGCATACATGATCTCCGGCTTTGCCGTGCTGACCGTCGGTCTTCTGATTCTCATTTTTATGAGAGAGGCACCCAAAGGCTGTGCCGACAAAAAAACCGTACACAAAAAGAAAAAGGGGCGCGGAGAACCCTGGCCCGGCATCTCTTACACAAGAGCCAAGGCCACGCCTTACTTCTACGTAGCACTCGTCTGCATCTTCTTTACCGGCTTCTGCCTGCAGGGCATCACCGGCATTGCCAAGGCACACATGCGCGACGTGGGGCTGGCGGCGGAATACGTGGCATACGCGATGAGCTTCCATTCCTTGGCGCTTGCGGGCTTCAAATTCCTGACCGGACTCATCTACGACAAATTCGGCTTGCGCTTTACGACGAGTATGTGCTCGATCACCGCATCCGTGGTGATGCTTTTGCTCGCCTTGATCACAAATTCCCCCATCGGCATGGCCATTGCGATGATATACAGTATCTTCTCTTCCCTTGCTCTGCCGCTGGAGACCATTATGCTCCCCATCTATGCCGCCGACCTATTTGGAGAGCATTCCTATGAGAAGGTGCTCGGCATCTTCGTTTCCGTGAACGTAATGGGCTATGCGCTCGGCACACCGAGCGTCAACCTCTGCTTCGACCTTGTGGGCACGTATAAGCCCATTCTCTTCGTTTGCTCGGCGATCATGCTTGCCGTAACGGTCGTGATGCAGTTCGTCGTTTCCAAGGCGCACAAAATGCGCGCCGAGGTTGCCGCACGGAAGTAGACCGAAGCCAAAACCGTTTGATTTTTGATTGCAAACACATATTTTCACATAAAACAAAAGGAGAACTGCTATGAACAAGATTAAAATCGGCTGGAGCGAGGTCAGTATTCTTCCCGAGGGAAGACGCGTGGATCTTGCAGGACAGCTCTACGAGAGAATTTCCGGCGAGGTGGAAACCCCCATCTCGGTGACCGCCCTGGCGCTCGAATGCGGTAACGATCACATGGTCTTCGTTGCATGCGACCTGGTTTCCGCAAGCGAAAAGCTTCTGATCGCCGTGCGCGACTACCTGCCCGAGAACTGCGGCTTTGATAAGAATAAGCTTCTCATCAGCGCCATTCACACCCACGCATCCTTCGCATACGCAGACAGAAGCGACGGCTTCTCCTCCGCGCTCAAGGCGCTGACCGCGCTGATGCCCGAGGGCGTGAAGTACGCGCCCCGCGTATCCGACGATTCCGCAGACATCATCCGCGGCGCGGAAGCAAAGCAATTCCTCGTTGAGAGGATCGCAAAGGCGGCTATGGAGGCATGGAACAACCGCGCAGAGGGCGCTTACGCCTGCGGCTTCGGCCGTGCCGCCGTCGGTATGTGCCGCCGCGTTTGCTACGATGACGGCTCTGCCAAGATGTGGGGCAACTCCAATACCGCAAACTTCACCGAGCTTGAGAGCGGAAACGACGGCGGTATCGAGCTTCTCTTCACCTACGACACCAATAAGAAGCTGACGGGTGTGGTTGCCAACGTTGCCTGCCCCGCACAGGTTCTTGAGCACCAGAACTACATTTCCTCCGACTACGTAGGCAAGGTAAAGGGCTTGCTTCGCGAAAAATACGGCGAGGATCTCAACTTCCTTTGCATGATATCGCCCGCGGGCGATATGTGCCCCCGCGACCTGATCCGCTGGGTGGACTCTCCCGTTTGCAAGAACGACCCTAACATCCACCGCGAAAAGGTCATTCCCAGACGCGCAGACCCCTCCATGTTCGACATCAAGGGCTGCAAGCTCGCCGCAAAGAGAATCGCAAACGAGATCTTCTGGGCGCTGGATGACGTGACCGAATACGTTACCGAGACCGAGCTTGAGCACAATACGCTCACCGTGGAAATGCCGCTTCGCCGCGTTACCATCGAGGAATATCACAGCGCGCTTCGCACCATCAAGGAATTCTTTGACAACCTCGAGGGCGACGTTTCCTACGAGGACAACGCGCATATGCAGATCTACAGCGGCATCGTTGCAAGATATCAGCTTCAGCAGACGATGGATCTCTACCCCATCGAGGTACACGTGGCCCGTCTTGGCGACGTTGCGTTTGCATCCAACCCCTACGAGCTCTTCCTGAACTACGGAAACCAGATCCGCGCTCGCTCTCTCGCAAAGCAGACCTTCCTCTGCCAGCTTTGCTGCGGCTCTTACGGATACCTTCCCACCGAGAAGGCCGAGCACGGCAGCCACTACTCCGCATTCGTAGGAAGCGGTACGGCAGGCCACGTGGGCGGCGAATTGCTTGTTCGCAAGACGCTGACCGAAATTAATAAGCTGTTTGAAAAAATCGAAGCGCCTGACGAAGATTGATGAACCTTCTAAAAGACACGAACGTACATCTTGAAAATAAGCGTATCAGCCGCATTTTCTTCGTATTTATCTGGATCACGTACGCTCTTGTTTATATGACGAAAAGCAGCTTTTCAGGTGCACTCTCGGCCATTGTGGCCGAGGGTGCGCTGACGCTTACGCAGGCAAGCATGATCAACGCCGCCTTCTACGCGGTTTATACGCCCTTGCAGATTCTCGGCGGCGTATTTGCTGACAAATACAGCCCCGAGCGACTCGTTATGATCGGACTTCTCGGCAGCGCGGTTTCCAATATCATTATCTTCTTAAACCAGAATTTCATCGTAATGCTGCTCTCGTGGATCTTCAACGCCATCATCCAGTTTTCGCTTTGGCCTGCGATCTACAAGATCATATCCTCCCAGCTCGTCAGAAGTGACCGTGCAAACATGGTTTTCTTCATCTCCTTTGCAAGCTCCGGCGGTCTTCTGATCAACTACGCAGTTTCCGCCGTGATCCCGAAATGGCAGTATAGCTTTGCGATCTCCGCCGTAACGCTGGTTGCGCTGGCGGTGGCGATGCTGTTTTTCTGCAATCATTTCAGCAAAAATCTCGTGAAGGACAGGCCCGTCGAGACCGTTTCGAAGGCCACAGCCGAAGGGGAGGCCGCAAAAACGCCGCTCGGCAAGCTTTTCCTTATGAGCGGCTTCTACGCTCTGCTGATCGCGGTGCTCGTGCGCGCTATGGTGGAAAACGGAACGAAAACGCTTTCCGCCACCATGCTCTTCCAAAGCTACGAGAGCATTTCCCCCATGATCGGAAACCTTCTCAATACGCTGATCATTCTTGCAGGCGTTGCGGGAACGGTTGCAGTCCGTTTCCTCATTTTCCCCAAGATCATCAAAAACGAGCTCGTAATGTTCCTTTTGCTTCTTTCGCTTTCGATCCCCTTTGCGGTTCTGCTCCGCTTCGTCGGTAAGCTGCCCGTGGGCATCGTGGTGGCGGCACTGGCGACCATCGCCTTCCTTCTGACGCCGACCGTGCTTTGCACCCAGCACTACAATATGAGCTTTACGAAATACGGAAGAAACGGAACGGCTGCCGGCGTTCTGAACGCGGCGGCAAGCCTCGGCTTCACCCTGCAATTCTGCGTTTTCGGTCCCGTGGCGGAAAACCTCGGCTGGCCGATCGTAACGACGATCTGGATCGTCATGATCGCGCTCGGCGGGGTCAGCGTTGCCTTCGCGATCCGCCCCTTCAAGCGCTTCAAAGAAAGCGAATAAGAAAACATTTCTTTACAAATTGATTGATTAAAAGGCAAAACGGCCGCAGATTTTCATCTGCGACCGTTTACTATTTATGTCAAGGAAGGATATTCAGCTTGTATCCGCGCGACCAATCGTAGTGAGAAAGATAGGCGGAGCCCTCCGGCACGTAGACCTCGACCGAGCCGAAGCTTGCGGGAGGAGAAAGCTTTTCCGCCTCGTCCGTAAAATCGTAGAGGATATAAAGCGTTTCGACCGTACTGCCGTCAAACGCGCCCGTGGCGATACTGCGAAGATTGGAATGCGCGGGAACGGTGACGTGCGTAGCCTTTCCGCCGACAAAGGCATTCGGGGCAAGGCGCGTTACCTTTTTATACTCCGCGCCGAGAGGCAAGGTGAGAGAGGCTTGCTCCTTGCCGAGCGCCGAAAGGCCGACGATCGCAAGCGCACCGTTTTCCATGGCTTCATACACGAAATACCGATCGTTTTCGTCCGTATCAGGATAATGCACGTCGAGCGAAGGAAGCGCGGGCTTTGGAAGAAGCGCGATATCTGCTGAGGTGAAGATCCCTTGCGCGATGCGGATATCGTCGATCAGCATTTTCGTGCGCAAGCGCACGCCCGCATCGTTCAAATGGAAGTTCGTATCGTAAAAGTATTCCGCATCCATGATATAAGAGTCTATCATGCTGATATGCTCGCAACGGATCCCGTTTTTAAGCGCCGTTTCGAGCGCATACTTGCTCTGCTCGGTGCTATCCTTCGCGATCGCGGCGGCATTCATCGGGGAATAGGAGAAATACACGGTCGCGCCCCGATCCTCGCAATATGCGATATAATCGTTGACGTACGCCGCAAAATCCGCCGAAAGAATCGAAGTGTCTAAAACGATCGGCGTATTCGGATCGTAATAGAGGGGCATCACGTTATTTTCGCGCGGATACGCGATATCTCCGTAAGAATTAAAGCTTTTACTGTTATACACGCCTGCGGGATCGGCGGGTGCTTTAAAGTCCGAGAGCTTTGCCACAGCATGCGCATACATCGCGCCGAGCATTTGCTTTTTGCTCTCCCCTTTCAAGGAGAAAAAGAGACTCGGGCGGTCATCGATCGCCTTCCACATATTCGCGCCGTTAAAATAGAGCGAAAGCGTTTCCGCATTGATCTCGGGCGCTAAAATCACGATATCGCCCGCGCCGATATGCGGTCTTGAAAGGTCTAACATCGCCTTCGTGCCGATCGCGGCATAAAGGCCGAAATTGACGACGGGCATCCCGAGATGCTCCTCCATCAGCGCGCTATCCAGCCCGAAGGCTACGGACGAGCCGCCGATCACGACGGCCTTTTCCCCCTTGACGGAGGCGAGGCGCTCCACCTTTTCATCCAAAGCGCCAACGAAGGTATTGCTGTATGCGGGCGGAGCAAAAAGGATCACCGCAACGGGCAATAGCACAACCGAAAGCACCGACAGCGTAAGAAGAAGCGCAAGGAATATAAGCTTTATTTTTTTCATGTTCACGCCCCCTCTGTCAGAATTGGAAGTAGATGAAGGTGCTCACACGGTCGGTGGCGAGCAGGAGCATATACACAAGAAGCACCGCCCAAACGACGTATACGAAGCCGCCACCCTCAAGGATCGGTGCAGAGCCGTCCTTCTCCTCACCGTAAACCACGATGCGATCCAAAATCCAAAGCAAAGCGAGAGAGACAAGCACCGTCAGAAGCGGAACGAGCGAAAGGCCGAGTGATGCCTCAAGCGAAAAGGGTGCGCGCCACGCTTGCGCATTGCAAAGGCGGGAGAGCAGCGTTACGGCATCCGCCATAGAATTGGCACGGAAGAAAAGCCACGCAAAGCCCACGAGAAGCGTAGTGAGCGCCGTTTGCACGGCGGCAAGCCCCATGGCGTCCTCTTTGATTCCGAGGCGGCGGCGAAGCGCGGCTCTCGGTCCTTTCGTCAGCTGCCCGACCACCTGATACACGCCGTGAAGGATGCCCCACACGAGGAAGGTGAGATTTGCGCCATGCCAAAGTCCCGAAACGGCAAAGACGATCATGAGATTCATCAGGTGCCGCCATTTTTTGCAACGACTGCCGCCGAGCGGAATATAGAGATAGTCCTTAAACCAGGAGGAGAGCGAAATATGCCAGCGCGACCAGAATTCACGGATCGTGCGCGCACGGTACGGATGATCGAAATTCTGCATCAGGCGAATGCCCATCACGCGCGAAACGCCGATCGCGATATCCGTATAGCCCGAAAAATCGCAATAGATCTGCACGGCAAAAAGCGCCGTGGCAATGATAATTCCGATGGGCGAAGCCTCACCGGGTGCGTTATAAACGAGATTTACGCTCTCGGCAACGAGATCCGCCACGCAGATCTTCTTGAAATAACCGACGAGGACGTGCTTTGCGCCCATCATAGCATCGGTCTTATTGAAGGTATGCTTCTGCTTCAGCTGAGGCAAGAGATTTTCCGGGCGTTCGATCGGCCCTGCCACGAGCTGAGGAAAGAAGGACACGAAAAGCGCGTAGTAAAAGAAGTTTTTCTCGTGCTTGATCCTACCGCGATAGACGTCGATCACGTAAGAAAGCGTTTGGAAGGTATAAAACGAGATGCCGACAGGCAAGACGAGCGAAAGCACGATAGGCGATGCCTCTGCGCCGAAGAGCGAGGCGATCCCGAAAATGCTTTCCGACAGGAAATTAAAGTACTTATAAAAGAACAGCGTGCCAAGGCAAACGATCAGCGTTATCGAAAGGAGCGCGCGGCGCACTCTTCTGCTTTCCGAGCGTGAAATTCCAAGCGAAGCAAGCCATGAAACAAGCGTGGTGGCCAATATCAGCACGATCAGAGTCGGCTGGTAATACATATAGAAAAAGTAGCTTGCGGCCAAAAGAAGCGGAAGCCTTGCGCGCCTCGGGAAGAGAAAATACAAAAGCTGTACCGCAGGGTAAAAGATCAGAAAGGGGAGCGAATTGAAGGTCATACTACGTACTTACCTCCTCCGCGCATTTTTTCTTCATTTTCCTTTTTGCGGCATCTGCGCGCGAGGAAAAGCTGTGAAAGAAGATAAAAAAGGAGAGAAACAAGATACAAAAGAGCGACCTCTTCCAACGGTATCTCGGATTGCATACAAATGAAAAAGAACAAAATATGCAAAGCAATATTCACATATTTTATTATTTTTTGAGCCAAAGAAGAAAGCACGGCCGCCGCAAAATGCAAGCCCAAAAGAACGAAAATCGAAAAAAGAGGCAATAGATTAGAAAAAATCTGCATAAAGAAATTCTCCTAAATAGCGGAGGGAGGCGATGCCTCCCTCTCCATTATTCCTTAGGGAAATGCGGGGAAATTGGGAATACCGTCATAATCCGTTTCCACGCGGCATCCCGCGATCACGCCGTCTCTGATATAATCCACCGTGTGCATGTTTGAATTGCCGAAAAGCACCGAGAGATCCTTGTATACCTGATAGGTGCGCAAGGTTCGTCCGTAATCGTTCGGATGGAAGGCGTTATCATAGAAATACTCGTGGTGCATAAAGTAATCCTTTACGTTGCCGAGCACGCCGTCGAACGCATAGGTGCTTTCGATCATATTCTCATAGGCTCTGCACCATGCATCGATATCCGCGAGCGCATCCTCGCAAAGTCGGGATGCATCCATGGGACAGAAGGAGAAATATACCTTCGCGCCGGTGCTCTTCGCCGCGTTGATCGCGCGGTTCATGTTATTCACGAAATACGGATCGTCAATGTTGCACCACGCCTTGTCGTAAACATCCTTCCAATCGTCGGTTTTCCAGTAATCCTCGATCTTATTATCCCATCCCGTATCGTACATGGACTTGAAGCGGTTATTGAGCGTGATCACGTAGGTATCCTGATAAGCCGCCCCGGAGGAGGAACGGTAGCTATTGCGATATTGATGCTGATAATCACCGTACACGTCATCCGCCTTGGCTTGCAAAATATCCTCATACGTGCCGGGCGCATACTTGAAGCGCGGCGCATAGCACGCATCCACACCGGGAACCTCGGCGTAGCCGCTGTTATACTCGGTGATCGCGCCGAATACGTTGGAATAGCCGCTGATGTCGATATAACGGAAGATATTATACATGCCCTCCATATCACGAAGCGTTTTCCAATAGAGCGTTCCCTCTCCCATCATATAGGAGCTGTTCTCCGGAGCGTACAGAATAATATCGTTTGCATTCGCATACTGCTGCATCGCTTCAAGATACATAAAGCCCTGGGTGGTTCGCGTCGTTCCGAAATTGATCACAACGTACGCGCCGTCCAGCATTTTTTCAAGATAAGGCGTTGAGAAGCCCTGACGCGCAGACGAGCCCGCGATCATAATGATGCGCGGCTTATCGGCGTTGGCAAGCACACGGCAGAATTTTCTCGCAAACGCGCCGTCTCCCTTCGAAAATCTCGGCGGGGTGGTGGCATTCAGAATAAAGGTTTTTAAGGTTGCATAGCCCGATGCATCAATCGCGCCGTTGCCGATCTTGTAGATGCTATCCGAGCAGTACACCGTTTTCAGCGCGGAGAAATTACGGAACGCACCGTCCTCCACCATGAGAAGATTTTTGGAAAGAACCAAGGTTTTTGTGGCAGAGCAATTCGAAAAAGCACCGCTTGCGATCGAAATCACAGGCTTGCCGCCAAGCGTTTCGGGAATGACGAGGGTTTCCGCATTGCCAAAGTAGCCCGTGATCTGCACGCCGCGCTCATGCCAGCCGGGCGTATTGACCGCCGTAATGTCCGAGGGGCGCGCATACGAGAAATCCTCATATTCAAACGCTCCCTGCGCATCCACCTTCGCCCAAATGCAGTAGAGCACCTTGGACGCGGCATTCATCAGGAACTTCGAGCCAAGGCTATATCCCTCGCCCGTGCCGTCTGCCTTGGTATTATACTCAAGGAGAACGTATCCATCACGCGTAAAGGTGCCGTCGTCATAGAAGAGCGAGGCGCAGCCGAGCTGCTTCAATTCCGTCTCGGAGATCGCAACGCGCAAAAGCTCTCCCTGGCGCGTTGTCTGATACGTGGAGGAAACCGTGAGATTCCTCGAAGCGGCGTTTACCGTGCCGCCGTTGGTATTATAGTAATATACGTTGGTATCTTCATAATTGGGGTAAAGAATAAGCGTTCCCATCTGCACCATATCGGGCGAGAGATCAAAGCTGTATTCACGGTCGGTGGAAAGAATTTTTCCTCCGTCGGCAATCGTGGAGGCGACCGACCAGCCAATGAATACCGAGTTCATATTCCCCGCCTTCGCGGTGATGCGCGTGCCGGGCTGAATGGGCTTGGTGGAATCGGGATGCGAAATACTGTCCCCTTTATTCGTATCACCCGCAAACAGGATTTTATATTCGCCCGTGGTATCGTATCCTACGTCCTCGCAAACGAAATCCACGCGGGTATCCTTTGTAACGCTCGGCACGGTGAGAAGGCCGGTTTTATAGTCGTAGCTTCCCACACTTGTACTGCGGAATACTGCCGTTTTCGAAAGCTCGATCCGAAACACGGCGGTTTCGCCGGATTTTACCTCGATGGGATTCTGCGTTTTCACGGTAGCAGAGGTATTATTAAAAAATACGGTCACCTTACAATCGGTATTCGTTCCGCCGCCTGCGGGCGGCTTCGCCCCTCCGCCGCCTGCGGGCGCGGCGCATGCAAACAGCAACAAAAGAGAAGAAAGAAGAAGCACCAAAAAAACGATTTTTTTCATACCGTATACCTCACAAAGAATATCGGCACAAGCATTCTTGTGCTTTTCTACATTTTATCATAGATTTAAAGAATGAAAAAGGGCTTTTGAGAATAAATTTTATTTCTTCTTTAAAAATATTTTTATTTAAACAAAAAGAAAACGGCGGGTTTGTGAAAAATCCACAAACCCACCGCTACGGCAGCGCGATCGGATCAGATCAAATGCGCCGCAAGCTCGCTCGGCGTTTTTGCAACAAAGGCAAAGCCGCTCTCGGACAGCTCCTCCATAGAGCCATGCCCCCATGCGACGCCGACCGCATCGATACCGCAGATCCCTGCCCCCTCGGCATCGTATTTTCGATCGCCGACGAGAACGCACCGCTCCTTCGGAATATCGGGAAATTGCTCCAGCGCATAGGCGAGCACCTCCCATTTTTTATCGCGGATGCGATCCGAATACGCACCTGCCTCAAAATCAAAATAAGTATGGATATCAAATAGGCGAAGCACCTTTTTCGCAAAGCGCTCAGGCTTGGACGTTGCAAGCACGATGCGCTTCCCTGCCGCCTTCAAGCTTGCAAGTAACGCGGGTATCCCCTCGTACATCACGTTATCGCACCAACCGTGCACCTCGTAATATTCATGAAAATAATCCAGCGCTTTCCCGGACTCCTCTGCAGAAAAGCCGTACACCCTCTGCCATTCGTCGTACAGCGGCGGCCCGATAAAGCGCTTCAGGCCCTCACGATCGCTACAGTCCACGCCCATGCGGGAAAGCGCATAAGAAAAGCTTTTGACAAGACCGCTCGCAGGATCCGTAAGCGTTCCGTCAAGATCAAACAAAACCAAATCGTATTTCGACATTCTCTATCCTTTCAAAAACGCTTAACATGGAATTTGCAAACATTTGTTTTCATATAGCGAGAATATTTTTGGAAATAACAAAATACATAAGAAGTGCAAGCGCATCCACAATCGTTGTGATAAAGGGCGAAGCCATGACCGCGGGATCGAATCCGAGCTTCATCGCGCCCAGCGGCAAAAGACATCCGATGAGCTTTGCAAGAAGCACCGTCAAAAGCATGGAAACGGCAACCGCAAGCGCAACCTGCACGCTGACAGCAGGATTTTGCATCAAAAGGCGATCCACCAGCATTACCTTACCGAATGCGGCCACAGCCACCGCAAGGCCGCAGAGAAAGCCGACGCGCGCTTCCTTGAAAACGACTCTTCCGACGTCTCTTGCAGAAACCTCACCGAGCGAAAGTCCGCGAATCAGCGTAACCGACGCCTGACCGCCGCTGTTTCCTCCCGTATCCATCAGCATGGGCACGAAGAGCACCAGCACTGCGGGCAAAGCGGATTCGAAGATCCCGAGGATCGTGCTCGAAAACGTGGCGGAGATCATAAGCAACAAAAGCCACGGCACACGAGAAAGGAACAAGGAGGAAACCTTGGTTTTGAGGTAGGGCGTTTCGGTGGGCGACATACCCGCCATCTTCGCAATATCCTCCTCTACCTCTTCACGAAGGACGTCCATTGCATCGTCTACGGTCACGATGCCGACGAGGCGGTTTTCCGCATCCACGACGGGAAGCGCGAGAAAGCCGTATTTATCGAATTTCATTGCCACCGCTTCTCTATCCTCCGAGGTGGTCGCAAAAATCACGAGCGTTTCCATAATTTCGGAGAGCGGCGTATCCGTGGGAGAGATCAGAAGCTTCTTCGCCGTCACAATACCGAGAAGATGCCGCTCCTTATCCGTTACGTAGCCCGTGTATATAGTTTCCTTATCGATCGCAACGCGGCGGATATGCGCAAGAGCATCCGCTACCGTTTGCTCCCCCGTGAAGCGCAGATATTCCGTCGTCATGATAGAGCCCGCGCTATCCTCCGAATAGCGAAGAAGCTTTCCGAGCGCTTCTCTATCCTCCGCGGTACTGTTTCGCAGGATACGCTTGACGATGTAGGCCGGCATTTCCTCAATGATATCCACGGTATCGTCCATATACATCTCATCGAGCATTCTGGCAAGCTCGGTATCCGATACGATGGAAATAATGCGCTCCATGCGCTCGCTGTCAAAGCTCAAAAAGACCTCTGCGGCCTGCTCCTTGGTCAAAAGACGAAAGGCACGGCTTTCGTAATCATTGGAAATGAAAGAAAAAACCTCAATAATATCCGCCATGTGATATCGGGATACCTGCACGCGGAAATCAGCATAGCGGTGCGCCTCGATCAAGCCTTCCCATTCCTCGGCCACCGCGCGGCAATCATTCGATCCCGGCTCTTTATAAAGCGACATAAAACTCCTCCTTTTTTGGGCAGAAGCGATCTTCTGCATATTTTCACGTTTCTACTTCGGTCCACCCCTATACTATCCACAGAAAACCACTCCTTTCAAAAAAAGAATTCGCTCTTTCGTCGCAAAAATGCATGAAAAGCTTTTTTATTTTCCCCGATGCGAAAAACCGCATACGCGAATAATATTATTTTACACCTTAAATAAGGGTTTGTCAACCGTTTTTCTCTGCCGCCCCCAAAAAACGCGCAAGAACCGTTTGAAGCTCCCCCGCGCCCATAATGACCGCGCACCCCTCACGCACCTCGCACAGCATATCCGCCGCCTGTGCGAGTGGCACGTACGTGCCGCCTGCGGCGGATGCCAGATCCTCAGCGCAAACAGATCCGCCGTTTTCGCGCGCACCGTCAATATCCGTGATAAGCACGCGATCCGCCTCGGATAGCGCAGAAGCAAAATCAGAAAACAATGCGGCGGTTCGCGAAAAGGTATGCGGACGGAACAAAACCGTAATCGGCGCACCGTGCATCTGTCGAATCGTTTGTATGGTTGCACGAATCTCCGTTGGATGGTGTGCATAATCATAATACAGCGGTATTTTTTTCCATGAACCAATACGGCAAAGCCTTCGTTCGATCCCCGCAAATTCCGCGAGCGCGGCGGCAGAAACCGAAGGCGAAATCCCAAGATAGCTCGCAACCGCCATCACCATTGCCGCATTTTCCGCCTGAAAGCGCCCCGGCACAGAAAGCTTCAACGCAACAGGCGCACATTTTCTATCCGAAAAGCGCAAAGCGGCATACCCTTTTTCAAGCGCCGTGACCTCGTATCTGTAATCGCACGTGCTCGCGCAACCAACGGAAAGCGCATTCTGAATGCCATAGCGCTCAATCAAAGCAGTAAGACTCGGCGAAGAAGCGCCGTAGAACACAATGCCGCTCCCCATGCAAAAGCGGGCAAAGGAGCGCATTAGCGCATCCTCGGTCGGAAAATAATCCGGATGATCCGCTTCGAGATTCATAAGAACGGACACGGATGGGCGAAGCGACAAAAAGCTATCCCCATATTCACACGCCTCCGCTACCAAATATTCCTTGCCCCCGATGCGAAAGCTCTCCTCCGCACGCGGAAGTGAAGCTCCGGACAAAACCGACGGCTCCTTGGATGCGGCAACAAGAACCGATGCAAGCATTGCAGTTACCGTACTTTTCCCATGCGAGCCGCTAACGGCAATCGAGAGCGTATATTCCTCCATCAATGCACCGAGCAGCTCGCCGCGCGTAAGGATCGGGATGTTTTTTGCACGAGCACGCAAAACATCCGCATTCTCTTCATCCAGCGCAAGACTGCATACCACCGCGCTTGCGTTTTCGATCGCCGCCCCGGCCTCGGGTCTAAAAACACGTACCCCAATATCCTCCAGCCGCCGCGTATATGAGTTTTCCTTCTTATCTGCGCCAAACACATATATACCTCGTGCAAGACAAAAATGCGCAAGCGCATGCATACTCACACCACCGATTCCCAGAAAACAGATATGCGCACCCTTGGAAAAAAGCAATTCCCGACGTTCCTTCTCGGTATAGTTTTTCGACAAAATCATTCCTTCCTCCTCATATTTCTGAACTATATTCAGTTCTGTTCATAAAAAAATTACACGGCGTTTGGAAAATATTATTACTCGTTATGATTATTTGACACAAACTTATAGTATACTATATGAGAAAAACAAAAAAAGATACAACATAGGAGAGCGCCCATGCAGATCACAGATATTAAGATTCGCAAATTTTTTGACGAAGGTCCTATGAAGGCAGTCGTTTCCGTTACCTTTGACGAATGTCTCGCTGTTCACGACATCAAGGTTATTTATGCAAGAGAAAGATTTTTCATCGTGATGCCCTCTCGTAAAAATCCCGACGATACCTACCGTGATATCGTTCATCCGATCAACGCACGTTTTCGCGCAGAACTTGAAGAGGCCGTGATCGATGCCTATCACGTGCAGCTTGCCATGGCGGAAGCGGATTCCGCAAACGATACGGTGATCCTTTGATCCCGTCATAATTTTTCATAAAACGCCCATAATAGATGCATAGAGAGAAAATGCATTCTACTATGGGCGTTTTTTTGTTTGCGCTCCGAGGAGGAAAAATGAAGGTGCTTCTTTTGATCGACGGAATGGATATCGGAGGTGCGGAAACACACGTGCTGACACTTATATCGGCACTGAATAAAAAAGGGGTTGACACCTCGCTCATGTGCGCGGGCGGTGTTTACGCAAAAGCCATGGCAGACAGAGGCATATCCGTTCTCTATGCGCCCTTCAAAGGGCGCGACCTCAAAAGCATACGAATGAGTATTCGCGCACTGCGCAGAGTAAAAAATGAAGGCTTCACAGTCATCCATGCTCACACGCGCTATACCGCCGCGCTGGCAAATTTGTGCTTGCCGCAAATCCCACTCGTAACCACCGTGCATCTCAATTTTCATATTGCTCCGATGCAACGCACGCTCTGCTGCTGGGGCAGGCGCTCTCTCGCGGTCAGCGAGGATCTGAAGGAATATCTGGTAAAAGAATATAAGATCCCCAAGAACAACGTCAACTTAACCGTCAACGGCATCGATCCCTTGCTTTTCCCGACACTCCCCACCCTCGGAAAGGATATTCTTCACGTCTCAAGACTGGATAAGGACCGTTCGCTATGCGCCTTGCTTTTATGCGAAATTGCTCCCAAGCTTCACACATACGCACCGCACCTAAAAATACGCATTTACGGCGACGGTGACGATGCGTGGCGCGTGAGAGATGCGGCGAAGAAAGCAAACGAAAAAGCCGAAGCCGCTGTTGTACATCTTCACGGCGCTTGCGATAACATTCAAAAAGAAATGCAAAGCGGAGCAATGCTGATCGGCGTAAGCCGCGCCGCCTTGGAGGGAGGCTGTAGTGCACTTCCTGTCATATTGGCAGGAAATGAAGGATACGGAGGAATCTTAACCGAAGAATCTTTTAAAAACGAAAAATATGACAACTTTTGTTGTCGAAACAAGCAAGTATTAGATGCCAAAACACTGTATCAAGACATTCTTTACCTTTTAAATCACAAGACATTTTGTGAAAAAAATCGGCATAAAATATCCAAGCTTATACATGCCGAATACACAGCGAACCGCATGGCAGAGGATGCCATCTCGACCTACTACGGTGCGCTTCATATCGGGGCTATCGGATACTACGGCTTCGGAAACTTCGGAGACGAAATGATGCTGAAGGCCATGCAGACATGCCTTCGCGCGCGAGGAGTGCATCATTTTTACCCCTTGCTAAAAAGCAAAAAAAGCATTCTCTCAAGAGCTCGCCCAATTCGAACGGCTTACATGCTCAGAAAATGTGATCTTGTACTCTTTGGCGGCGGTAACCTCTTTCAGAACGAGACCTCAATGCGCTCTCTCCTTTATTATTCGATACTTTCCCTTCTGTGCAAAAAAAAGGCTCGCATCGGTGCATGCATGGGAATCGGTTCTTTACACGGGAACCTCGCCAACAAAATATGCAGATATGCATTAAACGGTTTTTCTCAGCTTTTTCTGCGGAGCGAAGCAGACGCGCATATAGCCAAGAAGCTCCTCTCCCCCGCTATGGCTTCGCGCATCTGCACCGCCACCGATCTCTGCTTTCACTTTCCCGAAATAAAGAAAGAAACAAAATGCACGACCAAGATCTTGGTTTTCCCATCCGCGCAATGCGACAAAGCGCTGATCTCTTCTTTAAAAAACATGCAGACAAAGAGATTTGATATCACCCTTGCTGTTCTATTTCCTGAGGCAGACTTAAAATACGCCGAAAATGTTGCGGCGGCGCTACAGATTTCTTCCGTTAAAATCATTCAAAGCGAGGATGTTTTTTTCGATTGCGCAAGAGATGCACGGCTATGCATTTCCATGCGGCTTCACGGAGCGATCTTTTCCCTTCTTTCGCACACGCCATGCTTGCTCTCCGCCCACAATACAAAAAATAAGGCTTTTATAAAGGACGTACAAACCGCAGCTAACGCATTTAACAGCCCTTCTCCGATCCTTTCTTTTCTGCCGGAGGAGGATATTATAAAAAAAGAAAAAGAAGCCGCAGGAAAAACCTACGGCTTCTCGGAAATTATTTCATTTTTCAAAAATCGCTTAGATTACTGAACTGCGGGAGTCTCTTCAACAGCGGGAGCTGCTACTTCCTCGGCAGCGGGAGCCTCAACTGCGGGAGCTA
Organism: Eubacteriales bacterium; assembly: GCA_045630385.1. GTDB lineage: Bacteria > Bacillota > Clostridia > Oscillospirales > CAG-272 > UBA1740. The sequence continues at coordinate 20,755 of JAZQTA010000138.1, read as the reverse complement.
CTACTTCCTCGGCAGCGGGAGCTTCAACTGTGGGAGCAACCGTTTCCTCTGCAACAGCCTCCTCGGCAACAGGAGCCGCCTCAACTGCAGGAGCGGTCTTCTTCACGGTTTTCTTGCCAAGCTTTTCAACGGCATCTGCGAGGCTCTTGCTATCCTTGGAGATTGCTTTAAGCTCTTCAAAGATGTCACGCTGGGTATCAGCGGTTACCTTCTGACGCTCGGTGATATTCTTCTGCTCACGTGCAACAGCCTTCTGTGCGGTTACCGCTTCCTTCTGCTGTGCGCTCACCTCATTCTGCATTGCGATGAGCTCCTTAGAAGCCTCAACATTTGCATCGTTGCCGCGGATAATTGCCTGCTGACCGCTGATAATATCCTTCTGGCTCTGCATTACGCTCTTCATAGCCTCTTCGATCGCGCCCTGCGTTTCAACAAGAGCCTGCTGCTGCTCGGTAAGAGCCTGCTGTGCTTCACCAACAGCCTTCTGACGATCGTTTGCGGCTTTCTGCTGCTCGGTTACAAGAACCTGTGCCTCAGCAAGTTCGATCTGATCCTTGCCGATAACCTTCTGGGTTGCCTGAATACCCTGCTGTTCACGCTGCGTGTAACGCTGGATATCATTGGTCTTCTTCTGCTGTTCGGAGATCTCTCCTTGCTTTTTAGCGGCAGAAGCAAGCGTTTCATTCATCTCCATCAGAGAATCGGTCATCCCCTGAACCTTTTCAACAACGCCCGTTACCTTCGCAAGAAGAAACTCCTGATCCTCGGAAACCTGTGCTACAGCCTCTGCAGTAGGACCAAAGTCAGCCAGTGCGGCAAGATCGGGAAGAGATGCGGCATACGCCTCAAGCTTATCATCCAGCGTTACGCTGAGCTTCTCCATTACAGCATCCACAGCCTTGGAAACCGCCTTGGAAACATCGATCTCGATGGGAGCTACCTTTACCTCGGGCTGTACCTGAGGTGCAGGTGCGGGAGCGGGTGCAGGTGCAGGTGCGGGATAAGGATAACCACCGTAGTAGGGAGGCATCATCGGAGGCATCATCGGAGGCATTACGTACTGCACGGTAGGTGCACCGTACATAGGAGTAGGAGCGGGCGCAGGTGCGGGTGCGGGGGGATTTGCAATGCGACGCAAAACCTCTTCGTACGCTGCCTTCATAGCGGCAAGCTCAGCGGCAAGCTTCTCTTCAAGAGAAGGCTCAGCAGGAGCGGGCTCCTCTTCAACCACGGGTTCTTCTTCAACCACGGGCTCCTCAACCACAGGCTCCTCAACTACAGGTTCCTCTTCAACTACAGGCTCCTCAACCACAGGCTCCTCGACTACAGGCTCAGGGAAAATGATGGGGAGAAGCTCAACGATGGGCTTCTGCGCCTTTGCCATACGCTCTGCAAGATAATCCTGGTACTTGTTAAAATTCTCGCCTGCCTTGAATCTGAGAGACATCTTCCAAGCAAAATTTGCAAGCGCATCATACGAAAGCTCGATTGCAGCCATATCAGCAAGGATTTGCTCGTGGATGCTCTTGAAAACAAGCGTATCTGCATCATAAAGATTCTTGGCCTTCTCTGCCGCCATACGGCGCTTAGCCTTGTTGGGTTTAACGGCCAAGGATGCCTGCGCTCTCTGATGGCCATCATAAGACTTATCCAGTCGCAGAGCAGACTTTCTATAAGCCTTGAGCTGCTTATCAACACCGCGGCGGAGAACCGCAATCTTCTTTGTCTGCTCGGAGTAAGCCGCCTTGCGCTCCTTCTTGGACATCTCAGGTGCCGGAGCAGGCGCAGCCTCTGCCTCGGGTGCCCGGTCAGCCGTCATGTTCATTTCATCAACCATAGTGTTCCTCTTTCTCCGTTTCCGGTAATATATTTTTATGACTATATTATAACAGATATGAGCCGATTCGTCAATAGTTTTTGCTAAAAAACCGATATTTTTTTATTTTCCGAGCAAAGCGCCTCATTTTTGAAGCATTTTTGAATACAATAGTTTACAAAAAGCCAAAAAACGCGCAAATATCGAGGATCAAAAAGCAAACCAAACTTTACAGCGTGTGTGGTTTTCATGATTTTATCAGCGTTTTTCGGAGCATTTTTGCTTTATTTCATCTTGTTTTTTTCCCTTCAAAAACGCGCAAAAAACAATCAAAAAAATCGTTTCTCCTCTTATCTTTTGTCATTTTTTTAGGCAAATATCAAAAAAAATCCGATCCAAAGGCAAAAAAATCATGCCAAGGATCGGATTTTAACGGCAAAAAGCCGAAATTATTTATTTAAGCATTAGTGGCAGATGCACTTCTCGGTATCCTTATCAAAGATATGAATACGGGAAGCATCAATAGCAACCTTAATCTTATCGCCGCTGTGAGCCTGAGAACGAGAGGAAACTCTTGCAACGATGTTCTTGCCGGAGGTTGCATCCTCCATGCCCTCGAAGCCGAGGTACACATAAATTTCAGCACCCATAAGCTCGGTAACGTCAACGTCAACCTCCATGGTGGTGTCTGCCATGGTCTGAAGGTACATGGGCTCATCGTGGATCGCCTCGGGACGAATACCGAAGATAACGTCCTGACCGATATACTCCTTAAGAGCAGGGTTGTTTGCCTTGTCTGCGGGAAGCTTGATATCGGTTACGCCGAACTGCGCGTAAAGATCCTCGCCCTTCTTCGTCAGCTTACCGTTGATGAAGTTCATCTGAGGCGTGCCGATGAAGCCTGCAACGAAGAGGTTGCAGGGAGTGTCGTACAGGTTCTGAGGCGTATCTACCTGCTGGATGATACCGTCTCTCATAACTACGATACGGGTTGCCATGGTCATAGCCTCGACCTGGTCATGCGTTACGTAGATAAAGGTGGTCTCAACCTTCTTGTGAAGCTTGGTAAGCTCGGTTCTCATGCTCGCACGAAGCTTAGCGTCCAGGTTGGAAAGCGGCTCGTCAAGCAGGAACACCTTGGGGTTACGAACGATTGCACGGCCCAGAGCAACACGCTGCTTCTGACCACCGGAAAGAGCCTTGGGGCGACGCTCCAGAAGGTGCGAGATGTCAAGGATTCTTGCGGCCTCTTCAACGCGGCGCGTGATCTCTTCCTTTGCTACCTTACGAAGCTTAAGACCGAATGCCATGTTATCAAACACGGTCATGTGAGGATACAGAGCGTAGTTCTGGAACACCATCGCGATATCTCTCTCCTTGGGAGCAATATCGTTTACGTACTTGTCGCCGATGTAAAGCTCACCCTCGGAAATTTCCTCAAGACCTGCGATCATACGCAGAGTGGTGGACTTACCGCATCCGGAGGGACCTACGAAGATAAGGAACTCCTTATCCTTGATTTCAAGGTTGAAGTCCGATACAGCGGTAACGCCGCCGGGATACTTCTTGTAAATGTGTCTGAGAGAAAGACCTGCCATTTTAAGTTCTCCTTGTGAATGTTTTTTATTTTTACATTGTATAGTATACCAAAAACGAGCCCTTTTTCCAATTGGCAACATCACGATTTTTGAGATTATTATTTGTAAAATGTGCACAAAGTATTCGCCCGCTTTTTGTTTGCTTTTACTTCAAACATTTTTGATTTCTAATTTATTAGAATTTCGAACTAACTTCATATTTAAAGAAAGCCCTTTGCCGTCAGGCGAAAGACTTCCTTAATAAATATAGAAAGAAAAATCAGATCTCAAGCCTCACCGTGGATGCATCCGCATCTCTTTGGATCTTATAAACCGTGTGATCCCCGCGCACGTCATGCACGGAAAGCGAGCCGCCCTCACAGCGCTTCAGCACCTCGCCGCCCCTGAGGCTCACGTAAAATTCCCTTCCGATCAGCTCGCTATCCTGCCGATCCACCGCATCAAAACCGATGCGGTAACCGCCGTCCGCTATATCCACAGACGCATATTTCGAATAGAAGGTCTGCGATGCGGCCTCGGTCACGTCACGGGCGAGCATCATGCCGAAGGGAGATGTGATGCGAAGAAAATAATTCTTCCACTTCTCCACTCTTTCAAAATTATTTTCGGGATTATAGCGAAGGAAATTCGGCCAATGGCAGCAGATATCGGGGCAGCGCCGCGTCTCGGGATTTGCAAAGGTGAAGGGGTGCAGATCGGGATCGATATCGTATACGTTCCACTCGGCCATTTCCTTCGAGGTCATGCAGGCGATCCCTGCGCAGGTATCGATGCGATCCACCTTTGGCCACGCCCATTTCCAGGAGCGGATGCCGCGTTTATAAAGCACGCGCGCCATTTTAATATTGAAATCGTCCGTCGGCAAGCCGTACGAGCCGTTGGGAGATCCGAAGGAGATCACGGGCTTTTTGAAGCCCCAATCGTCATAGATCTTGAAAAAGAGATCCACGAGAAGCTCAAACTCCTCGATCGGAAGCGCGGGAGAGGATGCTTCGCCTCTTTCGTATTCTTTTCTGAACGGATAATGATGCTGTTCCGTTTTCTGCTTTCCGTTTACATAGTAGCCGTGCATCAGGCCATGCAGACCGAAATCAATATATTCACTTGCTTCAAGCTCCTCAAAATACGCCTCGGCAAGCTTCATATCCAGCTTTCCTGCCGCATCCCAGCCGCTCTCGTCCCAAGTCATATGCGCTGCGCCGCGCAAGCGGTTATTCTTATCCCACTCGCCAAGCACCATATTGCAATGAATATGCGTGTTCAGCGCCTTGCCGATCTCGTTCACGACGCGCACGTCCAGGGGATGATGGATACGCGGGATGCCCGTACTGGAGGGACGGCCAAAATAGCGCATATCGCGCCCTTCGATCCAACCAACGTCGTCAATACGAATATGCGTTGCAAGCGGCAATACAAGGTTCATTTTTTATCTCCTCTTTGCGTATTTTTTCTCAGTATAACACACGCGCGCGTGCATGTCAATAGTCAGCAAAGCCTTTTAAAAACTTTCGTCCGATTTTTGCTTTTTTTCGTCCGATTTTACCAAAGCGCACGCCTGCGGGCGGCACTTTCGATTTCAGATAAAAATCCCACTCTGCGGTGCGCCTCGCGTCACAGAGTGGGATTTCTTTTTAAGCTTATAAATTAAGCGTTTGCCGCCTTAACGATAGCGGTGAACTTATCGGTCTTCAGCGAAGCGCCGCCGATCAAGCCGCCGTCTACGTTCTTCTTCGCGAGAAGCTCAGCGGCATTGGCATCGTTCATAGAGCCGCCGTACTGAATGGTGATCTCTTCTGCCGCCTCAGCACCGTAGAGCTCGGCAACAACGGCGCGGATTGCGCCACAGGTCTCGTCTGCCTGCTCGGGGGTTGCGGTAAGACCGGTGCCGATCGCCCAAACGGGCTCGTACGCGATGATCACGTTCTTCAGCTGCTCTGCGGTGATGCCTGCAAGGTCAAGCTTGGTCTGCATAGCAACGATCTCGTTCGTGATGCCCGCAAGGCGCTCCTCCTTTACCTCGCCGAGGCAAAGGATAACCTTCAAGCCTGCTTCAAGCGCGGCCTTGGTGCGAAGGTTCACGGTTTCGTCGGTTTCGCCGAAATACTGTCTTCTCTCGGAGTGACCGATCACAACGTACTCCGTGCCGATCTCGCAAAGCATCTCTGCGCTGATCTCGCCGGTGTATGCGCCGCTCTTCGCGAAGTGCACGTTTTCCGCACCGATGCGGATATTCGTTCCCTTTGCCGCCTCAACTGCGGTAGCAATGTCTACGAAGGGCACGCAAAGCACGATATCGCACTTATCCATTCCCTTTACCATCGGAGCAAGCTCTGCGATGAAAGCCTTGGTGGCAGAGGGAGTCATATTCATTTTCCAGTTTCCTGCAATTACGGTTCTTCTCATTTTTGTAGTCTCCTGTGCTTTTGGAAATTACTTATCCTGCAGGCAGGAAACGCCGGGAAGATCCTTACCCTCAAGGAACTCAAGGGATGCACCGCCGCCGGTGGAAATGTGGGTGATCTTGGAAGCGAAGCCAAGCTGCTCGCAAGCCGCCGCAGAGTCACCGCCGCCAACGATGGTGATCGCGCTGCTGTCTGCCAGAGCCTGTGCTACGGCAATCGTACCCTTTGCAAGGGTGGGGTTCTCAAATACGCCCATAGGACCGTTCCAAACAACCGTCTTCGCGGAAAGAACTGCATCGGCGAAGAGCTTTGCGGTCTTGGGACCGATATCCATACCCTCCTTGTCAGCGGGGATCGAATCGGTATTTACGTATTCGATATCAATGGGAGCGTCGATGGGGTTGGGGAAATCTGCCGCAACGGCGTTATCAATGGGAAGAAGAAGCTTAACGCCCTTCTCCTCAGCCTTCGCCATCATCTCGCGGCAGTAGTCGATCTTGGTTTCGTCAAGAAGCGACTTACCAACGCAGTAGCCCTTTGCGGCCGCGAAGGTGAATGCCATACCGCCGCCGATGATCAGGGTGTCAACCGTGTTAAGAAGGTTCTCGATTACGTTCAGCTTATCGGCAACCTTTGCGCCGCCGAGGATCGCAACGAAGGGACGCTCGGGATTGGAAAGAGCCTTACCCATAACGGAGATCTCCTTCTGGATCAGGTAGCCGCAAACAGCGGGAATATAATCTGCAACGCCTGCGGTGGATGCATGTGCTCTGTGAGCCGCACCGAACGCATCGTTTACGAACAGGTCTGCAAAATCAGCCAGCGCCTTTGCAAGCTCGGGCTTATTCTTCTCCTCGCCTGCCTCAAAGCGGGTGTTCTCAAGAAGAACTGCCGTGCCGGGCTTCAGATCTGCGATCTTTGCCTTTGCATCGGGACCTACCACGTCCTCAGCGAAAACAACGAGCTCCTTGCCCAGAAGCGCATTCAGTCTCTCGCAAACGGGCTTCAGGGTAAGCTTCTTCTTGTCGTTCTTCAGAGCCTTTGCAAGGTACTCTGCCTTAGCAGCTGCCTGCTCTGCCTCGGGAAGCGCCTCAACGGCCTTCTTTTCCTTCTTGGTCAGACCGAAGCCCTCGGTGAAAATGTTGTGGGGCTTGCCCATGTGAGAGCAAAGAATTACCTTCGCGCCCTTTTCAAAGAGGTACTTAATGGTGGGAAGCGCCTCAACGATTCTCTTATCGGAGGTGATCACGCCGTCCTTCATGGGTACGTTAAAATCGCAGCGAACCAGTACGGTTTTGCCGGCTACTTCAACGTCTTCAATGTTCTTCTTGTTGTAGGTTGCCATAAGAAATCTCCTTATTTCATTTATTCATACATTGTTATATTACCATAAATAACGGAATTAGTCAAGATAATTCGTTAAATTTTCGACGATTTTTCATTTTTTTGATATTCGGCTTACGTTTCTTGTTTTTTTCGATATTTCCGTTGACTTCTCATGCCATCCATGATACAATAAATCAAACGAATTCCCCGAATGGGACAACAAAGGAGATAAAAAATGAAGACCTGCGTTTCCTCTTACAGCTTTTCCAAATACATGAAGGACACCGGCGCGGATCTTTTTGCCGTTGCCGACAAAGCCAAGGAGCTTGGCTTCGACGCGATCGAATTTACCGAGCTTCCCGATGGCGATAAGCTTGCGCTTGCAAAGCAGCTGCACGAGCACTGCGAAAAGATCGGACTTCCGATCGCGGCGCACTCTCTCGGCGCGGACTTTATCAACCACGACACCGAGGAGGAGATCAAGCACGTTTGCGAGGCGGTGGACGTTGCGGCAGAGCTCGGCGCATCCGTCATTCGCCACGACGTTTGCTACGCCTTGAAGAGCGATCATCTTTACAGCTACCGCGACGCAATCAAGGAAATGGCCCCCGCCATTCGCCGCATCACCGAATACGCCGCCGCAAAGGGCGTTCGCACGACGACCGAAAATCACGGCTATATTTTCCAGGATCCCGAGCGCGTGGAGGAGCTGATCCTCGCCGTCGGCCATGAAAATTACGGCTGGCTCTGCGACATCGGAAACTTCCTTTGCGCAGACTGCGATATCGTTCGCGCCGTCAGCTGTGCCGCACCCTATACCTACCACGTGCACGTGAAGGACTTCCTTGTGAAGAGCGGTCTTTTCGACAAGCCCGAGGGCTTTTTCGAAACGCGCGGCGGCAACTATCTGCGCGGCACCGTTCTCGGCCACGGCGAGGTTCCGATCCCCACGGCGATCAAGGCGCTGAAGCGCGCGGGCTATGACGGATACGTCTCTCTTGAATTTGAAGGAATGGAAGAAAACATTCCCGCCCTTTCTGCGGGACTTGCATACCTCAAAAAGGTTATCGCATAATTTTGTAAACTTCACTTCACATTTTAAAGCAATAACAAAGGAGATTTCACCTTGAGCATCGCAATGTCTGAAAAAGATTTTTTTGCAGAGATCACCTCGGTTTTTAAGAAAAACTCACTCTCCGCGCTTCTTTCCAAGGAGAAGGCTGAAAAGCTTTATCTGCTGACCGATCGACTGATCACGGAAAACGAAAAATACAATCTGACGGCCATTACCGAGCCTAAAAGGATCATTCTCCAGCACTATGCGGATTGCGCAACGCTGGCCGCGCATCTTCCGAAGGGCGCGAGGCTCTGCGACGTCGGCTGTGGAGCGGGCTTCCCATCCTTGGTGCTTGCCGTTTTGCGCGAAGATCTGAAGATCCTCGCCATGGATGCCACGGGTAAGCGCGTGGACTACGTCAGAGAAAGCGCCGCGCTCCTCTCCCTCGGCGGCATCTCTACGCTGTGCGCCCGTGCCGAGGACGTCGGAAAGGATCCCGCCATGCGCGAAAGCTTTGATTTCGTCACCGCGCGCGCCGTTGCGCAGATGCGCATTCTCGCGGAGCTCTGCATCCCGCTTCTGAAGGTTGGCGGCAAGATGATCGCCATGAAGGGTAAGAACGCGCAGTACGAGCTCGCAGATGCCAAGAAGGCACTTTCTCTTCTCGGCGCGAAGGAAAGCAAGGTGATCGAGATCACCTTGAAGAATGACGAGGAGGAGGTCTCTCACCCCTTGATCATTCTCGACAAGGTATCGAAAACCCCTGCCGCATATCCGCGCCCCTACGCGCAGATCTCAAAGAAGCCTCTGTGACGCATAATTTTTTATTTCGGGAAATATTTCCATTTTTTCCGCAATATGACAAAAAGCCTCCTTTACTCTATGCTACAATAGAGAAAAAAGGAGGCTTTTTTCTATGAATATGTTTGAAGAAGCACTTGCCCTGCACGGCACGATCAAAATGTGCGCCCTCACACAGGGGCAAATCGCAAAGCGCCTCGGCGTGAGCCAAAGCTACGTCGCAAACAAGCTGCGGCTTCTGAATTTTTCCCCAAAAATGCAAGAAAGAATATTGGAATACGGGCTATGCGAACGGCAGGCGCGCGCATTACTTCGCATCCGAGACGAAAGGCTTGCCGAAGGGGCACTTTGCGAAATGGCGAAAAAGAATATGACCGTTTCCGAAAGCGAAGCGCTCGTGGACGCCTTGCTTGAAAAAGAAGAGATCCGAGCGCCGAAGCACTCGGATCTCGACCATGCACTCGCATCCTGCCTTTCTCTCTTGCGGCTCTACACAAGCGTCAGCGAGCACCGCGTTACAGAGGAAGGGGATGAGGTCGTGCTTACCGTCCGCATGGGACGGTAAGAAACCGCCGTCAATGCCCTGCTAATTTCAAGGCATCGTTTGCTTTTGACACAAAGGTCTTGAATGTCCAAGAGCGCATCGTTGCGGACAAACCGCCCTCTACGACAATGAGATTTGCATCCTCAAGCTGGCCCATCGTTACGCTCCTGCCGTTTTCATCGGTGAACATATCCTTGATCGTGTCATCCAAATCGACAACCTTCGTGTCCTCAGGAACAATCGAAAGAAGTCCCGAGCGCGTTTCGATCACGTCGCGAAGCTCAAGCTCGTTAAGAAGGCCGTCAAGCTCGTTGATATTCTTGGAGCAAACCTTTTGCATCAGGCCGTCAGCCTTGGTGCCGTCCTTTTTCCATACGCCGAATTCATCCTTTTCATAGCCCATAAATTCACCGATCGCGGTGGTATCCAGCGTGCCCTGAATTTCGGAGATCTTCTTATTGGCAATGACGGACATAAAGCCCTCAACGGGATCACCGTTCTTATCTCTGAATCCGTCACCGTCTGCCACGTAACCCATGGCATCGGCTACGGTTACCTTCTGAATGGATTCGGAAAGCGCTTCGGAATCGGACATTTCACCAACCGTGAGGTCTGCAAGAGCGGCGTTGATGCCCGTGGCCTCCACAGCGCCGTCCATCCACTTTCCTGCGGTCGCATCGTAGGTAAGACCTGCCACCGTTCCGAACTTCATGGACTGAATATCGGCGTTCAGATCCTCTACGGGAGAATCGGCAATCGCCTTTACAAGGCCCGTTAACTCTTTATTATCGGGATCATCGACACCCTCGTACTTTTCATACCAAACACCATCTACGTTTTCGTAGCCCATGGCGTGTCCGGCCTTCAGCGTTCCAACGGTATCCTTTACTACATCGGGATCCTGCATATCCGCAAGCGTCATATGCGCGAGCCCTGCCATCAGACCGGAGGTCGGCTTATTTCTCGGATCGTCCTTGCCGTGGTATTCCTCGTACCAGACACCGTTATAAGCCTCAACATCCGTGACCTCGATGATATAACCATTTTCATCCACCGCGATTAACTCAGCCACATCTGCGATAGTTACCCGCTTCGCGCTTTCATCCATATTACGAACAAGATCGTCCGCAATCGCCTTGGTCAGACCGGTCAGACGGTTCTTCTCGGGATGTGCGCTGTCATACTCTGTGTACCAGACACCGTCTACGTTCTCATAGCCCATCGCATCGCCGACACGCAGATCTTTCACGGCATCGGAAACCTTCTTTTCATCACCAAAGTCCTCTACGGTGAGATGCGCAAGTCCCGCCATCAATCCGGATGCCTTTGTTCCGTCCGAATTTTCCCAAACGAAATACAGATCATTCTCGCTGTAGTTGCCGATATCCTCGGCATTTACTTTTGTATCATCCGCCTTGAGATAATATACCTTTTCCATCTCGGAAATATCGGCAAGGGTGATCTTATTCACCTCGGTATTCATATCGCCAACCTTGAAGGAGGCAACGCGCTTCATAATACCGCTCACCGTTTTATTATCGGGATCACCGACGCCATCGTATCTTTCATACCAAACGATCTTTCCGTCTTCCTCCACGGCCTTATAGCCCATCGCATCACCGACGGTGACCTTCTTGATCTGCTCGGTAAGCGCCGCATCGTCCGACATGTCGGCAACCGTCATGTTCGCAAGCGCACCTGTAACACCGCTTGCAACCTCACCGTTTTCATCGTACCAAACCGTAACGGTCTTGGAGGGATCGGCAGGATCCGGCTCTTCTCTTGCCTCCAGACCGGAAACCTCACCGAGGGTGATCTCATCCACCTTGGAGTTCAGCTCCGTTACCTTGTAGTCCGCGATCACGGCCATGATGCCCTTGGCAGGCTGACGGTCGCCCGTGATAGGATCGGTTTCCTTGGTAAGCCAGATCTCCTTGCCGTTTTCATCCACACTGCGCTCATAGCCAAGTGCTTCGCCGACAACAACCTCACCGACGGCATCCGTCAGCGCATCGTTATCGCTCATATCACCGATGGAGAGCATGGCAAGAGCGATCATCACGCTTGTAGCAAGCTCGTTATCCAAAGCGCCCTTTTCATATCCCTTTTCATACCAGGTGATTTCGCCCTCATACGAATCAACGTCCTCGATCACTTCGCCGTTTTCGTCCACCGCAACAAGCTCCGCAACCTTCGCGAAGGTGATCTTATCCACCTCTTCGTTCATTTCGCCGACCTTGCTGTCTGCCAGCGAGGACATAATTCCGCTCGCCTCCGTGGAATACGTATCGTCGGTATACCAAACACCGTCCTTCTTGACGTATCCCATCGCATCGCCGACCGCCGTATCCTTGATAGCGTCGGTGATGGCGGAGGAATCGTTCATATCCCCCACGGAGAGCCCTGCAAGACTTGCCATAAGACCTGCGGCAAGCACGTTATCGGGACTACCCTTTTCGTAGCCCTTTTCATACCAAGTGATCTCTCCCTCGTATGCATCGAGATCCTCGATCACGTCGCCGTTTTCATCTACGGCAACAAGCTCTGCGATATCTCCGAACGAAAGCGTATCGATCGTTTCATTCAGCCCGCCTACCTTAGAAGAAGCAAGCTGCGCCATAATGGGGTTCACCTTTTTTCCATTGGAATCCAGCCAATCCCCCGTAGCCTCGTCCTTCTTGTAACCGAGAAGAGAAGAGATCTCCACGTTATTGACCTTATCATTCACCTGATCCCCTGTCAATCCGTCGATCGAAAGATCGGCAAATTCGGATATGATGCTTTCCGCTTCGGTCAATACAATATGCTCGTCCAACGTACGGCGAACCTCGTAGGTATAATTTTTATCCTTGTAAGCAACCGTACCGAGAATTTTTCCGAGAGAAATATCGTCAAGCCCTGTAGTAAGCTCGCTGACGCTCTTGTCCGCAATAGCCCCAACCACAGAAGCCACCTCGTTACCATCGCTATCATACCAAACCGTGATGGGATCAATATCCTCCACAAGAACAAGCGATCCATCCTCCGACTTGATAAACACGGGAAGCTCAGTCTTCGCCGTCAGTTCCATCAGCTCGCCAACGCTTAAATCATCCATGATCTTTTGCGTGGGAATGCCGCCGTCCAAAAACTCACCCACCGTGATATCCGCAAGAACACCGTTGATACCGATCACGCGTGTTCCCGTATCGGGATTTACCCAAATCATTTCGGGCTCGGCATCGGGATCCAAGATGCTGTAATTCGGATTATCCTTCCGCTCATAGCCGAACAGCTTGCCGAAATACAGCTCGGAAAGCAGCTCCTTGATTCCCTGCTGTGAAAACAGCTTTGTAAACTCCATTTCCCGAAGCTCATCCGTCAAAAGCGAATCCAGCTCGGAAGGAAGGATCAAACCATAGCGTTCCACAAGCAGAGCCACAGAGATCTTTGCGCTCTTAAGCGCCGAAAACTCCGCGACCAGCTCCCCGATCGGCAATGCGGAAATATCCACCTCGGCGTCATCCGACAAGATACCACTCGTATTTACGCCCAGCTTGTCCAGTGACAGCCGGGTGTATGCAAGATATCCGCCGCCGACAAAAACTCCGATACAACTCAAAAAGCCCAAAATAAATATAAGAAAAAATATCAGTATTCTTCCTAAAATAGAAGCTGCTCTCATAATACCTCCGAGAGTTTTAAAACTTTTTGTAATTTAAAGTTTGCATTTAAATCAATCTACCAAAACGCGGCATATACCGAGATCACTGTTTCCGAGCACCTGAATCATATCAACCAGCAGCTTATGCTCCTCTGCCGGGAACTGCGAGAAATTCAGATCCACTGTATTCTCCGAAGGTATTGTCGCCTTCACCTTAATGAAAACGTGCTCCTTGCCAAAATAGCGAATCGTATCCGCCATCAATTCACGAATACGCGTCACTACGTTGGGATCCACAGGATGGCGGAATATCAGATGCACCATCTTCTGTGTATATGTATATGCCGGATCCGCAAGCGAATTCTCGGCCGCCATCTTGCGTGCTTCCTCTGCTCTGCGAGCCTCTTCTGCAATCCGCGCTTCCTCTGCTCTGCGAGCCTCTTCTGCGATCCGCGCTTCCTCTGCTTTGCGAGCCTCCTCTGCAATCCGCGCTTCCTCTGCTTTGCGAGCCTCTTCTGCGATCCGCGCTTCCTCTGCTCTGCGAGCCTCCTCTGCGATCCGCGCTTCCTCTGCTTTACGAGCCTCTTCTGCAATCCGCGCTTCCTCTGCTCTGCGAGCCTCTTCTGCAATCCGCGCTTCCTCTGCTTTGCGAGCCTCTTCTGCAATCCGCGCTTCCTCTGCTCTGCGAGCCTCTTCTGCAATACGTGCTTCCTCTGCTTTACGAAGCTCTATTGCCTCCAACGCCTGAGCGGCCAAACGATCTCTTTCCTTGGCTTCCCAATCGAGTCGCGCTTGATTCTGCGCTTGGCGACGCAGCTCGATCTCTCGCTCAGCACGAGACAGCTCGTGCGCCTTCATTTCTGCGGCAAGCTCGCGGCGCTTGCGCTCCAGCTCATATTCCCTGCGCAGAAGCTCCTGCTCTTTCTCAAGCATTTCTTCGCGGAGCTTTTTCTCCATTTCCGCGCGAAGCGCATCTACATCCGGCGCAGGTGCCGACTTCTGCTCGATGATCGGTTTCTCAAAAGTGAAGCTCTCTTGTACGAGTTCTTTTGTTTCCTCGACAATCTCACACTCGGTGTTATTGAAGATCTGCTCCGCAGCATCCTCCGCCGAAATATCCGCGGGAAATTCTTCTTCAATTGCGGCCGCAGGCAATTCCTCCTCATCCGCTTCACTTACATCTTCAAGCGTCTCCTCTTCGGAAAGCGCCTCGCATGCTGTTTCCGCCTCTGCCGCATCCGTCTCCCTCGCTTCTTGCGCCAAAGGTGGCGAATCGACAATTATATCCTCTACCGCCGCCTCGGAGAGTGCAAGCACATCCTCTTCTTCCTCGGTTTCCGCCTCGCTCGCTGCTGTATTTTCCTGTACGAAATTACGCATGTAATCCATGGCTCTTTCGTACGCCTCGTCCTTTTCCTGCTCGGGAATGATTTCCGGCTCTTGCGGTACGGGCTGCAATTTTCCGAGAATCTCCTCCAGCTTATCCTTGATCAGTCCCGCATGCTCGGCGACCTTTTCGTCGATCGTGACCTTCGTGAGCGTTCCGCGCTTCACGGCGCGCTTAATGATCTCACGCCATTCCGTAACGTTCTTACGTCCCATTGCGGCGCGATATTTATCCGCATCTGCCTGAACGAGGAAGCGATATTCCTTTTCACGCACCTTCTGCGGCACGTCCTCTCCGAGATAGAAACGAATCTCACCCTCGGAAACGTCATCACATACCGTAAACCGTTTCCCCTCTCCCACGCGCCGCCAACGAATCCAAAGATCCTTAATTGCACGTCCGCTCTCCGAAATAAGGAGACGGCGATAGGTATCCTCGCCGTGCGGATGCTCCATGTACGTCCCCGGTGCAAAGACGAGCTGCAATGTGATATCACTCTTCGCGAGTCCCTCAATCATCATTTGGCTTTCGATCTGTGCCGTTATTTGAATCGCCATTTCATTGACAAAGCTTGACGAATATGTATTTTCAAGATATGCCGCGTCGGTCGCCGCGATTTTAAAGCGCATAGCGCCATCAACGGTAAGCTCCTCTTCCGCCATAACAACTCCATCTGCGGTTTTATGTAAAAAATCGGTGCGCATGGAACGCCTCCTTATATATTCTTTTTAATATTTTAACATGAAAAAATAAAAAAAGCAACAGTTTTTTGTCGATTTTACCGCATACGCGAAAATATTTTAGAAAAAAAGGCGCGTGTTATATATTTTATAGCCTCGTTTTTGCAAAAAAGGCCGCTCACAATCCGAAGCCGTATCTGAATACGGCGAGCGGGTGCGAACGGTCTTTTTAGCCAAAAAGCGTGAGCCGCGCGTTCTTGCTCTTCGATTTTTGTGAAAAAAAGGCCGCTCACAATCCGAAGCCGTATTTGAATACGGCGAGCGGGTGCGAACGGTCTTTTTAGCCAAAAAGCGTGAGCAAGAAAAATTATTTCTGAAGAAGGTGGATAGCAAATCCCGCAATCTCTTCCTTGAAGTAAACGAACTTGGGCTTGCCGGTCTTCTCGTCGTAGGTAATGGTGCTTTCGTCAAACTCGATGCCCATTCTCTTGAAGTATGCCATAGCGCGGTCTACGAAATTGGTGCGGATCGCAATGTGGCCGCACTTGCCGGGGCCCTTCATCTTCATGAACTCGAACGCCTCGCCTGCGAAGATGGACTTGCTTCCATCCTTCAGCGCAAGGCCGAACATCATTTCGAAAAGCTTTGCAGCCTTTGCGGCCTTGTCGGCATTCTCGCTGTTGATGCCCATGTGAAGGAACTCAAGGCCGAGCATGGTCTTTACCGCATTCTTGGTCAGAGCGGTGATCTCATCCCACTTCTTCTCCTTGATCAGCCCATCCTTTACCATGAAGGAGCCGCCGCAAGCAACGATCTTGTTAAACTTCAGGTACTCAAGAAGGTTATCCGCGCTGATACCGCCGGTGGGCATGAACTTCAGCTGACCGTAAGGAGCGGCCATAGCCTTCAGCATCTTCAGACCGCCCGCAGCCTCTGCGGGGAAAAACTTAACCGTGGTAAGACCAAGCTCGAGCGCCGCCTCAACGTCAGAGGGGTTGGAGCAGCCGGGGAGCATGGGAACGCCCTTGGAGAGGCAGTAAGAGGTTACCTTGGGATTCAAGCCGGGAGAAACGAGGAATTTGGATCCTGCCGCGATGGCAGCATCTACCTGCTCCGTGGTCAGAACCGTGCCCGCGCCAACGAGCATTTCGGGATATGCCTCGGTGATCTTCTTGATCGCCTCTGCCGCACATGCGGTACGGAAGGTGATCTCTGCGGCGGGCAAGCCACCGTCGATCAGCGCCTTTGCAAGAGGAAGCGCATCATCTGCATTCTCGATCTTGATAACAGGGATCAGACCGATGGAATAAAGCTGTTCAATCATCTTGTTCATAACAAGTCTCCTTAATTGTATTTCACCTAACATTATACTATAATCTTCCCTCTCTAACAATTGCAAAAATTGACCAAGCCTTTGCAAATATTGCCCTATCAAGAGGATTTTATTCCAATCCGCCGAAAAGCATTGACAAGCTCTGCGGATTGCGGTATAATAAAAGCAGTTTTTCTAATAAATTAGAACGCGAGGTGAGGCAGTTGAACGGCATTTTACGGATCGTGACCGACGATATCTTTCTCGGGCAAAAGCTATACAGAGAGCTGATCTCCCTGTTTTCACGCGTAGAGGTAGCGCCGAGCGCGAGTGGCGCGGCGGACGTTTTCCTTTTCGATACGCGCACGCACATGCCCGGGGCGGATACACCGAGCGTCTTTTATCTTACCGAGGATCCCGATGGATTTCCGAAGGAGCGCACGCTTCCCCTGCCGCTCCCGATCGGCCTTGCCGCGAGCGTGCTGGAAAGCAAAAAGGAAATAACACCGCTCGTTCTTTCCGAAAGTGAGCGTGCATTGCGGCTTTACGGCAAAACGGTCAAGCTGACCGAGGTGGAATACGCCCTGCTCTCTGCCCTTGTGCAGGCAAACGGCAGTTTCATCTCACGGGATGCGCTCCGAAACGCCGTATGGGGCTCGCAAAGCTCCGATGGGCTTTTAAACGTTTACATTCATTATTTGCGCGAGAAGCTGGAAAACGGCGGCGAAAGGGTGATCCTTTCCTCCCGAAAATCCGGCTATGCGCTTGCCGAGAAATTCACGAGGAGGGATAGCGAATGCTGACGATCGTTCAAGGCGGCTTTTACGCCGATACGGCGCGCGAGCTGCGCACGCGGATCACGGCACGCATACGGGAAAGATTGCCCTCTCTGCTCCTTGTGCCCGAGCAACAGACCGTGACGGCAGAGAGCGAATACGCGCAACGCCTGCCCAAGGATGCACCTCTTTGCTTCGAGGTCATGAATTTCACAAGACTGCCCAACCGCATTTTCCGCGAGATCGGCGGACTTTCGGACAATTATTCCGACGAAACCGTGAAGGCGCTTTTCATGTGGCGCACCTTGACCGAGCTCGCGCCGGTCCTCAGCCCCGCCTTCGGCAAGGTAAACGAGGGCACGGTGGAAAAGGCACTCAACGCATGGAAGGAGATGCGCGCCCTTTGCTTTGACGCGCCGCTCCTTTCCGAAGCGGCAGAGGCCGCGCAGGCAGAGCATCCGCGCCTTTGCGAGAAGCTTTCCGATCTTTCCAAGATCCTCGCGATGTTCCGCACCCTGCATGACGAAAAATACCGCGACAGCGGAGCGGACGTTCTCGCCATGGCCAAAAAGCTGCGCGAGCAGCCCGAGATCCTTCGCGGCACGGAAATCTTTATCGACGGCTTTACCTCCTTTACGGAGGAGCAGTATCGCGTTTTGGAAGCGCTTCTGCGCGCAACGGACATTACCGTTACACTCAAGATCCCCAAAGCCGCAGAGGACGGATTTGAATATACCGAGCCGCGTACCGTGCGCGAAAAATTAACGGCACTTGCCTCGCGCATCGGTTGCGAAGCGCGCATAAAAAAAGTAGACGGAAGCGAAGAAATCCCCGCGCTTCTGCAGTGCGCGCTCCCTCTCCTTTGGAAGTCAAGCGGAAATATAGACAACAATTGTTTACAAAACGGCGCAAATGCGATAAAAATCTACAAACCCTCTACACCGTACGAAACAGTATCCTTCATTGCGCAGGATATCCGAAGACGCGTGATGGAGGAGGGATGCCGCTACCGTGATTTCGCAATCGTTTACTCCAAGGCGTCCGCCGCCGAGGGGCTTTTGGAGGTTGCACTTCGAAAGGCGCGTATTCCCTCCACTCTGCACGCGAAAAGAGATTGTGCCTCCTTCGAGGCCGTCAAGCTGATCGAGGCGGCGTACGGCACGGTGAGCGCGGGCTTCAAGCGCGGCGATCTTTTGGCGTATGCAAAATGCGGACTTTCCGGCATCACGCCCGATGCCGTTTGCGAATTCGAGCTTTACTGCGAGCGGTGGCAGCTGGAGGGGCGCGCGTTTCTTTCAGATGCCCCGTGGAACATGAACCCCTTCGGATACGGCGCGGAGGAAAACGCCGAGAGTGCCGATACGCTACGCTCCGTCAACGAAACGAAGGAGAGGCTACTCGAGCCGCTCCGCACCTTTTTTGAAGATACGAAGGCGGCGACTACCGTTTCCGAGCATGCGCATACGCTCGTGCGCCTGCTGACGGAGCTCTCGCTCGAGGAAAATCTCGCCCATCGCGCCGCCTCCCTGCGCCGCTTCGGCGAAATTGAAGAAGCGGAGGAAAACGAGCGGCTTTACAAAATCATTCTGGATTCCCTGGACAAGCTTGTCGAGACACTCGGCGACTTTCCTGCGGATGCACGCGTTTTCCGCTCTCTGCTCGGCATCGTTTTCCGCTCCGTGAGCATGGGGCATATCCCCGCGCTTTACGATTGCGTGAGCGCAGGCACGGCGGATCTTTTGCGCCCTGCGGATATTAAGCACGTTTATCTTGTCGGCGTGAACGCGGGAGAATTTCCCATGAATCCTTCCGACAGCGGCGCACTCACGATCGCCGACCGCGAATGCCTAAAAAAGCTCGGCTTTGCCACGGAGGCATCGCGTGACGTACAGAGCGCAAGAGAGCTTTACAGCTTCTCCCGCGCCTTTGCCATGGGAAGCGAGAGCGTTTCTCTTTTCTATGCGGAAAGAAACAGCTCCTATACCGCGACCCCGCCCGCAGACGTGATCGCAAGGATCACGCAGATCACCTGCGAGACGGTGAAGCCGATCGGCACGGACGCGCTCTCCGCGGAGCGCCGTTTCTATACGGCAGAGGCCGCCATGGAGGGCTACGACACAATGACCGAGCAGGAGCGCGCCACCGCCACCGAGGCGCTGATGCGCGCGGGGCATGAAAGCACGCTCAATATCCTTTCGCATCGCCTTGCCAACGATACGCTTCATATGCAGGCCGAAACGGCTTCCTCTCTCTATCGCGGGGCTATGTCGTTGACACAAAGCAGACTTGACAGCTACGTACAATGCCCCTTTAAGCATTTCTGCACTTATACGCTGAAGCTGACGGAGGAGCGCCGCGCCCAGCTTGACCATCTGAATATCGGCACGTTCCTTCACGCGATCCTCGAAAGATTTCTTTCGGATATAAAAAAGGAAGGGATCGACCACGCGGGGATCAGCGCGGAGGAGCGCCGCGAACGCGTGAAAAAAATCGCGGAGGCAGAGAGCGAACGGCTTCTCCGAGGCGCAGGCACGCGACAGGTACGCGAGGCATTGCAGATCGGACGGCTGACGAAGGCGGCCGAGGTGATGGCTGAAAGCCTTTGCCGCGAATTTTCACACGAAAACGGCTTCAAGCCCGCATTCTTTGAGCTTCGGATCGGCGGCGCGGACGGACCTCGCCCTCCGAAGCTGAAAACGCCGGACGGCGAACCGATCTACATCTACGGAACGATCGACCGCGTGGATGCTCTGCGAGCGGGAGATGACGTGTATCTGCGCGTCGTCGACTACAAAACGGGCAAAAAAAGCTTTTCTCCGAGCGATCTCGACAAGGGCGAAAATATGCAGATGTTCCTCTACCTCCGCTCCTTGACCGAAGCACCGACAAAGAGCTTTCGGGAGGCACTCGGTGTGTCCGAGGGCGGTCGCATTCTCCCTGCGGGTGCGGTCTATATGAACGCCTTAACGGAGGACAAAAACCAGCCGGCACCGCCGCCCGAGGGCAGAAGGATCGAGATGGCGGACAGCCGTAGCGGCATGCTTCTCGACGATCCGATCTCCCTTCACGGGATGCATCCCGATTTTCTTCCTATTAAATACAAGCAGGACGGAAGCGTTATGGCGGCGTACCAAAAAAATCTCTACACCCCGGAGCAATGGGATGCCTTGATGGAAAGGCTTTCCGGCGTTGTGGAGGATATCGCGGGACACATGAAATGCGGCGACATTGCCGCACGCCCCAAAAAGCAAAAGAACATTTCTCCCTGCGAGCATTGCGCGTACAAGGCGGTATGCCGCAGCGCGATATGATTTTCTTTTTTAAGAGCGGTACTACGAAAAAAAGCGCGGCCGCTTCTTCGAGGCGCCCCCACTTTTTATTAATTATGTAAATCTTTGTTTGCTTTATTGCTC
>JAZQTA010000137.1:0-12917 GCA_045630385.1 Eubacteriales bacterium | reverse complement strand
TGCCGCATAAGATGCCAAAAGATCTCTTTCCGCTTCGCCCTTGGCACGCGCATATTCTGCGCGTTCATCCGCCGCTGTCTGCTCACGTGCCGCTTTCTCGGCGGCATAAGCTCCCGCAAGAGCCTCCTTGCGGTCGGTCTTGGTCTGCTTTTTCGATGCAGACTCATTTTTTCTTTGATCTATTGATGATTTCTTTTCGGAATCATGCTCTTCAAGATAGGCGGCATCCGAAACCTGCTCCGGTTCCTGCTCACCCTCTTTGCGGGCATCGGCAAAAGTCTTTCCCTCCAACACTGCAGGCTCTGCCTGCGCAGCATCGGGATGAGCCTTACGAGAGGATAACGCTCCCTCCTCGCCCGTGTACGTGCTCGCACCGGATTTCGAGGCCCTCTTCATATCTTCTGCTATTGCCGCACGCAGTTCCTCTTCGGCAAGAGCATGCGCATAAGCGGCGCGCACCTCCTTCTTGGTCGGCACCGTGCTTTGTCTATTACTTATAATAGCACGATCCAGCTGTGCCCAAGACTCAGGTGGCATATTTTCGCCCATTGCAAGTGCTTGTGCGGGCAATGCCGTGCTCAAAGGCTCAATGTTTTTACCATTGGACTTTAGTCTCTCTGCAATACGGTTATATTCTTCGATATCCTCAAAGCAAGCTTTCATGCACTCGGGTGCACGCTTTTCATCCGGATAGCGATTCATCAGACAGAGGAGCCCTATCTCGTCTTGGATCAGGCTCAACTGCTGTGCAGCGGCAAGCTCGTCACGCACATCGCGTGGCAGATTTTTGTTATGTTTATTGAATTCGGCAATTTCGTTGCGTTTCGCCTCGATCATCGCACAACGATTTTCGTAATACGACTCTCGTTCGGCCGCTTTTTTCAGGAACGAATCATCCGTAGCGGTCATCAAAACGGCGGACTTTGCCACACCGTCAAGAGCTTTCTGCTTTTCGGCAGTTTGCTTATCATCTCCGGCGGCATACCCGCTCGCGACCAGCGCAGCTTCATAATCCGCAAGCAATTGTTTTTGCCGATCGGATGTTTTTTCCTTTTTTGAACGTGCGTCTTTTTTTCCTTCTCCGGATATTTCGAAAACAGGCTTTGCCTTGAGCCCATTCTGCTCGTCGGCGGCATCGGTTTTCGCTTCATCCGAGGAGCCCTTCGCCGCATTGGAATTCCATTCTGCGGCATACGAGAGCATATCCTTTTGCTTTTCCTCGCGTAAAGCCTTACGCTCTTCGCGACTCAATGCTTTTTTAGGCTCAGCACCGGAAACTTTTGCTTCAAACGGTGTGGATTCGGACTGTGCGACGCGCGATTGCGCTTCTTTGGATTGTGCAGCCTGAGACGTTGCCGACAGCGCTTGCGCGGCTTGTGCGGCTTGTGCGGCTTGTGCGGCGTCAGACGGTTCGGTTTCAGAAGACATGCCCCCGACCACTGTGCAACCCGGTGCAACCGAATTCAACTCAGTGGTCGTTGAACCAAAAGGGACGTTTTCCGGCAGCCTCCTGTCAACTAAGATCTGTGCAACGATATCCTCCGGTAGCCTTGATAGCTTTTCCTCGGCTCGTTTATTATATTTTTCAACAAGTTTGTTGTAGCGCTGAACACCCTTCTCCGCATCCTCGGCAAAGGACTCCGCTTCCTCCATGTGTCCCTTGGAGGAAAGAAGCGCCATAGCGCCGAACTGCGTACCGAGAATAGCGGCTTCATGCTCAAGACGGCGCGCCAGCCACTCATCCTTGGTCTCTCCGGGCTCTCTTCTTATTTCGTCAAGATCTCTCTTCTTCTCCGCGAGATCTTCCTTCGTCTCCTTCATATAGCGACGAAGCTCTTTATTCGTAAACGGTTTTGCTTCGGGTGCTTTGGGAAGCGCCTTGTCATCAGAGGCATCTTCGGCAACGGAAGCAACGGCGGCAGCTTCAAGCTTTTCATCCGCGGAATCCGCTTCCGACTTTTCATCGGAAGACTTCGGCGCCTCGGAAGACATCGCGCCGGCATCTATAGCCCCCGCTGTAGCCGCACCGGCAATCGCGGCGGATACGGCGGGATTTTCTTCGAATTCTCTCTCTACGGGTGCGCCCTTTTCCAAGCGATCGGCAGTTTCCTCTGCGCGGATCGCCATATTCTCGATGCGGCGAAGCGCAGCGGCAAGTCTTGCCTCACTGTGTCTTTCAGCCGCCGCAACGGCATCCTCCAGTCTCTGCATCGTGCCCTCGACCTCGCCATCGGAAGGAACGGCAACCGGAGCGCCTACAGGACGTGTCGTGGGAGCAATCTCGGGAAGCACATTCGCAGCAGGTTCTTGCGCAGATGCGGCTTTAGGCTCCTCGGCCTTAGCGTCGGACGCTTGATCGGCTGCGGTCTTCGGCTCCTCGGCCTTAGCGGCAGGTGCTTCTGCAGGTGCAGCCTTCGGCTCCTCGGCCTTGGCGGCAGGTGCGACTTTAGGAGCTGCGGCCTTTGCAGATGCAGGCTTTGCCGCAGCTTTTTCCACCGGTGCTTCGGGCTTATACAAGCGAAGCGACTCCGGGATCATATACGCAGGAAGCATGCCGGCAAGACGTGCTCTGAGCATATCCTCTTCCAGTGCCGCCGCGCGTGCCGCATCCTCTGCAAGAACGCGCTTGATGTCATCATCCACAATTTTGGCGATCGCTGTCTCGTATGCCCTCTTCGCCGCTTGCTCATCCAGCATGCGCTTCACATCGCTATTCACTCTCTCGACGGGCGTGATAGGCGTTTCTTCATTGGCTTCATTATTATTAATAGCAGGAGTCGGCTCGATCGATGCTTCGGGCTTACTCTCGGGCTTCTCCTCTGCAACGAGAGCGGCTACCTCTGCGGATGCGGCATCATCCGCGGTAGGTACGCTTTCTGCCTCTTCCTGCGTCGCGGACATGGGCTCGGATTGTAAGATGTCGGGGGTCTCATCTTGTGCGATTTCCGGCGCGCTTGCGACTTCCGCTATAGACTCTGCCTGCGGTACGACCGCCTCGGGCATAGTCTCAGCAACAGGCTCTTGATTTTCAAGCGTCTGCTCCTCGGGCTTTTCTTCTGCTTTTTCTTCTACGGGCATCTCAGGCTTTTTCGGCACGGCCGCCTTTTTTATAGGGCTCGCCGCAGGTGCGCTCGGGCGCTTGGGCGTAGCTTTCTCTGCGGGGCGTGCCACCGAAGGCTTTGCCTTGGGTGCTTCCGTCTCACTGCCGTTTTCTGCTTTTTTCAAAAGCGAAGAGCTTCTCGCGCGGCGAGCCATCAGCTCCTCGCGCTCACGCTGCAGGGCCTCCTCGGCCTCTCTTTCGGCCTTAGCCTTTGCCTCTGCCTCAGCAGCCATACGCTCCTGCTTCGCCTTGGAAACAGTCGAGCGAGCCGCCTTCTCCAGCTTTTGATTTTGGCGATAGTTCTCGGTATAATCGAGAACCGCCGCGCGGCGATCCGCCACGCTCTTCGCCGCCTCTTGCGCTTGCGCGCGTCTTTCCGCTTCTTCTTTTTGGAGCTGTTCAGTGCTTTGCTCCTGCTGTGCAAGGCGCTGCTTTTGCTCTTTGGCGACAGCATCCGTCGCCTTCTGCGCCTCGGCCATGCGCTCGGCTACGTTGTCCAAGCGCTCTGTGATCGCCGCATTGCCATTCTCGTTTGCCGTTTCGATGGCAAGGGCCTTTTTGTTTTCTGCCATTGCAAATTCCCCCAATTGAAAATCTATATGGTGCAAAATTTAAAAACTTTTGAATTTGGTGTGCATCCCGTAAGGATTACCCCTGCAAAGCCGTTCCGATCACAGTAGAAAACTGTGCCAGATCGGGAATCAGAAAATGCACGCCGTAAGCCTCCTCAAGGCCGTTGAAATAGTCTGCCTTTTGGCGGCAATAAGATAGCTGTGTTAAGTTGCCGGTAAGAACGATATCGCGAACGCCGCGGGATTTCGCGGCAAAGATCGCCACCATACCGACGGTTTCGAACACAAGGTTCAAAATTCCTCTTGCAACGTCGTTTTTCGTTGCAAGATCCGATACGTTTCCGAAATTTGATGCCGTCAGATCCGCAGGCATACGTCCCATGCTCTTCTGCTCGGAAATATCGCCGATGCAAAGATCGATATTGGAAAGCTCCCCCTCCTCGGACATCTCTGCAATGTGTTCGATGTTCTCGGCCTTTAGAAGAAGCTTCGAAAGCCCCATCAACGTACCGCCGCCGACACCCGTACCTCCAAGATACTCAATTCCCGTTTTCTTAGAAGCATGCACGATCGCCGTTCCCGTACCGAGACTCACGACCATACATTCCGAAAGCCCGGAAAGATACATGCCGCCAAGTCCGATGCTGTCAAACTCGGATACGTGACTGCAGGGAAGATCATAAAGATCCTTCGTGACGAACGTGGCGCCCACGCCGGTCATCATCACCTTCTCGATATCCTTTAAGGAAAGACCGTTCTCATGTGTAAATTTTCCGAACGCGCCGTACACCGAGGTGATCGGATCGTTCGCGCTGACGAAAAGCGGCGCAAGCGCCTTCTTTTCGCCGTTTTCATTTTTAAAGCCTACGATCTTCGTGGTGCTGCCGCCCACGTCGATTCCAATAACGACTCCCATTTTTCTCCTTTAGACCTCTTCGCCCGAAAATATAGGCGAATTCTTTTATTATTTTTCCTCTTTTCCCATGAGACTCTCAAAGGAAAGACCGTATTTATTCGCAATATCTCGCGCATAGGATTTACCATCCGGCTTCGTACGCAAGATCTTAAAGGAACGCTTCCCCTGCTCCATGCCCGCAACCAAAGTATCCACAGCACCGCCGCCAAGCGCAAGCGAGCGCTCGTTGATGCGGGAGGCCGCCAATGCAAGATCGTGCAAGTGTGTGGAAAATATACCGCGCACGCCCTTCACGGCAAGCGCAGAGAGAATCTCCTCCGCAATGTATGTAGCTTCATACGCACCCGTAGAAGAAAGCGACTCATCGAGAAGAACCATGCCGCATCCGTCCAAGGCGTTAAATATCTCGCGCAGTCTTGCGCATTCCTCGCCAAGACGGCCCTTATCGATCGTATCGTCCGCCTCCTCGGGAAAATGCGTGAAGATTCCGCTTACGGGAGAAAGCGCCGCGGATGCCGCAGGCACCATCATTCCGAGCTGAAGCATGGCCTGGCATGCACCGACAGCCACGGTGATCACGGATTTACCGCCTCGGTTCGGCCCGGTCAAAACAAAAATGCTTCCCTCCTTGTCAAACGAGAGATCGTTCGTCACCATCTCATCGTCGATTGCGAGAGCAACGCGAGGATTATAAAGCCCCGTAGCAGAAAACGCTTTTTCCGTCTTCGGGCGGATATCGGGAACGGTGATCTCACAACCGGGATGCGCGCGCAAGCGCTCGAGCACACCCGTCGCCTTGCAGACAAATTCGATCTCGGGAAGAAGCTGCAAAAGAAAATCCGTATGGTCCAGCACGTACTCGCCGACGATGGAGCGCCAGCCCTTCACGGAGGAACGGAAAATATCCTCCATCGCGCCGTGGAGCGCCGCCGTCATTGCCTCGGATGCATTATCACTCTGCCCATTTTTCTTTATGGGCGTCAGCTCTGCAATACAGGTGCTTGCATCATTGCGAAAGGAAAGACGGAGTATCTTATCCAAAAGCTTGCCCGATTTGAACGGCTCGGAATTGACAGAGATAACACCGGCGGAAGCAGGCACCATACCCGCATCGAGGTTTACACCGATCGTCACGCTCTTCACCTCGTGCACACGCTGAGAAAGCGCAGAAAGCTTTTTGTTCAGTTCCCTGTAATATTCGGATTCCGAAAGTCCGCAGACCACGTCGGAAAGCGCGGCAAACGCGCCGTCGGTAAGACGGTCTCTCACGGGAGCAAGCCCCTTGGCAAGCGTGTCAATACAGGAAACGTAAAGCTCGATCTCCGTAATGCTGTAAAGATACGACTCAGCAGGACCGGATTCGCTCTCCATGTGGCGAAGCTCGTGAATGTCCGCAAGGATCGGGTAAATCGAATCCAGCGTTTCACGAAGCTCCTTTACGGAAAGCATATCCGCAAAGGTCTTCTGCCGATACCGCAGAATGCTTTCATCCTCCGTAAAGAAGTCCGAAAGCATGGAGGAGCGGAGCGAAAACATATCCGTAAGCCCCAGCGCGTCACAAACCTTATCGGTAATATCAGGGCGGTTCGCCGCATCTCTATGAAGCTCCCGCGCCTCCTTCGACGGGTAGAGCAAACTGATAAAAACTTCTTCCATTCGGTGGTCCCTTTCTGCAAAGAGCCGCTTTGCGGCGCCCTGTGCCGTATAATTTTATCTATCGTAAAAGCGAATACACGCGTTATATAAAAATACCTTTTTAATATTATAACATATATTTTAGTAAACTGCAAGAGGAAAAAATGAATTTTATCAATTTTTACAAAATTCGCCGCATTGCGCGTCACCTCCGCCAAGAATCCGCGCCGATCTTTTCTCCGTTTCGGCGCAAAAAGAAAATCAAAAAATCACCTTCAACATTCAATGTTTTCTTCAAAAAACGCACTATTTTTGTAAATAATTATTTACAAAAATCACATTTTATCAAAGAAAAAGCAGACCTCAAAAAAACCAAACAGGAAAGCACATTTTTCTATAAAAGCAAGAAAACAAACACACCGCCATTTTTTCGTCATAGGCAAAGCATATACAAAACGCACAAAAAAGCAAAAGCATTTCTTCTCCCGGTATTGACTTTTGCTTTTTCCTTTGCTATACTTGAACCGTAATCAAAAATTTTAAGGGAGATGTTCCTATGAAAATTATGTTTGCGGGTGACATCAGCACCCATCACGCAAGAGAGATCAAGGGCGAGCTTGCAGAAGCCGCGCTCGCCGAGCTGCTTCCCGTTCTGAAGAGCGCGGATTACCGACTTGCCAACCAGGAAAACGTGCTCTGCAAGGAGGGCGTCGGCTACGCGATCGCAAAAAGCGGCCCGAACCTGCGCGGCGAGGAGGAGAACGTCGATCTGCTGAAGGCAGGCGGCTTCAACTGCGCGATCCTTGCCAACAACCATTTCGGTGACTTTCATCACGCGGCCGTGAACGCCACGCTCGACCTTTTGGATCGCGAGGGCATTGCGCATATCGGCGGCGGCAAGAACATAGATGCCGCTTACGAGTCCGTGATCTTCGAAAAGGACGGTACCCGCGTTTCCTTCATCGCCGTTTGCGAGAATGAATTCGGCGGCGCCACCAAAACGGCGCCCGGCGCGGCAGTCTACAACCTTCGTAAGCTTGCCGACCGCATCGCGGAGGAAAAGGAAAAGGCGGACTTTGTCACAGTCATCTTCCACGGCGGCAACGAATACAATCCCCTGCCCGCTCCTCGCGCAAAGGATCGCTATCGCCTGATCCTCGACCTCGGCGCAGACGCGCTGATCGGCGGTCACACGCATTGCATGCAGGGCTATGAATTCTATCACGGAAAGCCGATCGTTTACAGCCTTGGCAACTTCTACTTCCCCTGGCCCGGAACGAAGCAGACCTCCGGCTGGTGCTACGGCTACATGGCAGAGCTGACGGTCAAGAAGGGCGAGCAAATGGGCGTTGCGCTCCATCCCTACCGCCTGAACACGGAAGACAAAACGCTCCACCTCTTTACCGGTGAGGAAAAGGAAGAGGTGCTTCGCTACGTTGATAAGATCTCCGCGCTCATTGCCGACGAGGAGGAGCTGCAGAAATACTTTGACGCATGGTGCCTCGGCTCGGGCACAAACTACGCACAGCATCTCGCCTATGACAAAGGCTACGAGAAGAGCGGTCACGATTACGAAACGCTCCAGAGGATCTCTCCGATCCGCAACCTCTTCACCTGCGAGTCGCATAATTTCTTGTTGGAAAACCTGCTTCGCATGGAGCACGAGAACCGCTTTGACGAAGCCAAGGCCTACAAGGAAAAGCTTGCCGCTCTGCAGAAGATGCCCCTGACCGAAAAGGACGGAAACGGCGTTTTTAATCAGATCCTTTAATTGCGAATAAAATAAAAAAAGCATGAAAACTGCGAACAAGGTTCCGTTTTCATGCTTTTTTATTGCCGAGCGATGGGCTAACGCCTTTCGCTCTTTTTGCATTTGACGCCGAACAGCCGCCCGAGCAGGGGCGCAAGCAGCTTCGGCGAACGAATGATCACGATTTTCATAGCCGTTATTTCCTCTCCTTGGCGGCCGCGGCCGCAAGAAACTATACGGCGTACCGAGAGAGTGCGCCTCGCTTTCATTGTATGCAAGGCTTCAAAAACGGTGAAGATCAGTAGCGGTCCTCGTAAATGCCGCCGCCGATAAATTCACGGATCAAGGAGGTCTGCGGCACGAGCGATGGCGAAAGCGGCGCAATGCGAAGGAGCGCGCGCTTCACCGTCAAAAGATACGGATCGTCAATGCCCGAGGCCTCAATCCGATCGGCCGCCATATCCTTCAGCACGCCGGGCTCAAAGGTATGGAAGGTATTGAAAAAGACGTCGGCGCTCTCCTTGTAGGGATAGAGGTACTTATCCTCGCCGTCCAGCACCGATTGCCAGACCGCAAGCGTATCCGCCACCGTCGCGCCGCGAAAAATGCTGTCACGAACGAGGCGGCGCAAAAAGCGAAGCTTTCGCCCCGAGATCAGCCGCGCGCCGTCCTCCGTGATATTCGTGGAAAGGCTAACGAAAAGGCGAAGCACGCCGCCCGCGGGCAAATGCTCGGCCACGGCGGGGTTCAGGGCGTGCAGTCCCTCCACGATCACACAGCCGTGCGTGATCGCGCCGTGCTCCGTGTGCGCGGTGGCGCGCCCGACCTTGAAGTCGTATTTCGGAATGGAAAAGTCTTGACCGAGCAAAATACGCGAAAGGCAATCGCGCACCTCGTCAAGGCGCAGAGCGTGTGCGCTCTCCATATCGCGCTCGCCGTTTGCAAGTCGGGGATAGTCGGGATCCCCGTGATCCCGATAAAAATTATCAAGCGAAACCACAAGGCTCTCAAAGCCGCGCACTCGCACGGCGTCGGAGATCAGATTGGCGGTCGTGGTCTTCCCCGCCCCCGATGGGCCGGCGAGCAAAAGCACACGGATCCCATCCTTCACGATGCGGCGCGCCACCGTGGCAACCTGCTCCGCATAATACGCCTCATCCGCCAGCACGGTGGCCGCACCGAGTGAAAGCGCCGCGTTCAACGTGCCGAGTTTTATATCTGCCATAGATTTCTCCTTCTTGGATTTCAGTAGCCGCTGATCGGGAGCGCATCGTTATCCTCGCCGCGCTCAATGCGCAAAACGGTTGCCTGATAGGAGCGGCCGTCCGGCATTTCAACCGTCACTGTATCTCCCTCCTTACGGCCGAGAAGCGCCGCGCCGAGGGGAGACTCCTTAGAAACGAAGCCGCGCAAGGCATCCTGCCTGAGTGTCGTCACGATTTGGATGCGCTTTTCGATCCCTCTGTCAAGATTTTTGATCGTCACGTAATCGAAAAGGCTCACGCCGTCACGCTTCTCCACCTCCACCACCCTTGCGGTGCGGATCATATTTTCAAGGTAGCGGATGCGCCCCTCGTTGCGGCGCTTCTCGCGCTTGGCCTCCTTATATTCCTCGTTTTCCGAAAGATCTCCGAACTCTCTGGTTCTGCGCATTTCCGCGCGGAGCAAGGGCGCAAGCTTTTCGTTTCTGTACTTGATCTCCTCCTCCATCTTCCGAATGTCCACTTCGGTAAGCTCGTCGTACATACAGACCTCCAAATTGCAAATAAT
Source organism: Eubacteriales bacterium (assembly GCA_045630385.1). Lineage (GTDB taxonomy): Bacteria > Bacillota > Clostridia > Oscillospirales > CAG-272 > UBA1740. The sequence goes on along the minus strand of JAZQTA010000137.1, from coordinate 3,174 downwards.
TGTTGTCGATTAAATACAAAAGACGGGGAGCGTGGCACAGCCGTCACATCCCCATCTGTCATTTTTCGATTTTAAAATTAAAGAGCTTCTACGATTTCCTTGGTATCTCTTGCGATCACCAGCTCCTCGTTGGTAGGGATAACAAGAACGCGAATCTTGGAATCGGGCGTGGCAATATCCACCTCTTCGCCGCGGATCTTGTTCTTTTCCGCATCGATCTTTACGCCGAGGAATGCGAGCTTTTCGCAAACCTTCTCGCGATACAGGCCGGAGTTTTCACCGATACCGCCGGTAAATACGATTGCATCCGCGCCGCCCATCGCCGCGATATAGCCGCCGACGATCTTCACGAGCTGATGCGCGTACATCTTCTCCACGAGCTGGCAACGTGCGTCGCCCTCTCTTGCGCCCTTGGTGATCTCCTGGTTATCGCTGCTGATGCCGCTGACGCCGAGCATACCCGACTTCTTGTTCATCATCTTATCGATCTCATCTGCGGTGGTAAGCTCGCCCTTGCGCATCAGATAGGGGATGATGGCAGGGTCAATGCTTCCGCAACGCGTACCCATCATGATACCCTCAAGAGGCGTTACGCCCATCGTGGTATCAAAGCACTTACCGTTCACAACGGCGGACATGGAAGCGCCGTTTCCGAGATGGCAGGTAACGACCTTGATATCCTCTCTGCCCATCATAGCGGCGGCACGCGCGCTGACGTATCTGTGAGAGGTACCGTGGAAGCCGTAGCGACGGATCTTGTACTTCTCATAGTATTCATAAGGAAGCGCGTACATATACGCGTAATCGGGCATCGTCTGATGGAAGCCGGTATCGAACACGGCAACCTGAGGCACGTTCATAACCTTCTCGCAGGCAAGAATACCCGTGAGGTTTGCGGGATTATGCAGAGGTCCGAGGTCCTTGCACTCGTCGATGATCGCCTTCACCTCTTCGGTGATCAGAACGGAGCCGGAGAGCTTTTCGCCGCCGTGCAGCACGCGATGGCCGACAGCCTCGATCTCGTCAACGGATTTCAGCACGCCGAGCTTTTCATCCACCAGCGTATTCAGCACCAGAACGAGCGCCTCCGCATGGGTGGGAAGCTCTGCCGCGGTCACGTAGTCCTCTCTTCCCTCAACCTTAAACTTGAATCTGGACTTTCCGCCGATCTCCTCGCAGATACCCTTGGCAAGCACCTTTTCGGTATCCATATCCATCACCTGGAACTTCAGGGAGGAGCTACCGGCATTGATAACAAGAACTTTCATTTTTGATTCCTCTTCTCTATTTTAATTTTATATGAAAAATACCATTCAAATATGCGCTGTATTCCACTCGGAAAACAAGGATATAAAGAGTCGCCACAAGGGCGCCGAAGAGCGCACCGAAAAAGACCTGCATCGGCGTGTGTCCCACCATCGTTTTCAGCTTCTGGCGGCGCACGATGCTGTCACGCTCGGAAATGATCCCGTTGAGCGTTGTAATAACCTCGATGAGAAGTCTTGCCTGCTTACCCGTTTCGCGGCGGACGCCGGTGGCATCGTGCATCACGATGATCGCCATCAAAAACGCAAGCCCGAACATGGGAGACGCCACACCCGCCGTGTGCCCGATCATCACCGTCATGCAAACCACGGTCGCGGAATGGCCGCTGGGCATACCTCCATCACCGAACAGGCGTTGCGCGTTCGGCTTTCCGTCCATGATCCACGCGATAAAAAACTTCAGCACCTGCGCAAGAAGCCACGCTGCCACGGATGCAACTATAACATCATTACGAAGCAATTCAAAAAAGAACATGCAAATACCTCTATAAAACACATAGGCAAGAGAAAACAAAGCAACACTGCCGCCTTCCCTTGCCTACCATTGTAACACTTTTTCATTAAAAAAGCAAGTATATTTTTAAAAAGGAATCACTTTATCAAAAAAATGCGTTTATTCTACCGAAAGAACCACCTTGCCGACGTTCTCGCCGCGCGCGAGAATATCATGCGCCGCCTCAGCCTCGGTAATGGGAAGCACCTTATAGATCGTGGGCTTCACCTCGCCGGATGCCACCTTCGGCCATACCTCCTTGACCAGAGAGGAAAGAATGGAGGCCTTCATCTCGGGGGTTCTGGATCGAAGCGTGCTTCCGACGATGCGGATATTCTTCTTATAGATCGTTTTGAGATCAATGGTCGCCTCCGCGCCCGCAAGCGCCGCGATCACGATCCAACGGCATCCGTACTTCACGTAGGGCAGGCATTCGCCGAGCATCGAGCCGCCAAGGCAATCGATCGCAATATCCACGGCTCTTCCCTCTGCCTCTTCCTTTTTCAGCACCTCGGCAAGGCTCTCCACCTTCGTATTCACCACGAGATCCGCGCCGAGATGCGCAATGGATGCGGGATCGCGGATCACCGTCGTGATCACGCGCAGACCGAAGGATTTCGCCAAGGGAATAATCACGCTGGCAAGACCGCTCGCGCCCGCCTGCATCAGAAGCGTATCGCCCGCCTTCGCCTTTCCTTCAACGAAAAGCTTCAGGTACGCAGTCGCGTACGCCTCGGGAATGGCGGCCGCCTCGATCATGCTCGTGTTTTCGGGCACGGGCATGCACATATCGTATTTTACGGCCACGTACTGTGCGTATCCGCCGCCGCCGAGCAACGCGCAAACCTTCGAGCCGATCTTATAATCGGACTTTTTCTTCGCGCCCTCGGTCATCTCAACAATCTCGCCCGAAACCTCAAGTCCCATCCATTCGGGACAGCCGGGAGGGGGCGGATAATCGCCGTCTCTTTGCATGAGATCCGCGCGGTTCAGCGCCGCGTATTCCACCTTAACGAGAACCTCGTCCTCCGCGAGCACGGGATTCGGAACCTCGCTCCAAAGGAGCTCCTTGTTTTTTCCAACCAATACAGCCTTCATATTTTTTCTCCTTAATTCTCCTCGAGATTGCAGCATTTCTGCACGAGGCGGCGCAGATTTCTTTCATATTCGTAATCGTAAGGATTTTTCTTTTCGCCGCGCACGAAGGAGGCAAAACCGAGCATCATATTTTTATAGCGGTGATACGGCTCGCTCGCCATTCTTTCGCCGTCGGCGCCCCATTCCACGCCCGTGATATTGCGATAGCCCGTGGTCAGCATCTCGCCGCCAAGCGATCTTTCCAGCGGCTCGATCACC
>JAZQTA010000136.1:0-12322 GCA_045630385.1 Eubacteriales bacterium | reverse complement strand
TCATCATAAGTCGAGTGAATAAAGTTGTCGGCAACAGTCGTCATTGCCTCTTCCTTTTCGGGGACTTTCGCATGAACGTAAGGTGCTTCGGGATATTCCTCGCTTACAAGACCGTCCTGAGGGTTAAGAACCACCGCGTGGAACTCACATCCGCCCTCGCTTACTGCGATCATACCGTGAGGGATAAGGCTGTTGTAGAATATAGAGTCGCCCTCGTTGAGAATATCTACGTGGTTGCCTACCTGAACCTTGAGCGAGCCTTTAACGATAACGTCAAACTCCTGACCGTTGTGGGAGTTGAGCTTCATAGGCGCATTCTGCTCCTCGGGGAGATAGGGGAATTTTACAAGGAAGGGCTCTGCTAACTTTTCCTTGAACTTGGGAGCAAGGTTGTTGTATTCAACGCCGTGCTGCTTTAAGATCTTAAGGCCCTCGCCCTTTCTTGTGATCGCAAAGGAGGTAAGCGTGGAGCTTCGTCCCTCCAGAAGGTCAACGACCTCAACGCCGCAGGCCTTCGCGCACTTATAAATAAAAGTAAAGCTGAAATCCGTTTCGCCCTTTTCAAGGAGCATATAGTCCTCAGCCGATACGCCCGTAAGCTTTGCAAGCTCCTCCGGGGTATAGCCCTTTGCCTCGCGCAGGTCCTTGATTCTTCCTGCGACTTCCTTCAAGCTGTAATCCATTGCTTGGTTTCCTTTCATTTTGACGATTCGCTTGTGACTACGAATTCGAATAAAACAAAAAAACTCGCCTCAAGCCTTTGAGACGAGCCAATAACCCGCGGTACCACTCAAATTACGGAAAAATTCCGTCACTTTCCGGGCTCTGTCAAGCCCTTTGCCTTTACGCAGCAATACGGAAGGAGTCTACTGAAGCACTTGCTCTTTCGGTCCTTCGACTCAGAAGGGATAGGTCATGGGGAAACACCTGTTATTGTCTTGCACCAACCGACAACTCTCTGCAAACACAGTCTTCCGACCCTCTTCATCACAGTCGTTTTTTGTGATATTCAAATTTGTACCCATTATAACACCGAAAAGAAGATTTGTCAATACTTTTTTCTAAAAAAAACGAATTTTTTTGCCGCGCGCGGCAAACGCTTTACTTCACGCGCGCGGCTTTTTAAAGATCTGTGTGTATCACCGTTTAAGGCGCTTTGCATTTCACGATCGCCTCGGTCACGTTCGTCATAACGAGCGCTCCGCTCTGATTATAGACTTCGACGTTCAGCGTGACCATGCCGTTTTTTTCGCTTCTTTTTTCAAGGCCCGCGATCGTCACTTTTCCGGTGAGGGAATCCCCCGGGTAAACGGGCTTCAGCCACTCGGTTTTCGAGGATTTTCCCGCAAGAAGTGCCTCGCCGAAGAAGTCCACCTCAAGATATTTGGCCCATACCGACATAAAGGACATCACGCCGGGGGCGATCAGCCCTCCAAAGGGCGTTTTTTTCGCATATTCCTCGTCGGTATGCAGCGGGATGTTGTCGTAATCGCGGGCGAAGGCCATCATTTTTTCTTTTTCGATCACGGCGGGTGCTGTCTGCACGCTCATGCCGATCTTCAGCTCATCAAAATACATTATAGCCACCTATCGTTATAAAATCGTTTTCGTTTTTTCTTACGTTTAGGCTATCCGCAAAGCCTTTCGTCTATACGGGATCGGCCGAAGCCTTTTTAAAGCTTTTCTGCAAGATCGAACATCAGCCGCTCGGTCTTTTCCCAGCCGAGGCAGGGGTCGGTGATGGATTTGCCGAAGACGTGCTCCTCGGCCTTGCAAGCGCCGTCCTCAAGGTAGCTTTCGATCATGAGGCCCTTGACGAGTCTTTTGATATCGGGACTCTGGTTGCGGCTGTGAACGATATCCTTGGCAATACGGATCTGCTCGAGGTATTTCTTGCCCGAATTGTTATGGTTGGTATCGACGATAATCGAGGGATTTGTGAGATTGGATTTTTCGTACAGCTCCTCCACGCGGATGAGATCCTCGTAATGATAGTTGGAGGTGCTTCTTCCCGCATAGTCGGTATAACCGCGCAGTATGGCGTGCGCGTAAGGATTGCCGTCGGTGGAGACCTCCCAGCCGCGGTAAATGAAGGTGTGAGCGGACTGTGCGGCAACGATCGAATTCATCATCACCGAAAGATCGCCGCCCGTGGGGTTCTTCATGCCGACGGGAATGCCGACGCCGCTTGCGGTCAGTCTGTGCTGCTGGTTCTCAACGGAGCGCGCACCGACGGCAACGTAGGAAAGAAGATCCGAAAGGTAGCGGTGATTCTCGGGGTAGAGCATTTCGTCGGCGCAGGAGAAGCCGTAGTCGCGCAAGGCTGACATATGAAGCTCGCGGATGGCAACGATGCCCTTATACATATCGGGCTTTGCATCCGGATCGGGTTGATGGAGCATGCCCTTGTAGCCCTGACCGGTGGTTCTCGGCTTGTTGGTGTAGATGCGGGGAATGATAATGATCTTATCGGCCACCTGCTCCTGCACTCTGCGAAGGCGGGAAATGTATTCGAGCACGGGCTCTCTGTGATCCGCCGAGCACGGACCGATAATAAGGATGAATTTATCAAGCCTTCCGTCAAAAACGGCTCGAATCGCTTCATCGCGTGCCGCCTTCACGGCGGCCATCTGCTTGGTTACGGGATATTCCTTTTTAACCTCCTGTGGGATAGGAAGCTTTCTGTGGAAATTCATTTGCATCGTAATCACCTCTGACGTCTTTGTCGATTGAATAAAAAGTCCGCATCCCTTATGCTTCTCGGCATAGCGAATGCGGACTCTCCGTTTTATTGATTCAAATACTTATCTGAACCGAATAGAGGACGGACAGCCCTTCATAAAATAATAAAAGCAATAAAAGAAAAACTTACGCATGATCTGTCGATCCTCCTTCCTTTTGAAAATAAAAGTTGTCGTTTTGTTGTTTTTTTGAATTAAAGCTTATTGATATCCGATTCTGCGATCAGGTGGAAGCCCGCATTCGAAAGAGCCTTTTGTGCCGTGACGTTATCCTCCACGCGGAGCACCACGTAGGCGTGCTTTTCTGTTCTCGCCATGAAAGCGTAGAGATATTCCACGTTGATATCCTCCTTGTCAAGCACGGCGAGTGCTTCGGAAAGCTTGCCGGGCTCGTCGCCGATCTTCACGCCGATAACGTCGATCACCTTGATCAGATAGCCGTTTTCCTTCAGCACGGCCTCTGCGGTTTTCTCATCGCTGACGATCAGGCGCAGAATGCCGAAATCCTGCGTTTCCGCAATGGAAAGCGCTCTCAGATTGATATGATTTTTGGAAAGAATGTCCGTCACGGAAACGACCGTGCCTTTTTTGTTCTGAACGAATACCGTTAATTGCTTGATTGCCATTTTCGTTTCTCCTATCCTTCATTAAATCAGCTTGCGCTTGTCGATCACGCGCACGGCCTTGCCCTCGCTTCTCGCGATGCTCTTGGGGGGAACGAGATGCACGGCGGGATTGATGCCGAGCATGGTCTTGATCGCTCCGGCAAGGGATTTTTCCATTGCCATGATGTCGCTGACCTTATCCGTGAATTTCTCGGGCGTCATCTCAACGTTCACGTCGAAGGTATCGTTGTTCTTCACTCTGTCAACGATGATCTGATAGTTCGGCTCGTAGCCCTCCTTCAGAAGCACGGTCTCGATCTGGCTCGGGAAAACGTTTACGCCGCGGATGATCAGCATATCGTCGGTTCTGCCCATCGGCTTCGCCATCTTGATCAGCGTGCGGCCGCAGGAGCATTTCTTGCGGGAAAGAACGCAGATGTCGCGGGTGCGGTAGCGAAGGAGAGGGAAGGCCTCCTTGTCAAGAGAGGTGAAAACAAGCTCGCCCTTGCTTCCCTCGGGAAGCACCTCGCCCGTCTCGGGACCGATGATCTCCGCAAAGAAGTGATCCTCGTTGATATGCATGCCGGTCTGCTCGCTGCATTCGAATGCCACGCCGGGGCCGGTCGTCTCGGTAAGGCCGTAAATATCGTAAGCCTTGATGCCAAGGCCCTTCTCAATGCCTTGTCTCATTTCCTCCGTCCAGGGCTCGGCGCCGAAGATGCCCGCCTTGAGAGGAATCGTGTCGGGGGTATATCCCATTTCCTTCAGCGCTTCGCTGAGGTATGCCGCGTAAGAGGGAGTGCAGCAAAGAATGGTCGCTTGCAGATCCATCATGAACTGGATCTGTCTGTCGGTATTGCCGGAGGAGAGCGGGAGCGTCAGGCATCCCACCTTGTGAGAGCCGCCGTTCAGACCGGGGCCGCCCGTGAAAAGACCGTATCCGTACGCCACCTGGCACACGTCCTTTTTCGTGCCGCCCACCGCCGTGATCGCACGCGCACAGCAATCCTCCCAAAGGTCGATGTCCTTCTGCGTGTAGAAGGCAACCACGCGGCGGCCGGTGGTTCCGGAGGTGGACTGAATACGAACGCAGTCCTCCAAGGGCTTCGCAAGAAGGCCGTAAGGATAAGCGTCGCGCAGATCCGCCTTGGAAAGGAAGGGGAGCTTGTGAAGATCCTCAATGCCGTGAATATCCTCGGGGCGCACGCCCTTTTTATCCATGAGCTCACGGTAGTAAGCAACGTTTTCGTAAACGTGCTTCACCTGCTTGACGAGCTTTTCGGATTGGAGCTTTTTCATCTGCTCGAGCGACATGGTTTCAATTTCTTTCTGGAAGTAGTTTTCCATTTTGTTTCATCCCTTCTTGATTGGATTTTGTCAGTATTTCGGAGCGGCAAGGACAAAAACAAAAAGTCCTCTGCATTCCGAAGAGAATACAGAGGACGAGAATTGTAATCCCGTGGTACCACCTCAGTTCGCCGCTTTCTCACGAAAGCGACCTTTTCAGGTACTGACATACCTTAGTTCTGTGACGGGAACACCCGTTGCATCCTACTACGGCCAACGCCGATTCAGCGCACTGCTAACAGAATGAATTCGTGAAGGACGCCACCTTTGCCTCGCACCAACCGGCAACTCTCTGGAGGATCTTTCCAACCTACTACTTTCTGCTCCTCGCATTTGATGAAGGTAGTATAGCACTTTTTTTCTTGCTTGTCAAGGGCTTTTTGAAAAAAACATTTTTTCGTTCCTTCAGCCTGCCGTCTTGCTTTTTTCGTTCCTTTTATATTTAAATATCGTACTTCGAGAGTATCTCGCTCGGCGTTTTCCGAAGCAGCGAAAGCACGGGAAGTGTGCCGAAGAAAAGACTGATGGCAAAGAGAAGCGAAAGATCCGCGAGCGCAAGCCAAGCGGGATAATAGAGAAGTTGCGCGGTAAAGGAGGAAATGCCGAAGCAGGCGTATATGAAGCCGCTCGTCAGAAGAAATCCGATAAAGATCGTCAGCACCGTCAGCACCGACGCCTCGATGAAGAACTTGAAAACGAGATTTCGTTTCGAAACGCCGATCGCGCGCAGAATGCCGATCTCCTTGATGCGGCTCATCAGCGAGGAGCGCATAATGAAATACATGCAAAGGCTCATCATCACGAGAAGCACGGCAAGCGTTACGAGATTTGTCACGATGCTTGTCGTTTGCTCGCGGATCAATTCCTCAAATACGGCGTCGGGCGTAAGGATCGCCGCATTGTAGTCCGTGGGGTCCTTAAGATCGGGGAGCGCCGTCTTCAGCCACCTCTCGGTTTTCTCGGGATCGGTGGAATGGATCACGGTGTAGACCACGCTGTCGTAATCGATGAAGTCGGGATCGGAGTATTCGTCCTCTCCGTATATGACGCCCGCTCCCACGTAGGTCGTTGAGGGATGGGTTTCGCCGTCGCGCGCCGCGAGCGCGATATAGTCCGCCTCGCTCAAAAGATAAGTGGTATCGTGCAGTCCCGAATACAGATCCGATTCGTAAAATTCCTGACTGTAAAGCGTCTCGTAGGGCAAAAGGAAGTCGTGCGCATCGGGAAGATCCTTGCAAAGCTCGCTTGCCTCGTCATACTTCGGGTACGCACCGTTTTTCACCTTGTATTGCAGGGCCTTGTAGTAAAAATAATCCGTGTAGGCGTATTTTGCTTCCTTGATGCCTTTTTCGGCAAAAAGCCAGAGAGAGAAAGTATCGCTTTGGAAGAAATAAAGCTCGGAAAGATAGTCCTCGATATATTCGTAATAGTCGTCGCAGTATTCGAAGTAGTGCTCGTTTTTCGCCGCCTCGTATGCATCCTCGTAAGCATCACTTTCGGTAGAGATGCCCGGATTTTCTTTACGAACGATCTCATCAAAAAACTCTTCTTCGGTCTGTTTTGTAATGTTTTGTTTGCTTAAATAGGCATTATAGTCGCCCTGCTCGTAGATTTTCGCCACCTTGATGTCGCCGCCGAAGAGCTTAACGGTATCGCCAACCGATGGGATCGCAACGCCGTCCCTGCGGCTTTTGATCATCAGGATTGCTTCGCCGTCCTTGGCACTCATGCCGTAATCCGAGGCAAGCCCAACGTAGCGCGAAAACAGAATGTTCTCCTTCACGTATCTTGCCATGGCGATATCCGAAAGATAGATCGCGGATTCATTCGATTTCACGATGCCGCCGATGCGCAGGGACTTACCGCCCACCGCATAGCCGTCGCAAACGAGGCCGAGAAGATCCTCGTATTCGGTGATATAGCCGAACGTGGATTCCTCGAGAAGCATGTCAGCCGCCTTGGAGGTGATCAGCACCTCTTCGTTTGCAAGCCCCTCGCGCTTTCCCGCAAGAAGCTTCATATCCTTCGTAAGGGATGCGCTGAGAAGCACGGCGTTGGTCTTGAGCCTTGTGCTAAAATCGTATTCGAACTGCGAGAAGGTCTCGAAGCTGCCCGTGCGGAAATAGAAGGCTTCGTCGCCGTCGGGGAAATAGCGCATGAGTCTGATATAATCAATGCCGCTTTCCGCCTTTCCCACCGCGCCGTTCAGGATCTCGGAGGTTTTCCCGCCTTGCGTATAAACGTAGAAAACGTTGTGGTTATAGGCGTTTTTCGCATCCCCGAGATCCGAAAAGGCCGTGCCGAAGATCGCGCTCATAAAGACGATCGCGGCGGCAAAGAGCGCCATGCAGGCGCGCAGGGAAGCGTCCTTTTTTCTTTTTGCCTTAAAGCTTGCGTAGTATCCGCTTCGGATCGAGGTTTTCAGAGAGAAAAGACGGCCGAAGCGCGTGCCCTGCACGGGCGGGACCGCGGACATATCGATTTTTTCGCCTTCTTCACCCTTCTTCGGGTTTTCCTTGTAAACACCCTCGCACAGGCGCGTTTCGCTGGTCTCGTCTAAAATCTGTACGCCGGGGGTGCCCACCTTCAAATAGAGCTTGCCCGCGTGGTTGACGAGGGTGAGCTTTATTTTTTTGTCCGCCGCTTCGCCGTAGTAGGCGATTTCTGCATTCTCTCCCTCGATCTTGCTTTGCGAAAGCTCGCCGAGGTAAATCGCGTTTTTATCGCGTGCGGTGTAGCCGTCCGCCGCCGTGTTTTCGCGCTCGCCCACCACGCGCCCGTCCGAGATCTCGATCACGCGGTCGCAATAGAAGTCCACGAGGCTTTCCTCGTGCGTCACGAGCAGAACGAGATGATCGCGCGCGATCTCCCTCAGAAGATCCATGATCATCACGGTGTTCGCCTCGTCGAGGTTTCCCGTCGGCTCATCCGCCAAGATAATGCGCGGATTTTTGACGATGGCGCGCGCAATGGCAATGCGCTGTTGCTGTCCGCCCGAAAGCGTATCGGGGAAGCGGTGGGCGTATTTTTCCATTCCCACGTTTTCGAGCGCCGTCATCACGCGGGTGCGGATCTCTCCTTCGTTTTCCATGCCGCAAAGCCTGAGGGCGGCCGCCACGTTGTCGAAGCAGGAATCCGTTTTGCTTAAGTTGTAGTTTTGAAAAATATAGCCGATATAAGCGTTTCGGAGCGCATCGGTGTCCTCCGAAATGCTCTTGCCGTCCACGGTCAGCGCGCCGCTTGCAAAGGTGTCGAGGCCGCCGATGGCGTTGAGCAGGGTGGTTTTTCCGCATCCGCTTTTTCCGAAGATGGCAACCATGCCGCGCTCGGGAAGGTCGAGCGTAATATCGTTTAAAACGTGGATCTCGCTCGGGCGGCCCTTGTTATAATATTTATGCAGTCCCTGTATGCGTATCACTGTGCCGAGCCTCCCTTCAAGGATTTTTTCACGCTTTCGCCAAAGAGCCTCTTGATTTGCGAGCGCGTTGTTTTTGCCGTCAAAAGGAGCATGCCGAGCGCGATGAGGGCATACTGCCAGCCGTAAAGATAAGTGAAATAGAGATTGAATTTCGGCGTTGTAAAGATAAGGAGTGCCGTGAGCACCATGGCGATCGCGGCTGGGATCAGCGCGATCAGCATGCGGAAATACATGCCGATGCGAATGACCTTGACGGGAATACCCATCGAGCGCATGATCGCCATATCGCTCTTGAAGGCCGCCAGAATGCGCGCGGTGCAAAGGCTGATAAAGAAAGCAAGGAAGACAATGGAGAGCACCCAGGCGAAGCCGAGAAATACGAAGGCGATCATCTGCAGCAGTGCTTCCTCTCCGTCAAGCTCGTAGGTCGTATCGGAGGGAACGGCGATATAACCCGCATCCTGCAATTTTTCTGCCGCCGCGTGCGCCGCTTTGTCGTTTTCAAAGAAAACGGATGCCTGCTTATAGGAGTCCTTCAGCACGCTCTGTGCGATCTCGATCGCAAGCTCGTCGCTGATCACCGTGCCGTCGCTCCGATACTGCGCGATCAGCGGGCTGATCGTCGGCTTTTCGTCGGTGATATCCTTGTCGGTGAATTTCTTTGAGTAAACGTAGGATTTCGTTTCGCCGTTACCGTAAAAATTGTATTTATGGTAGACGATGTTGAGGTCGATCTCGCTGTGATGCTCTGCGCCCTTCGCATCCTCGCTCGCGATAAAATTATGGTAGCTGTTTGAATCCACGTAGACCTTGTCTTCGGGCATATCAAAGGAAACCGTCAGATCGCTGATGGGGATCTCGCGCAGGGTGTTGCCCTCCCCGTCGGTCACGGTGAGGAAGATCGAGCGCTGTGCATCGTAGGAAAGAAATTCGATGGCAGTTGCCGCGCGGAAGCCATCCTCGGTGAGAAGGCACTCGGCGGGAAGGTTGTTGTCAACGAAATACTTGACGCCGACGACCTTGCAGGCCGCGTTTCCCACGACCACCTCGGAAAGCTTCAGCTCCTTTTTGCCGACCGCGTCGCGGTATGCAATGGGAAGATAAAGAAAGACCTCGCCGGCATCCGTCGGATAGCGGCCGATGATGTCCTTGCCGTAATCCTTGCCGTAAACGACACTCGTTTCAATATATGAATAGGCGATCTCGTCCTCATCCGTGGGGATCGTGATCCCCTGATAGAAGCCCTCGTCAAGAAGGCTGTCAAAGTGCAGATAGCTCGTAGCGCCGTAGCTTGAAACGATGTCTTTCAGCTCCTCGTCCGTGAGGACCTCACCGCTCTGCTTTGCGAGCACCACGCGTCCCTCGACGTGCGAGAACATATAATTTTTTTTGAAAAGCTCGCCCGCGCCTCCGAAAAGCGAGGTGGAAAGAAAGATCCCCAAGGATCCGATGATCATCAGAAGGCAGAGGAAAACGGAGAGCTTCGGCCTCGCAGTGAAAATATCCTTTCCGAGGATCGCGCCGTTTTTCACGGTGCGAAGGATCTCGCTATGCTTGGTTTTTGGTGCGGATTGACTTTTGATTTCGTCCGAAAGGCATTCCGATGCGCGGATCTTGCGGTCGAATTCCACGGCGCCGTCAAAAATGCGCACGTGTCTTGTGGCGTAGTCTGCCACTTGGTCGAAATTGTGGGTAACGACGATCAGAAGCTTATCCTTCGAAACCTCGTGCAGAAGAGAAATGATCTCCCTTGAAGTCGCGCTGTCAAGGTTTCCCGTCGGCTCGTCTGCCAATATGATCGGGCTGTCCTTCGCCAGCGCGCGTGCAATGACGGTCCTCTGCTTCTGTCCGCCCGAAAGCTTGCTGCCCTTGTGCCTCGCATGGGAGGCAAGTCCCACGCGCTCGATCAGCTCCATCGCTCTTTGGCGGCGCGCCTTCGCATCCTCTATGTGCATCAGCGCAAGCTCCACGTTCTGGAGAACCGTGAAGCTTTCAATGATATTATAATCCTGGAAAATGAAGGAAATGTATTTTTCTCTGTAAGCCTCCCACTCGGGCTGTAAATAATGCGAGGTGGTTTGCCCATCAATGAAAAGCTCACCCTCCTCATAGGTGTCCATACCGCTGATCACGTTCAGAAGCGTGGATTTTCCCGAGCCGGATTTTCCCGTGATCGCCACGAATTCGCCTTTTTCAAATTCAAGGCTCACGCCGCGAATGCCCACGGTCACGTTCGTGTCAGAAACGTATATTTTGCCTATGTCCCTGAGCGAAAGCAAAGCCATATCTGTTCTCCTTTCCAAAATAGATAATAGATAAAATCATTATATCATATATCCATGATGTTTTCAATAATTTCAAAAAAACAAATTTCTCATTTTTTTGATGCAATGGAATTTGAGATAACGATGCTAGGTTTTTTCTAAAAAACGCGTTCGTTTCTCTTTGGTTCAAGCGAAAAAGAGCCTTGGAGCGAAAACTCCAAGGCTCAAAATATTTGAATTTAAATTCTAAGATTTAAATTACTTAAGTGCTGCCTGAGCGCAAAAGATGGCAAGCCATCTTTACAAGTTCGAGCGCTTTGCGCGAAGAAAAGAAAACGAGTGCCGAAGCACTCGCTTTCTTTCAGACTTGCCGGAAACGGCTTTGTCTTAAACTGAATTATTTCAATGCTGCCTGAGCTGCCGCAAGTCTTGCGATCGGCACTCTGAAGGGCGAGCAAGAAACGTAGTCAAGGCCAAGGCTGTGGCAGAACTCAACGGACGTGGGGTCACCGCCGTGCTCACCGCAGATACCGATGTGGAGTGCGGCGTTGTTAGCGCGACCGTCCTTGCAAGCCATGCCCATCAGCTTGCCGACACCGGTCTGGTCAAGCTTAGCGAAGGGATCGTTCTCGAAGATCTTTCTGTCATAGTAAGCATCGAGGAACTTGCCTGCATCGTCACGGGAGAAGCCGTAGGTCATCTGGGTAAGGTCGTTCGTACCGAAGCAGAAGAAGTCTGCGTTCTTAGCGATCTCGTCCGCGGTGAGGCAAGCTCTGGGGATCTCGATCATGGTACCAACCTCGTATGCGAGCTTCACGCCTGCAGCGGCGATCTCAGCGTCAGCAGTAGCAACAACCACGTTCTTCACGTACTTAAGCTCCTTCACGTCACCAACCAAGGGGATCATGATCTCGGGCTTAACGTTCCAATCGGGATGAGCCTTCTGAACGTTGATAGCGGCGCGGATAACGGCGCTGGTCTGCATCTTAGCGATTTCGGGATAGGTAACTGCAAGGCGGCAGCCTCTGTGACCCATCATGGGGTTGAACTCGTGCAGAGAAGCGATGATCGCCTTGATCTGCTCAACGGACTTGTTCTGAGCCTTAGCAAGAGCGGCGATGTCCTCCTCGGTGGTGGGAACGAACTCGTGAAGAGGCGGGTCAAGGAAACGGATGCAAACGGGGTTGCCCTCAAGAGCCTCGTAGAGCTTCTCGAAGTCGCCCTGCTGGTAAGGAAGGATCTTTGCAAGAGCAACTTCTCTTTCCTCAGCGGTGTCAGCGCAGATCATCTCGCGGAATGCGGCGATTCTGTCTGCCTCGAAGAACATGTGCTCGGTACGGCAAAGGCCGATACCCTCAGCGCCAAGCTCACGAGCCTTCTTTGCATCGGTGGGCGTATCAGCGTTGGTTCTAACCTTCAGGGTTCTGTACTTGTCAGCCCAGCTCATGATGGTACCGAAGTTGCCGGAGATCTCAGCGTCAACGGTAGGAACGACACCGTCGTAGGTCTTACCGGTAGAACCGTCGATGGAGATGAAGTCACCCTCCTTGTAGGTCTTGCCTGCAAGAGTGAACTGCTTGTTCTCCTCGTCCATAGCGATCTCGCCGCAACCGGAAACGCAGCACTTACCCATACCGCGGGCAACAACGGCTGCGTGAGAGGTCATACCGCCACGAACGGTGAGGATACCCTGGGAAGCCTTCATACCGGTGATGTCCTCGGGAGAGGTCTCAAGACGGACGAGAACGACCTTCTTGCCGGCATTGTTCCAAGCGTCGGCGTCCTCGGCAGAGAAGACGACCTGACCGCAAGCAGCACCGGGGGAAGCGCCGAGACCGCGGCCCATAGGAGTAGCGGCCTTCAGAGCCTTAGCGTCGAACTGGGGGTGAAGGAGGGTGTCAAGGTTACGGGGATCGATCATGCTGACGGCCTCAGCCTTGGTCTTGT
>JAZQTA010000135.1:0-7733 GCA_045630385.1 Eubacteriales bacterium | reverse complement strand
CGAGGTAATAGCACTCTGCCTCGGGAAGCTCTGCCTTTTTCAGCACCTTTTTATAGAGGCAGGTGCCGCGGAAATAATCGTTGCCGCCGTCCTGTCCGTCCGTGGCGTTCCAGGTGTGAGGAAGCGTAACGCCCTCAAAGCCTTCATTTCTTTCGATATCCGCGCAGTCCTTGAAAAAGAGCCAGCTTTCGTTCAAATTTACGATGTTTCTCATGTATAGCATCCTTTCGTTATAAAAGCGGCGCTCTGCTTTGAAAGGGAGCGCCGCGGTCGGTAAAATATCCGATTATACCTCATCAACCTCGCGGCCGAGATCCTTGTTCATCTGCGCAAGGGTCTTCTTGTCCAGGTTGTAGATCAATGCAAGTCCGATGAATTGGAGGATTGCGCTGAAGAGATAGAGTCCCGATACCAGCCAGCACATGTTCTGTGCCGTCTGTGCACTCTGACCAACGGTGCCGAGATCGGAGATGTAGCCAAGCGCACCCATGATGACGAGCACGATGGAGGGGCCAACGCCCTGTGCCAGCTTTCTGAAGAAGGAGTGCAGCGAGTAAACGGTGCCTTCCTCTCTCGTTCCGAACTTCCACTCGTTGTAATCAATCGCATCGCCCATCATCGCCCAGGAAACGCAGGTGTAGATACCCATGCCGAAACCGTAGATGGCGAGGGCCAAAATGTAAACAACAAGTGACAAAGTGATGTTTTTGATCATCGGGAAGAGGAACATGATAACGCCGCCGGCAACGGAAACAAGCGCGCCGACAACGGAAGCCTCCTTCTTGCCGTACTTCTCAACAATTCTTTTGATGAAGGGCATGAAGCCGAGCATGGGAAGGAATCCGATGGCCTGCACGATACCCGAAAGGGAAGCCATGTTGAAGTGTGTTGCAAACATAATGGTGTTTGCCGTGGTCGCAGACTGCATGCCGAGGAACATACCCATAGCCGCCAGCGTAGCACCTACGGCGGGGCGGTTCTTCATGAAGTTCTTGAATGCAACGAGAACGTTAAATTTCTGAACGTTCGTGGTCTTAACGCTGTTTTCGTCCACGCGAAGGGTGATCTTCTTGATCATGAAAATGAAGCAGAGGAAGCCGAGGATGCCCATGATCAGGGCAGCCCAGAACACTCTTTCACCGAGAAGAATCTCTACTTGCTTGCCGGTTTGGGGGTTGATGATCTTGTTTCCGTTTTCGTCAAATGCCTTTCTCCAGATCAGCATGGGGAGGATGATGTTGGGAAGAATATTACCCACCATCGAGCCGATGGAGCGCCAGGTGGAGAGCTGTGCGCGCTCGCCAACGTCCTCGGAGATCAAGGAGAGCATGGAGCCGTACGGTACGTTCGCGATCGTGTAGCATGCATCCCAAACGATGTAGCCCGCAACGAAGAGAACGGCCTTAAGCCATACCTCCACCTTCGGGAACGGAAGGAATACGAGTGCGCCTGCGATCAGAAGTCCGATCGCACCGATCAGGATGTAGGTTTTGTATTTGCCGAGCTTGTACTGACGCTTGTCTGCATCGATCAGCGAGCCGATCAGGGGATCGTTGACAGCATCCCAGATCTGTACGATGAGAAGCAGCGTAGCGAGAAGACCGGTTTCCATTGCCATGTAAACGAGCCAGAAGGTCTGCACCGTGCCCTTCAGAGCAAAGCTCATGTTACAGCCGAGGTCTCCTGCCGCATATGCGACCTTGTCGCGCATGCCGAATTTGCGATGCCCGCAGGCATCCGTTTGAATTTCCTTTTGCATTTGTTATCCCTCTTTTCAAATTTTTTGTTTTATTTAAAATACTTGATAACAATAGCATTATAACATATATAAAACAAAAGCGGTAGTGTAAAAATAATGTTTTTTTGTAATATTTTCATCTTAATCGCTGTAAAATGTTGAATTTTGGAGAAAATGGTGATATAATATATGTAGAAACTGCAAAAACGCATATTCCGTATTTTTGAAATAGGTGGAACGATGAATTACGAATGCGAGTTGAACTTTTTTTTGGACGTTTTGAAAAAGTGCCACGTGCACGCGGCTGTTGTCGGCCCGGAGGATCGCTTTATGGAAATGCTGGATCCGCATTTTGCAGGCGTGGTGGGCTTCAAGACGGATGCGACCGTAGCGCAGGCGCTGGGAGAAATAGAAAGCAATACGAAATACAAGTTTTCAAACGAGTTTAAATTTCAGTACACTTATATCCGGCTTCCGGGAGAGAGAAAAAAGAATATTCTCTCGATCGGTCCGTATGTTTCCGCCGCGCTCTCTGCGCGGGATATTCTGGAGATCGCCGAGCAAACGGGTATTCCGATCGATGCGCAGAAATCCTTCACGGAATATTGCTTTTCATTGCCGATACTTTCCGAGGGTGATAGCCTTTTTGTCGCGCTCGATGCCTTTTGCGAGAGAATTTTTCAAACGTCCTCGTTTGCGATCGTTGAGCTGAACAAGGCGTATCGGCCGTTCATGCTCGCTCCGGCGAGCGAGGCGCGCGGTGATGGCTCTGATGAAATAGAGGCCAACGTCAAAATGATGGAAAAGCGCTATTCCTTTGAAAACGAGATGATCCGCGCGGTTTCTCTCGGTCAGCAGCACAAAAGCACCGTGCTTATTTCGCAGTTGAATCAGCAGTTGTTTGAAAAGCGCGTGGCAGACCCCTTGCGCAACGCGAAAAATTATTGTATTATCATGAATACCCTGCTTCGTAAGGCCGCGGAGCGAGGCGGCGTTCACCCGATCTATATTGATAAGGAATCCTCGCAGTTTGCAATGAAAATAGAGCTTCTTCCCACGCCGCAGGCAAGCGCAGATCTCATGGCGGAAATGTTTTCCTCGTATTGCCGATTGGTGTATAAGCATTCGGCAAAAAAGCTTTCGCCGATCGTGAAAAAAACGGTTCTTATCATAGATTCGGATATTTCGGCCGAGCTTTCTCTGCAAGGTCTCGCAGGGAAACTGGGTGTCAGCGCGGGTTATCTTGCCACGGTGTTCAAGAAGGAAACGGGAAAAACGGTCCTTGAATATATCAAGGATAAGCGCATCGAGCATGCGGCGTATCTGCTCGAAACAACGAGCCTCCAAATCCAAACGGTGGCGTTGCATTGCGGCGTAATGGACGTGCAGTATTTTTCAAAGATGTTCAAAAAGAAAACGGGAAAAACGCCGAAGGAGTATCGGGAAACGGCTTGTCGATGATCGGCAACAAAAGATAAAAACAAGAGCTTTTGTGGGCAATATGTAAAGGAGAGTATACAATGGAGCATTATATTGCGCTTGATGGCGGAACGAGCAACACGCGTTTGCGCCTGATTTCGGGCGAAGGTGTTGTGTCGGTGAAAAAACTTCCGATCGGCGCGGGAAGCGCGGGCGGAAGAGAGAAATGGTGCGCGGCGATATGCGATGCGGCACGTTCTTTGCTTGAAGAAAACGGTCTTAAAAGGGAAGAAATCCGCGCTGTGATCGGTGCGGGTATGATCACCTCGGAATACGGACTCTGCCCCTTGCCGCATTTGGCCGCTCCTGCCGGCATTGCGGAGCTCGCCGCGGGGATGAAAGAGGTGGAGATCGCGGGCCTTTCGATTCCTTGCTTTTTCATTCCGGGCGTAAAGCAGGTCGGCGATCGTGCCGAGAGCTCGGATATGATGCGCGGCGAGGAGGCGGAGGTGATCGGGCTTTTGCCTTATGCAGGCCGCGATGCCGTATACGTTCTCCCCGGCACGCACGCAAAGCACGTATTCGTGGACGGAGAGGGAAGAATCTCTTCCTTTAAAACCTTCATGACGGGAGAAATGATCGGTGCGATCGCCGGCGGCACGATCTTGCGCGATGCGGTGGATCTTTCCGTGGAGGATTTTGATCGGGACGCGCTTGTTCGCGGATGCGATTTTGCTGCCCAAGAGGGGATGCTTGCCGCGCTTTTCAAGGTTCGTATTATGAAAAATCTCTTCGCCGCCGATAAAAAGGTGTGCTATAGCTTCTTCCTCGGTGCGCTTCTCTCGGATGAGATCCGCTCGCTTCGCAAATACGGAAAAAAGAGCGTTCTCGTTGCGGGAAAGCCCTCCTTGCGGCTTGCGACGGAATTTCTTCTTCGTAACGGTAGCGAGGCAGAGCTTGTGACTTGTCCGGAGGTTGCGATCGAAAACGCCTCCGCGATGGGAGTGATCGAAATCTATAAATATGCGGAGAAGGTAAAATGCTTGAAGTAACGAAACGTCTGACGGAAGAAAGCCGGCGCGGCTTTGGAAACGATGAAGCGAAGAAGCCCTGCCCCGTTTTATACCGCCCGAGGGATGAAAAATATGCGGAGGCTATCCGCAATTTTCAAGGCTGTCCTACGATCGCGATCACGCGCGGCGGGCGCATTTATCTTGGCTGGTATTCGGGCGGCGTGCGCGAGCCGGACATGGAGAATTACAATTATCTTATATATAGCGACGACGGCGGCAAGAGCTTTTCGGCGCCCCTTCTCGTAATTCCGAGTGAGGTCGAAAGAAACGTGCACGCCTTGGATATTCAGCTTTGGACGGCACCGAACGGAGCGCTTTGGGTGTTCTGGGTGCAGAATAACGCCTATCCCGATAGCGAGTCCTTCGATTGGATGATGAGGGCAGGCGAGGATATGCGCCCCGTTGTCCGCTTCGATGGGCGCGTGTACCCCGATATGCGTCATACCGAATGGTGCATCGTGTGCGAGGATCCCGATGCCGCCGATCCCGTCTTTTCCGCGCCGCGACTGCTCGATATCGGATTTCTTCGATGCAAGCCGCTCGTGCTTTCGTCGGGGCGCTGGCTCTTCTTTAACTACGATCAGCTGACCGATGCCTATGGATACAGCATCTCGGAGGATGAGGGGAAAAGCTTTTTCCGCCGCTACGGCTCGAGGAAAATACCGACGCCGTTTGACGAAACGATGGCGTACGAAAGGACAGACGGTACGGTTCGCGTGCTCGCGAGAACCGCCTCGGGAACGCTGGCGGAAGCGGTTTCGGGGGATGGCGGGATCACCTATTCCGAAACGGTCGCCTCTGATATTGAAAGTCCCAACACGCGCTTTTTCATCGCTCGCACGCCCTCGGGAAGGATCCTTCTCGTCAATAACGATGACCGCGAGATCCGCCGAAAAATGACCGTGTATCTTTCGGAGGATGACGGCGCGACCTTCAAATATAAGCGCCGCGTGGGGGATGAGACGCATCTGACCTCTTATCCCGACGTAGACTTTTTCGACGGAAAAATCTATCTCACCTTTGATCACGAGCGCACCGGAGAAAAGGAGATTTTGCTCTCTGTTTTTACGGAAGATGATATTATGGCAAAAACAGATGATCCGATTCCGACGCGGATCGTGAGCAAACCGTAAAATATGAAAACTCCGCATTATGCAATGCTTTGTTTGCATAATGCGGAGTTTTTCTTGAAAAATTAAACCATGAGGCTTGTAATCATTTCGGAAAGCTCGGTCGGATTGTCGATGGAAAGTCCGCCGATCAAGCGCGCCTCGGCATAAAGGATCTTTGCGTATTTTGCAAGCGTATCCTTGTCGGAATCGAAGAGAGTCTGCAGCTTTTGCGCGATGGGGTGCGCGTGGTTGATCTCAAGCACGACGTTGGCCTTCACGTCACCGGTCGCGCCCGGCATCTTGCTTAATACCTTCTCCATTTCGATGGAAAGCTCGCCTTCGCTGGAAAGACAAACGGCGTGGTTCTTCAGCGCGGAGGTGAAGCGGACGGAGGAAACTGCCGCTCCGAGGCTCTCCTTCATAAAGGAGAGAAGCGCATCTGCATTTTTGTTCTTTTCCTCAAGTGCGGCCTTCTCCTCCTCTGTGCCGAGGTCGAGCGCATCGGCGGTCACGTTTTTGAATTCCTTCTCGGCGTATTTTCCGAGCATCTTTGCGGCGAATTCATCCACGTCCTCGGTGAAGCAAAGCACCTCGTAGCCCTTGGCAAGAACGGCCTCCACCTGAGGAAGCATCAGGATCTTGTCCACGGTCTCGCCGCACGCGTAGTAAATGTCCTTTTGACCCTCGGGCATTGCCTCGGTGTATTCCTTCAGCGTCAGCTTCTTTCCAAGCTTTGCGGCAGGGAAGAGAATGAGATCCTGAAGAACCTCCTTGTGCGAGCCCCAATCGGCGTAAAGTCCGTATTTGAGCTGTGCGCCGAAGGCTTCAAAGAATTTTTCGTATTTTTCACGGTCGGTGCGAAGCAGCTTTTCCAGCTCGCCCTTGATCTTTTTCTCCAGAGCCTTTGCGATCAGCTTCAGCTGGCGGTCGTGCTGGAGCATCTCGCGGGAAATGTTCAGCGAAAGATCGGAGGAGTCCACAAGGCCCTTCACGAAGCCGAAATAATCGGGCAAGAGGTCGGCGCATTTTTCCATGATCATGACGCCGCTGGAATAAAGCTCGAGGCCGCGCTCATAATCCTTGGAATAGTAGTTGTACGGCGCGTGCGAGGGAATGAACATCAGCGCCGTGAAGGTCGCCGTTCCCTCGGAGCTCTGCGTGATCACGCGGCAGGGCGGCTCGTAGTCGAAAAACTTGTCGGCGTAGAAGCGGTTGTATTCCTCTTCGCTCACCTCGGAGGCGCTCTTCTTCCAGAGCGGCACCATGCTGTTGAGCGTCTGGATCTCGGTAACCTCCTCGAAGTCCTCGCTATCGTCCTTTTTCTTGTGCGAGGTGATCGCCATTTTGATCGGATGGCGGATGTAGTCGGAATATTTTTTCACGAGGCCCTTGATGCGATATTCCTCAAGGAAATCGCCGTACTTTTCTTCCTCCGTATCGGCAAGAAGATGTAAAGTCACCTCCGTGCCCACGGTGGCCTTATCCGCCTCACCGATCTTGTAGCCGTCAGCACCCTCGGATTCCCAGAAATGGCTTTCGCCGTTTTCGGTTTTTGTCACGACGGTGATCTTGTCCGCAACCATAAAGGCGGAGTAGAAGCCAACGCCGAATTGACCGATAATATCGATCTCCTCGCCCTGGTCGTTGTTCTTTTTGAAATCGTAGGATCCGCTTTTTGCGATCGTTCCGAGGTTGTTTTCCAGCTCCTCGGCGCTCATGCCGCAACCGTTGTCCGCGATCGTCAGCGTGCGCGCTTCCTTATTCACTGAAAGCGTGATCTCAAAATCGCCCTTGCCGATGCCGGTCGTCGCGCCCTCCTTCAGCGAATGAAAGTATCTTTTGTCTATGGCATCCGATGCGTTGGAGATCAGCTCGCGCAGGAAAATTTCCTTGTGCGTATAGATCGAGTGGATCATCATGTCCAGTAGTTTTTTGGATTCCGTTTTAAATTGCTTTTTCTGCATGGCGTTATTCGTGACCTTTCCATAAATTATATTCTCCCTTCGCGTCGCACGAGAAGGGAATTTTACGAAGTTAGCACTCTTCTGTGCTGAGTGCTAAAACTATTATAGCATTGACTTGCGTGCTTGTCAATACCTAACGGTGAAAAACGCAGATAAAGTATAGCCTTATTTTTTAGGGTTATTCTTTTTTTGCTTCGTTCCCTACGCATAAACGCGCTTTTTTACAAAGAAAAAATTGCAAGGCGAGAAAAAACGGCAGAGCTTCGCCGAGGGAGCATTTTTATCTGTATATTATATAATGAAGGAAACAGATGAATTCCGTCTTGATCAAGCTCCGAAAAAAGAAATTTTCAAAAAAAACAAACTTTTTTTCAAAAAGGGGTTGACAAATGAGAAAACTTTTGCTATAATAGACAAGCCGACTTCG
>JAZQTA010000134.1:0-8502 GCA_045630385.1 Eubacteriales bacterium | reverse complement strand
TTCATCGCCGTCTTGTCGATCACCTTTGCGAGCTTCAGCATCGCGTCGCCCCAGATGATCGCCTTCGGACCCACCTCGAAGAAGGGGGGCTTGATGTCAAAATTTTTAAGCATGGTTTTCCTCCGAAAATCTATTAAATTTCTACAAATATAATTATACATCCATGAAAATCCGTTGTCAAGAAAAATTTAGCATCCGCTTTCGATTTTTTAAAATAAGCAACAAAAACGAAAGGTTTATTGACAAAAACGAAAGTGCATGTTATACTGATTATAAAAACGCAACGGAGAGGGAATGAAAATGACCGCAGAGCAGAGAAAGCAGAAGATCCTGGAGCTTCTGAAGGAGAACGACACCGTGCGCGTAACCAACCTTTCCCGCCTTTTCGGCGTAAGTGAGGTAACGGTGCGCACCTATCTTGAGGATATGGAGAAAAAAGGTCTGCTTTCGCGCATCCACGGCGGCGCGGTCAGCTCCTATAAGCCCTATTACAGCATGAATCTCAATCAGCGCCTCGAGGCCAACCAAAAGGCGAAGGTCGCCATTGCCTCGCGCGTTGCGGATCTCATTCAGCCGAATGACACGGTGATGCTGAACGCGGGCACCACGACGCTTCTCGTTTTCCGCCGATTTCCCGCAAACTACAATCTGAATATCGTAACCAATTCGATCTCAATTGCCCTGGAAGCCTCGGGAAATCCGAATTACAACGTGATTTTGGCGGGCGGCTCGGTCAACACGAAGTATCAGTTCACCTATGGGAGTGATGCGGTCGCCCAGCTGAAAAATTACCATGCGGATAAGCTGATCCTCTCGGTGGACGGCATTTGTCCCTCGCAGGGCTTTTCTACCTATTACAATACGGAGGTATCCGTTGCGGCGGCGATGATCGAGCAGTCGGATTGCTGTATCGTTGCGGCGGACCGTTCGAAGTTCGGGCATAGCGCGCTCTCTAAAATTTCGGAGCTTTCCGTTGCGGATTATATCGTAACGAGCGAGCGCCCCTCTGCGGATATATGCGAGGAGCTTGCCGCAAGAGGTGTCACGCTTATCTTTTAAAAAAAAGATAGTCAAAATGCATAGTTTTTCGCAAAACGTTCACGAAAATTTTGTATATTTTCAATTGAAATGAATGGGAAAAAATGCTATAATATTTTCACCTATAAATTAAGGAGAACATCTATGAAAAGGATAATAGCGATTTTTTCGGTGCTTTGTCTGCTTCTCGGCATGCTTATAAGCTGCGGCGGTAAAAAAGATCCAAGCGGCATAACGCCGCCCGGAGGCGGTGGGCCGCAGCCCTCCCCGCTACCGGGAGAGCAGCGCCCCGGGGAAGAGAAGCCCGGTCAGCAGCAGGGTACTGTTACGATTCCCGAGGGGCTTACCGGTACGGACGTTTTGAAGCTTTTGCTTGCGGGCACCCGCCTGGCCGGAAAAATGATCGGCAGTACGGATTCGATCTTTAAAAGCGGTGTGCAGACCATGCGTACGCTGGCAGAACGCGCCGAGGCAAATCGCGGCGTGCGGCATCTCACGGCTCGCGCGGATGCAAAGGCGTCCTTCGGCGCGCAGATGCTTTCCTCCTCGGGAAAGGAGATCACCGAGTTTGATGCGATCAGCCGTAATTGCGAGGAGTTCAAAAGCACCACGGATTCCATCGTGAGCAATGCGCAAAAGGCGGCGGGGATGATCGATTACGTAAAAACGCACGTGCGCATTCTTGATACGTGGGTGGTAACCCCGGCGTACGGCGAGCTGCTTTTGCACGTGGAGGAGGATCTCGAGATCATTTTCAGCCGCGATGCGGAGCATGACTCGGCCTTTATGTGCCGCCGTTACGCAAACGAGGTCGGTGACGACGTTTACGAGGTTTGGGAGCGCTCCTCCTTTGCCGACGTTCGTTTCCTCTACGTTGCGGGTAAGCGCTACGAAATGTTTTATAAAATGGATGACGGCGCGCGCTATCAGGGCATCTGTGCCAATAACGATAAGGAATATTGGGAAATATTCAATTGCATATACGATTCGCGATGGGTTGACTCGCCGTTTGATCCTTGCTTCATTATCCTGAAGGATGACGTGTGCTATCAGGCGAGCTACAGCTTCATTGAATGGATGAATTCGGTTACCTACAAGATCACCTCACCCGATAAGAGCTGTGATATTCTGACGGTCACCGAGGATGAGAGCGCGATGCGCTTTGAGATCAACCTCGGCGCGTTTTCGGGCTACTACGGTGTTGTGGATATCGATAGCGGAAACGTCGGGAAATTGAAGCTTTCGGATGGAAGGCTTCTTTCGGAAATGGACGGTGAGTTTACGCTTGCGAGCGGAAGCATCGCGCAGATCAACGGCATTCGTGCTACGGAAAGCGCCTTTGGCAAGGAAGGCGCCGTGATGATAACGATCTCGGGAGCAAGCAAGGAGCGTTGCCGCGCGGATCTGCTCGTGCTGTTGCAGGAATGGGGCTTTACCTCCCGATACGATCTTTCGCACGTCTTTGCGCTTGCGGATCTGGCAAGCGAGGAATTCGAGGCAATGCGCAAATATTTGCGCTGGAACGGTCACGCGGTGGACACCGTGGAAAATGCGTTAAAGGGCGTTGCGGTCGAGGTCGCGCTCTTTGATTCCTATGAGGATATGTATAAAGAATACGAAAATCTCCCCAAGGTTCAGATGCAAAGCGAGGAAGCCGCACTTCTGATGCAGTTCGCGGCGGTCAAGACGCTTTCTGTGCAGTCCGTGAACGCAATCGGATTAACCGTGTCGATCGCAAGCGCCTCTCTTACGGTGGAGGATACGCTTCTCTTCGTGAAGGATCAGAATTATAAGGTCGCGTTTGCATTGCGCTCTCTTTCGGGCGGTAACCTCGTTCACCTCGCGTGCGAAACGGCTCCCGTTGCTTATTCGGGCGCGGGTGCGTTCACCGTAGCGGCAGAGAGCATCTCGCTGCAGCTTCCGCTTCTCTCTGTGGGCGAATATGAGCTCGTGGCTTATATTGCAACGGCCGAGGGGATCCGCGCATCCGCTCCCGCCGTGATCCCGATCGAGGTCGCATCGGGCGAAGCGGTAAAGGGCGGTAATATCAAGGGTGAGGTCGTGATCGAGGCAGGTGCCTCCAAGGTCGTTTATTCCGAAACGGCCGATGCGGTCGCCGTGATCTACGGTGCGCCCGAAACCTCCTATGCCGAATTTTATGAGAAAATGGCGGAGGTTGCCTTCGTGTACGGCATTCCCTCCGAGCAGAAAATCGAGAAGGTCGATCCCGAAACGATGGCGGCAACTGCCCTGACGGGGGAGGAAGCCTCGATCGAGGAAGGCACCTACCGTATCTATTTCTCCGCGACCAACGGAGAAATCGTGACCAAGGGATACGTCTACGTCGCTTTCGTGCATGAGATCTTGCCCGCCTCCCCCTCGGAGGAAGGCGCAGAGCTGTCGGTCGATCCCGCCGATGCGTGACTTTTGGATAAAAACACGATTAAAAAAGAAAAACAAAAAAACGCCTGTGTTTTAACATCACAGGCGTTTTTTATGCTAAAATGACAACATAAATTTGCAAAATGATTTATTTCTCGTAGCAACCGTATTTTTCGAGCACGCATTTTCCAAGCGCGTAGAGATATTTTTCAAAGGCATCGCGCAGCTCGATCGGCGCATCCAGGAGTCTTTCGTCAGCGTCGAATTTCCTTCTTCTTTCGGCGGGAGCGAAAAATCTTCCCACCTCAAAGGTGAAGTAGCCCTTGTAGCCGATCTCCATGAGTCCATGCATCACGGCGTCGAGGTTCAGCGTGCCGAGGAAGGGGCAGAGGTGGTTGTCGTCGTCCCCCATGTTGTCCTGGATATGCAGAGCGCGCACGTGCGAGCCGAGAAGCTTCAGCTCCTCGTCCTGTCCCATTTCCTGCATATTCGCGTGCCCCACGTCCCAGATCGCATGGAAAAGCGGATGGTTCACGCATTCCACCATGGCAAGAAGATCTGTCGCGTTGTCGATCCAGTACAGCCCGTCGATGCACATTTTGTTGAAGTTTTCCACGAGGATGTTCACGCCGTATTTCTCGGCTCTTTTCAAAAGAGGAAGAAAGAAATCGCGGTTGCGAAGCAGGGTTTCTTCGCGCGAAAGACCGCGCTCGTAGCCCGAATGCACCACGAGGTTTTTGATCCCCCAAGCGCCGCAGGCGTCCACGCAGCGAAGCGTGTCCGAAAGGAATTTTCCGTCGGGATCCGAGAGCGGATCGCCCATCGGCGCGTGCGCCTGCACGAGCGTAAGACCAAGCTCTGCTTGCACGCGATTGACCTCGTCAAAATAGGAAAGATAGTCCTCGCCAAAAATGCCGCTTCCGCGTTTGTAGTCCACGTTGAAGCTATAATCCGCATAGGAAAATCCGGCCGCGCGGATATGTGCCATTGCCTCGGTTTGCGAGCTGGTGTAGCGGGCGAAGTCGCCCGTGGTGGTTGCAAGCTTCATAAAAAATCTCCTTGCTTTTTTTTCGCTACTATTATAGCACGTCGGCACGGATTTTTCAAGAAAAATCTTGACAAAGCGAAAAAAATGCGCTATACTATATTTAACCAAAAGGTTAAATGAAAGGAGCGATATCCGTGGGACTTCAAAAAACCATCAAGGCGCTTTCGGATCCAACGCGCCGTGAGATCCTCGGCATGCTGAAGGGCGGCAGGCTCTCGGCGGGGGAAATATCGGAGCGTTTTTCGGTCAGCGATGCGGCGATCTCGAAGCATCTTTCTGTGCTGAAGGAAGCGGATCTGATCCGCGACAAGCGAGAAGGGAAGTTCATTTTTTACGAGCTGAACGCCTCGGTTCTGGAAGAGGTTCTGCTTTGGATATCTTGCTTGAAGGGAGAAAAAAATGATTAAAAAACACTTAAAGCTTCTGATCCTCACCTCGATCGTAACGCTGCTTCCGATCGTGGCGGGCGTGATCCTTTGGAATCGTCTGCCCGCGCGCATGCCGTTTCATTGGAATTTTTCCGGCGAGGTGGACGGATATGCATCCAAGGCCGTTGCGGTCTTCGTCATGCCGTGCGTGATGCTTGCATTCCATTGGCTTTGCGCCTTTGTCACCTCGGCCGATCCGAAAAACAAAAACCATTCGCCAAAGGTCATGCAGCTGGTGCTTTGGCTGATCCCCGCGATCTCCGTTTTCATGCACGCGCTGATGTACTGCATGGCTCTCGGCAAGGACGTGCGCGTAGAGTCCTTTCTGCCGATCCTCCTCGGTCTGGTCTTTGCCATTGTCGGCAACTATCTTCCCAAGTGCGAGCAGAGCCACACCGTCGGCATCAAGCTTCCGTGGACGCTGCATAGCGAGGAAAACTGGAACCGCACCCACCGCCTTGCCGGGCGCGTCTGGACGGTCTCGGGCCTGCTGATGATCGCCGCGGGCTTTTTCGGCCTTCTTTGGCCGGCGATTCTGCTTTCGGGCATTATGGTCTTCATTCCTTGCATCTATTCCTACGTCCTTTATCGCAAGGGCGTCTAAAACCGCAAAAAAAACGCCAACCCGAAAGGTTGGCGTTTTTTTGATAACTTGCTTTTGCTTGTTGTTTTGAAAGGAATATCATATTTTATAATTTTTTACGATATTTTACAAAAAATATTGCTTTTTATATTATTTTATGTTACAATATTACTTGTATGTGCCGATTTTGGCAGAAAAGTGGGGAGCATTACATGAAAAACACAAGGACATATAAACTCAGCCCTTGGCAAAAAACATATCGATTATTAAAAGTAGTTATTGATTTTTTTGTTGCTTTAGGCGCCATTATTGTTCTTTCACCTTTGTTTTTAATTGTTGCGATTGCAATAAAAATTGATTCCAAGGGGCCTGTATTCTTTGTTCAGAAGAGAATCGGAAAAAACGGAAAGCTGTTTAATTTCATCAAATTTCGCAGCATGTCCCAGGAAGCGCGCCACGACGTAGCGGGATACGAGTATGCGGAAGTGAATTCCTACATAACCAAGGTGGGCGCCTTTATCCGCAAATATTCCATTGACGAGCTGCCGCAGTTTTTCAATATTCTCGCCGGCCAAATGAGTCTGATCGGCTATCGTCCCTCTCAGCCATGTGAGCATGAGCTGAACGATGCGCGCGAGAGCTACGATATGTATCAGCTTCGCCCCGGCATCACGGGCTGGGCGCAGGTCAACGGCCGCGATATTCTCGCCGCGCACCCAGCGAAAAAGGCCGAATTTGATGCAGAGTATCTGAAAAAATTCTCGCTCTGGATGGATATCAAGATCTTCTTCATGACCTTCTCCAAGGTCTGGAGCAATGAATGCATCGTCGAGGGCGTGATCGAGGAGCCGAATTGCGAAGAAGCTCCCCCTGCCGAAGTTGAAACCGCCGAAGCGGTTGAACCCATGGAAGCAGAAAGAGAAAAAGAATTTGTGTAAAGGAATTAAAACAATGCTTGTTGCTGAAAAAACGCAAGATCAAAAGACCTCTATTGCTGACTATGGTCTGGTTTCGATTATAATGCCGAACTACAATTCCGAAAAATACGTTCAAGAAACAATTCAGAGTGTTCTTGAGCAAACATATCAGAATTGGGAACTTATTTTTGTTGACGATTGTTCAACGGATAATTCGCTCAGCTTGGTTCGCGCGTTTGAAGATGAGCGCATCAAAATTTTTCAAAACGAAAAAAATAGCGGTGCGGCAATCAGCCGAAACTATGCTTTGCGAGTTGCACAAGGGAAGTGGATGGCATTTCTTGATAGCGATGATGTGTGGGAACCCGAGAAGTTAGAGAAGCAGCTTGCATTTATGGTGGAGAATGAATATGATTTTACATACACGTATTACCGCGTTTGCAATGACGGTACGTGGGAAGATTTTATTCGCGTTTCACCCAAAAAAGTAACGCTTAGAAAATTGTATAACTATTGCTATTTCTCCACTATCACTGTGATATACAACAGAGAAAAGCTTGGTGTCTTGCAGATCCCCGATATAAAGAAAAGAAACGATTACGCACTTTGGCTGTTTGCGTTGAAAAAATGTGATGCGCATCTTTATCCGGAAGTTCTGTCCTATTATATTAGGCATACAGGATCTTTATCCACTGTTCCGATTAAAAAGCTTATTAAATACCATTACAAAGTTTACCATGACGTTTTAGGGCATAATGCGCTTTTTTCTTTTATCCTTGTATGCAATAATATGTTTCATGGTGTTATAAAGAAAACCTTCTATAAGAAGAAAGTGAATACGATTCCCAATCTCAAAAGAGAAAATAAAGAAATTTTTGAAAATGTGACTGCTTGAAAGATTGGGGTATTGAATAAAGATGACAAAATGGAATTGGAGGTCGTGATGCCAAAATATGTAGTTTTTTCCTTCGATGATGGAAGGCTCGATACGTATACGATGGCGTACCCCATACTTAAAAAATATAATATGCCGTTTACTCTTAATGTTTGCACAGATTTTGTCGAGCATCCTGAAAAATATACTTGCTTCAAAAGTGCCGATAACAAAAGCGTCGAGGTAGAGCATTTGGTCGAGATGCAACAGAATGGAGTTGAAATTGCATGTCACGGTCATTTGCATCTGAATAAGAAGGATGATGTGCTTGATAATATTGACGCGTTAAAACGGATGGGGATTGATGTTTCATGCATCGGCTTTGCAAGTCCGAATTCTGATATCACTGAAGCGAATGGAAGCGAATTTTTTTCTTTGGTGGACGAAGGCGTTTTATCTTATGTGCGATCAGGTGTTAAGATCAAAAGAGAAGGCTTTTTGTATTCTTTTTTGACTTGCATTGAGAGAAAAACGCATAGTTCTTGGCTTTTTAGATATTTGAATCGAAAAAACGTGATTAAAGATTCACGTGCGCGCCTTCTAATGTCGGTTGCTGTTACAAAATATACTACGGTAAGACAAATTGTTGAATTTGTGAAGCATATCAAAGAAGGCGAAGGCATTATTCTTATGTTTCATAGTGTAATTTCAAAAGACGATCCCGGATATGGTCGGGATAATTGGTATTTTGATGCCGAAAAGTTCGATAGAATTTGCAATATTTTCAATAAAAACGCAAATGTTTCTGTTTGCACAACGGAAGACTTGATTTCAAAACTTTGAATTCTAATGTTTTTATTTTGATAAAGCGAGGATGAGATCTTGAATAAAGTTGAAAATAAGGTAATTGTATGGGGTGTTGATGGTTTTAATACTCTTGGATTGATGC
This sequence comes from Eubacteriales bacterium, assembly GCA_045630385.1. Lineage (GTDB taxonomy): Bacteria > Bacillota > Clostridia > Oscillospirales > CAG-272 > UBA1740. The sequence goes on along the minus strand of JAZQTA010000134.1, from coordinate 283 downwards.
GTGAATTAGGAAGCAGTGATCTTGATCTTGTTTTTTTGATTAAAGGGCACAAGGGGATTGCAGCAAGCAGTAAATACTGCCCAAAATATATTGAAACGGCATCTATCAAAGATGGTTATAACTATCTCATCAGCAATTATAAGGACGAAATTCATAAGCCTATCATAATCACATCCGGAGATGACATTATTACTTATATTGATCGTTGCAGAGAAGAATTGGAAAAATATTTTATCTTGCCTGTAACAAGCGAAAAAGGTAATATTGAAAAATATATAGATAA
>JAZQTA010000133.1:0-27617 GCA_045630385.1 Eubacteriales bacterium | reverse complement strand
CCGTCCGGAAGCTTGCTCACGAGTGGCAAGCGAGGGTATATTCATCTTGAATGAAATACCCGTACTTTGTATTTACACCACCCGAACAGGGTGGTGTTTTTTGCGTTTGCGCCCCGTGCGCTTTCGAACCCACTCGCGCATAGGCTGCCGCAGATCTGTGAGCTTTGAATATTCATAGTACAGTAAGCTCACCTTTGCGGTTTGCGCGAATAGGGTTCGCATACCCCGCGAAGCCGTCCGGAAGCTTGCTCACGAGTGGCAAGCGAGGGTATATTCATCTTGAATGAAATACCCGTACTTTGTATTTACACCACCCGAACAGGGTGGTGTTTTTTGCGTTTGCGCCCCGTGCGCTTTCGAACCCACTCGGGGCGTTGCGCCCCGAATTGGGTTCGGACAATAGCCTCGCCGTCTCCCGCGGAGACCTCGCAGGCGAGGCGTCTACCCGTACGCGTCTTTAATTCAGATGCTATTTTTAGTTATGAGTTATGAGGCTCGCAAAGTTGCTGTGCAACTTTTATGCTCGACCGTTATGGGTTTGCTTCGCAAACGTTATGATATGATCGCCTTGATACTTCAAGCTGCACCGTAGGTGCATCATAACTTGCCGAAGGCGATCATAGTTGGCGACCTGCTCTGCGGCAGGCTCGCCATAGGGTGGTGTTTTTTGCGCTTGCGCCCCCCGAAAAAAAGTTAAAATATTGAAAAGTGTTTATAAAAACGTATAAAAGATATTGAAAAGTGTAAAATCTTATGCTATAATATTGTTGAAAAATGTTTCATAGGAGGTTTGCACTCGTGCTTTTTAGAAAAATTGAGAGCTTTATTAGAGAATATTTGACTTCCGATAGTAATAAGATTCTCGTAATTGACGGAGCTCGACAGATTGGTAAATCATATATAATCCGCAAGGTTGGTGAAGATCTTTTCAAAGATAATTATATTGAAATTAACTTTGTCCAAGATAAAGAAGGCAACAAGCTTTTTGAGAACGTTAATACAGTAGAGGATTTCTATTTTACACTCAGCACTGTTGCCGGTGCTAAAATGAAGGATAAGAAGAACACATTGATCTTCCTTGATGAAATCCAAGAATATCCTCAGTTTATTACGCTTCTTAAATTCTTAAAGCAAGATGATAAGTTTACCTATATCGCATCCGGATCACTCTTAGGTGTTACTCTTGCTAATACCGGATCTATTCCTATTGGTTCTATCGAGATCAAGAGAATGTATCAACTTGACTTCGAGGAGTTCCTGATTGCAAATGGATTTTCTACTAATGCAATTTCTACTCTTGAAAACAAGTTTTTATCTCGCGAATCACTCGACGAGGCTATGCACGAAAAACTGCTCGATCTATTCAAGAAATATTTGATAGTTGGCGGTCTTCCTGATGCGGTAAATGAATTTTTGAGAACCCGAAACGTTGTAGCTATTCGAAAGATACAGGAAGATATCATTAGATTTTACGGTGAAGATGCATCAAAATACGACAGCGAAAACAAACTAAAAATCAAGCGTATATACGATATGCTCCCCTCGACTATGCAGAATACCAAGAAGCGAATAGTTGCAAAAGATATAGAAGGCATAGTCGGAAAGAGATTCAAAAATTATGCTGATGAATTTGACTATCTAACAAGCTCCGGCATTGCACTTGAAGTTAAAGCAATTGCGAATCCAATTTTTCCGCTCGTGCAATCAGAAGATAAAAATCTTCTCAAGCTTTACATGAATGACGTTGGCTTGCTTTCAGGTCTTTTGTTCAAAAACAACGCAAAGGCTATACTTGACGATGTTCGTTCAATAAACCTTGGTGCGCTTTACGAAACTGCTGTAGCAGGTCAGCTGAAAGCACTCGGTCATAAGCTTTTCTACTATGACAACAGAAATCGTGGCGAGGTCGATTTCCTGGTAGATGATTTTGATAATCTTTCGATTCTACCGATAGAAGTAAAGAGCGGAAGAGATTATACAATTCACAGTGCATTGAATCATTTTTTGAATAACGATTCATATCCGGCAAAGTGTGGATATGTTTTATCAAACGAAAGAGAAATTAAAAACGTTGGAAAGGTAACCTATCTCCCGATTTACTTTGTAATGTTTATCAAGCCAAGTCACGGCGAAGATGAGGTCTTGATATAAAAATCAGGTCGATACAATTAGCATTACGTGATGCCGCATCGCTCGGCTTGGGATTTTCGTTTTTCCATTTCTAATACCTCCTATAAAGCAAGAAAAGGCGTAAGTCCTTCAAGTTGGACTTACGCCTTTTGGCTACGCACTACATAAATTATATCACAAATTTTCAAAAAATGCAAATGGATTTTTTGCCGAAAAATCCTCTTTTACGGCGAAAACTTTTTGGATTTTTGTGAAAAAGTGCCTTTGACAAAAGCAGATTTTTATGATATAATATTTAGGTCGAACAGCCAAAGCGCGTAGAATCACGACGAGATTCTACGCGCTGTTTTTTTGCGGGATCGGCGTAGTTTTCGGGAGCTTTCCTCTGATAAAGACTCCAAAAATATAATATTTGGAGGACTTTATGAATCAAGAACAGTCTGGGCAATTCTTGGGAACGGAGAAAATTTCAAAGCTGATGCTGAAATTCTCTATTCCTTGCGTGCTTTCACTTCTTGTCAGCGCGCTCTACAACATCGTTGACCAAATCTTCATTGGCAACAGTGAGCTTTCCGCACTTGGTAATGCAGCAACCGGCGTTGTATTCCCGATCTTCATCATAGCGCAGGCATTCGCTTGGTGCTTCGGTGACGGATGCGCCGCCTATCTGAACATCTGTCAAGGCAAAAAAGACACCAAAAACGCCACGAACGCAATCGGAACGGGTATCGTCGTTACTCTGATTTCCGCACTTGCGCTGATGGCGATCTTCTATCCTCTTAAGGAGCAGCTACTCCGTTTGTTCGGAGCATCGGACAACAGTATCGGTTACGCTATCGAATACTTCAATCTGATACTTGCATTCTTCCCGATCTATATGCTTTCTAATATGATGAACGCCGTCATCCGTGCGGACGGTAGCCCTGCGTGGTCGATGGCATCTATGGTCGCAGGTGCACTGACAAACATCATCCTCGACCCCGTGTTCATCTTCGGCACGAAATGGGGAATGTTCGGTGCGGCTCTTGCGACCGTTATCGGTCAGACCGTTTCTTTCATCATCACCCTCGTGTACTTCTTCCGTACCAAGACCTTCAAGTTAAATCTCAAGAGCTTTATTCCGGGCTTTAAGGCATTCAAGGGAGCATTACAGCTTGGCGTGTCCTCGTTTATCACACAGATGACCATTGTTATTATCTCTCTCGCTTGTAATATCCTTCTTGCAAAGTACGGTGCAATGTCGCAGTACGGCGTGGATATCCCGATTGCCATTATCGGCATTGAGAGTAAGGTGTTTACCGTTGTCATCAACCTTGTGGTCGGTATCGTTCTCGGATGTCAACCTATCATCAGCTACAATATGGGCGCAAAGAACTACGGCAGAGTCAAAGAGCTTTATAAAAAGATCCTTCTCTGTACCGCTGTGATCGGTCTTGCATCCACCGCGCTCTTTGAGCTTGCGCCCCGTGCCGTAGTCGGTATGTTCGGCGCACCTACCAATCTTCCCAATCCCGAGGACTATTGGGTGTTTGGTGAAAAGACCTTCCGCATCTTCCTTTGCCTCGTCACCTTTACATGTATCGTCAAGATGACGTCGATCTTCTTCCAAGCGGTCGGCAAGCCTATCCGCGCGGTAGTGGCCTCGATGATCCGTGATATCGTATGCTTCATTCCGCTGATCATCATCTATCCTGCCGTGTTCGGCGGCGTGGAGGCGATCCTCTTTGCCGCGCCCACAGCTGACCTGCTTGCAATGATCGTGGCAATGGCATTGACGATCGCGTTTTTCAAATCATTGAAGGATACCGCCGTAGACGAAACAGAATGAAAATCTACAAGCGATCTGAAAAAAATATAATAAAAATTCAACACCATTCGCTTGATTTTTTTGCGAAATTGTGGTATAATTAAGCCGTAGAAATTCTACCAAGAGAGCGATGTAGCCTGTTCATATCTGCGGCAGTTAGGTATGTTCAAACTATGTGTTTCGCTCACTCCTCTCTGCATTACGATTCCGTCGGTTCTGCCCGAGCCGCGACATCGAGCGAGGAGGATCATATAATGAAGCGTGTAAAAGCAGGGTGTATTCTTCAAACGCTTGTATTTTTGCAGAAGGAAGATTGCGGTTTCAGCAAGGAATCCCAACTCATATACAATCGTGAAGAGGTCGAGAAATACAAGAAAGACCTTGAGAAGAATAAGACTCGTTACAGAATCGTGTCTGTCGAGGAGCAGGAAGATGCGTCCATTATCGTTCGTGTCAGAAAGCAATTGAACGACAAGACCGACATAAGCGAATATTTCGCTTGACAAAGAAAGCCGTCCGAGTCTTTTCGGACGGCCTATTTTTATGATTGAGGTGGAAAATGGATTACATAGAACAGATAAAAAGCGGCATTGAGAAACTGTATAGAAACAATCCCGATATACATATCAGCGTATGCAGAACACATCCGAAGATCATAGTTGAAGATCGGCCCGCAAGAATTGTTGGAGTATATAAAAACATATTCCAAGTTGTGGAATGAGAAGGCGGTAAAATGCCGACTCGCCATACCTTTCAGTACGGTGACGTGCTGATCGGTCAAGTTGTGATTGAAGAACTTAACTTTGTTCGTCCGGTAAGCGTTTTGAACAAGGAAGCATCAAATTCCGATTTGCCGAGAAATATCGAGACTGTATAAGCAAAAGGCTCCTTTGCACAAGGGAGCTTTTTCCACTTGCGTTTTGTCAATTTTCTTTGCAAGCATTGCATTTATGGACACGAATGATATTTCGATATTTTATTTCCTTTTTTATATAAGGTCTTGCTATTGGCGCGATGGCGTGATATAATACTTTTATTGAAGCCTGTTATTTTTATTTATAGGAAGGGAGCGCCGAAAAAAATGAAACATATTCTCACACGCGTTTTGGCGCTTCTTTTGGCGCTTGTGCCGATCGTTTCCCTTGGCGGATGCGCGGGGCGGGAAAATTTGCCGCCCGTGATCAAGCAAGAGGGAATTGTGATCACCCCCGGAGGCTTTGCGCCATATAGCAAGGAAACGGTTGCCCGCGCGGAGGAGGTTTTTTATCCTTTGATTTTGCGGTATGCGCAAAATAGCGGATTGTTTTTAACACCGTCGTTAAAAACGCATTACCGCACCGTGGCGGCAGAAATTTCGGAAATCACGGCGAAGCATCCGATCGAGGAAGCTTCTTATATTGCTGTGCTGGAGGCTATCGGTACGCACGGCGAAGCGGTGGTGGACGAGCTTTCCTCATATTCGAAAGGCGAGGGGGAGCGCCTTTCCGAGATGGCGGTGCTCTATCGCTGCTTGACCTCTCACTTCGACGGTGAAACGATTGCGGCGATTATTTATGACCTTCTTCTTTATTCCTGCGATTATCGCTATAGGGATGCCATGGCAAAATATACACAGTACAAGAAGGAAGTGTTTCGAAGGCAGGCTGAGGCGGCGCGAGAGGAAAAGCAAACCATAATGGCGGAGATCGGAGAAGAAGCCTTTGCGGCGGTTCTCTCGCAGGTGTTTGTGTTTGGAGAGCTTTTCTTTGGCGGTGCATTGGAATCCGAGCAGATGCAGTCCTTCAGCGATGAGGAGATCTTGGCGTTTCTCCACAGCATGGAGCTTTCAGAGGTCAATATCGGCGATGAGGGCTGGCTGTTTATTCTCAATAAGATAATCCCCGAAGAGGTGAGCGAAAACGGTTCGTATTTTCTTCGTCTGGCCTCTGCCGCGAAGGCGAACGGTGATCTTGCGGCAGTTGCGGGAATATCGAACGACGTATTTGCGCTCGGCGTTGCGGCGGTTTCGCATCTGGCGGCAGAGGAGATCGCACTCTTCCGAAGCGGAGCGCATGAAGCCGCGCTCGCGCATACGGTGGCGCGATTTACGGACGCGGAGTGGGAAAAGCTTTCCCGCATCGGCGCGCTTTCCTTGAAAAAAGAGGATTATCACAATGCGGCACTTGCAATTTTCGGAGATGACTACGCCGCGTATGCCGAAAGCCTTACGCCGATCACGGTGCAAGCGCTTCGCGGCAGTATCAAAAAGGAAACATTTTATGAAAGCTGGGAGAGATTCGTTTTCGGCATTTCGCCTGCACTCTCCTATGGTATGAAAAAGTGATCAAGATAGAGAATATTGAGAAGAGCTATAACGGCGAGCGCGTTTTAAAGGGCATTTCGCTTGAAATTCAGGATGGAGAATTTGTTTCCGTTATGGGAGAGAGCGGTAGCGGAAAGAGCACGCTTCTTTCCATCTTGGGTGGCTTCCTTACACCCGAAGGAGGACGAGTGCTTTGGGATGGCAAAGAGATCGGCGCACTTTCGGAAAAGGAATTGTCCGCCCTTCGATGCGATAGGATGGGCTTTGTTTTTCAGTCTTATAAGTTGATACCTACATTAAATGTAAATGATAATTTGCTTTTGCCGACGATTCTCGGGAAGAAGCTTTCCGAAAAAACGCAAAAGTACGCGCAATATTTGGCTGAAGAGCTGGAGGTTACACCACTACTCAAAAAGTTTCCGCATCAGCTTTCGGGCGGGCAATGCCAGCGTGTTGCGATCATCCGCGCCTTGGTATATGCTCCCTCTGTTCTGATCCTGGATGAACCTACGGGCGCGCTTGACAGCCGCATGGAAAAGAAGGTAATGGAGCTGCTTGCGAGGATCAACCGCGAGAAGAAAACCACGGTCGTGCAGGTGACGCATAGCTCGACTGTGGCTTCTTATGGCAGGCGTATCATTCATCTGGTAGATGGGGTGATCGATGGAGCAGAGGGAAACGGAGCGGCATTGAAATGAAGCTGTTTTTTAAACATCTGTGCCGCAGTATACGAAAAAAACCGTTACAACCGATCCTCATAACGGGGATTTTGGCTTTGGCTGTGGCGACTGCGCTTTTTGCCTCCTCCCTCGGATTCCTTCTCCGAAACGAAACGGATCGCGCGCAGAGCGAGCGCTACGGCACGTCGCATTTGACCGTCACACTGGACGGTGCATCCAAATCGCGTTTTATGTTTGTGAAGGATGCGGAGGCGGTGCTGGGGGATACGGCCGAGGTGGCCGGCGTGCTTACGCTTCCTATGGTGTATGGGGATGCGCAGACCGCTGTTTTTGGCATGGCTACGGATTTCACCGAGATTGGCCGCATTTTTGATTTTTCCTTTACAGAGTACGGTGCGTTGACGGAGGCCTCGGTTGCCGGCTCTGCTTTTATTTCTGCGGATTTTGCCGAGAAAAACGGACTGCGCTGTGCAGATACTCTTTTGCTTAAGGCGTTTGGGCAGGAAAAAACGTATACGGTGGTGGGCATCTCGCCGCTTCCGTTCCTGGAATCCTATGACGTTATGGTGGATAACAGCGGTATTGCTTCGCTTCTTGCCGGGGATTCCTTGCTTCTTTCTGCCGTGAAGGACGGATTTCGCCCCTGCAGTACGCTCTATATCGAATTCGTAAGCGAAGAGGAGAAACTCTCGTTTTGGGATAGACTTTTTAAGAAAAATGAAGAAAGGGAGGATCCTATTCAGGTGGATCTCCTTGCTTCCGCACCGGCATTTAAAAATGCAACGATCAGTATGGTGAACGCGGCGGTTGCGCGCGAGAACAACACAGAGGCGCTTTCTCTGCTCGTTGATATCGCGATCGTTCTCGCCTCTGCACTGGCGGCTGCCGTGACCTTTGGCTGTCTTTATATTTTGTCTACCGAGCGAATGGAGGAAAACAGGTCCTTTATGCTTTCGGGTGCGTGTGCATCTCATCTTCATGCTGTACAGTATGCGGAGGCGCTTTCTTATTTTGGTGTAGGGAGCGCGATTGGCACGCTGTGTGCACGTTTTTTGCTTCGGGACTTTGTCTCAAGGTATGCTTTCCGTTATGCATCCGATGGGATCCGCACTGTGGATGCCGTGAAGAGCATTCTCTTTATTCTCGCCACCGTGCTGCTGACGGTTGCGCTCTTTACAGCCGCCGAGCCTATGATGCACAGAGCAAAGGCTAAAATGCCGATGATGCGAAGGCTTGTACCTTTTCCCGGACTTATCGCGGTGCTGTGCATTTTGCTTGCCTTTTTACTGCCTGTGCGTATGCGCTCGTTCGTGATCCTGCCGACAGCGGTCGCGTTTATCGTTTCGATTTTCGTATACACGCCAATCGCCCTTCGCGCCTGTGCAGAATTTTTGGATCGGCGATGGGAGACGCGTTCGGAGAAAACGCATCGTGCCGCTTTCCCATCCTTGCGGTATGCGATAAAGAATATTTTCACGGTGAAAATTCTTCAAAGCTCGGCGCGGCTGTTTGCGTTGCTTCTGTTTGTCGTTTTTTCTGTTTTGTCCTTGATGTTAAGTGGGTTTGGGCACGTGAGCTTTTTTGAAAAATCCTTTCATGCGGATTATATCGTTTTCGGGGCGACGGATAAGTGCTATCAAGGCGTCAGCGGTTGTGAGAACGTGCAGAGCAGTAGTCGTGTATATCTTCAGATGGTCGAGACCGAAAGAGGAAAGCCTTTGATGGCGTTGGGTGCCGAGGATATGAGTGCCTTTGATAAGGGGCTTCGTCCCAATTCTCCGCCGCGAGAAAGCCAAGCGGCAATCTCATCGGGCGAGGCGGTATTTTCCGGCTTGAAGGTAGGAGATGTATTGGTTTTATATGTCTCGGGAAAACGCATAGAGGTGGTGATCGGAGAGATACTGAATTCCACGCTCAACGTCGTTTTGATTGATAATGAATACTTTGGTTTACATTATAACCTTGTTTTTGCCAATGGAGAGAAAAATGCTACCGAGGCAGATCTTCTTTCCGAGATATCGACAAAGACAAAAACCGAGTTTGCTACCGTGATGCGAGGCGAAGAGTTTTGGAATGCTCGCTTGGAGGCGGTAGAGGTGTATATCGGCGCGGGGATCATTTTGATTGCGATCATTTGCGGCTTCGCCCTGATCGCGTTGCTTGATAATCTTTTGCAAAGCTACCGTATGCGAAGAGATGAATTCGTTTTGTACCGGTTGTCAGGGATGTCGCGCGGCGGTGTCGGGCGCATGATATGTGCGGAGATTTCTCTCTCGCTTCTTTTCGGAATTTTTATCACGCTCCTTGCTATGTTGGTATTTTTGCCGGTGATGAGAGCGGTCTTCTTCTCGTTCGCCTACGATTTCATGCTTGGAATCAAAAACTTTTTTGTTTTCATGTGATTTTTTGCGGGGCGTGTTTTTTCGCGCGGATACCCGCGCAGAAAAAGGCTGTCACAATAGCGTGACAGCCTTTTTCCTTTTATGAAGCTTGTTAGATCAGAGTTTTTCGATCTCGCCGTGCAAAATCGGCCAGGTGTCATCCGCATAGAAGCGGTGTCCCGCTTCGCCGATCACGTGGTGCAGCTTGTCGGCCGCGCCGTTTTTCTCGTAGGCGATCTTGGCAACCTCAACGCAGGCCTTTGCGCCGGCAATGGGGAAGATATTGTCTTCCATGCCGTTGACCACGATCAGAGAGCGGGGGGCAACGAGCTGGCACAGCTCGCCCATATCGAAATATTTTGCGATATGGGGAACGTAGTTGCAAGCGCAGTGTGCCATAGCGGCAATGGAATCACCGTAGCGGCAAACCGCGCAGGAGGGAACGGCGATCTTGATGCGCTCGTCCATTGCGGCCGCATAGATGGTGGCGGTGCCGCCGCCGGAGTTGCCGAGGCAGATCACCTTGTCGGTGTCCGCGATATCCTTGAAATCTCTTTCCAGAAGGTCGATCAGGCGCATGGTATCCCAAACGCGCTCTCCGATGATGGTGCGGCCGAGCATGATGGCACGAAGCCCGGTCATCTCACAGTTGGTCGTTCCGCCAACCTCGCCGCATTCGCCGAAGCATCTTTGCTCCATGGCGATGGCAACGATGCCTTCCTTGACGGCGCGCTTTGCGAAGTCGCGGTCACCGCCCGAAATGGTGGCGTGGTCTCTTTCATACTTTGGGCGGCCGAGCGAGATGTGCATACCCGTCGAGTGCCCCTGCAGGGCGATCATCACGGGAAGCGGCTTCTTTGCATCCTTGGGGATGCAGATGTGGCAGGGAACGGTCACATTCTCCTCGGTGGTAAAGCGGATGCGGATCTCGCGGCAGTCAAGATCCTCTGCATAGCGGTCGTATTCGATCTCGCATTCGAGGGGGCAGCCAAACTTTTCAATCTCGTGCATGCCGAGAAGCTCTCCGAGCTTGGCTCTTGCCTCCTTTTGCCAAGCGGCAAGATCGCCGTCCTCGTAATGATAGGCAGGCTTCGAAGCGTTTACAAGTGTATGCATATGCTCCTGGGGAAGCAATCCGATATTCATAAAAAAGATCTCCTTTTTGTTGATTTCTTCTATTTTAGCACTCTTTTTTTTACATTGCAAGTGCCTAAATTGCTTTTTTTCGAGGTTTCACCGTTTTTTTGTGAAAGTTGTTGATTTTTTTTGTTATTTGTGCTATAATCTTTAAGTTGAAAATAAGAAAGCGTTAAGAATAGAGGAAAACAGGAGGAATTTTATGAAGCGTACCGATCTTAGAAACATTGCGATCATTGCGCACGTTGACCACGGTAAGACCACGCTTGTGGACGAGATGCTACGCCAGGGCGGTATCTACCGCGACAATCAGGAAATGGCTGACCGAGTGATGGACTCGGGAGATCTCGAGCGTGAGCGCGGCATTACCATTCTTGCAAAGAACACCGCCATTCACTATAAGGACGTGAAGATCAACGTGATCGATACCCCCGGACACGCGGATTTCGGCGGCGAGGTGGAGCGCATTCTGAAGATGGTGAACGGTGTAATCCTTCTTGTGGATGCCGCGGAGGGCCCGATGCCGCAGACGCGCTTCGTGCTGGAAAGAGCGCTGGCGCTCAATCACCGCGTGATCGTCGTTGTGAATAAGATCGACCGTCCCGACGCCCGTCTTGACGAGATCGGCGACGAGGTGCTGGAGCTTCTTCTGGAGCTGGATGCCACCAACGAGCAGCTCGATTCTCCGATGCTCTTCTGCTCGGGAAGAGCCGGAACGGCTTCCTTCGATCCGCACACGCCCGGCAAGGATCTCACGCCGCTTCTGGATACCATTCTTGAATATATGCCCGCGCCCGAGGGCGAGGAGGAGGAGCCGCTTCAGCTTCTCGTTTCCTCCATTGACTATAACGAGTTCGTCGGCCGTATCGGTATCGGCCGCATCGAAAGAGGCTCGATCCGCCAAGGACAGGGCGTTTCGATCTGCAACTTCCATTCCGCGGACGGAAAATCCCGCCCTGCGAAGATCGTTTCGATCTATCAGTATGACGGACTGAAGCGCGTTCCCGTGACCGACGCGACCGTGGGCGACGTGGTCTGCTTCTCGGGCTGTGAGGATATCTCGATCGGAGATACGGTTTGTGCGCCTTCTTGCATCGAGCCCATTGAGTTCGTCAAGGTTGGTGAGCCCACGATGGAGATGACCTTCTCGGTCAACGATTCTCCCTTTGCGGGTAAGGAGGGTAAGTTCGTTACCTCTCGTCACCTGCGCGCAAGACTCTATAACGAGCTTCTGCGCGACGTATCCCTTCGTGTGACGGACGGTGAGACCACCGATAGCTTCCGCGTTGCGGGCAGAGGTGAAATGCATCTCTCCAATCTCATTGAAAATATGCGCCGCGAGGGCTACGAGCTTTGTTGCTCCAATCCCCGTGTGCTTTATAAAGAGATCGACGGCCAAAAATGCGAGCCGATCGAGAACGTGATCGTGGACGTGCCGGAGCAGTACGTCGGCGCGGTTATGGAAAAGCTCGGAGCGAGAAAGGGTAACCTCGTGGATATGCAGCTGCACGGCGCGCGCCAGAAGCTTTATTACAACATTCCCACCCGATGCCTGTTCGGCTACAGAAGCGAGCTTCTGACCGATACGCGCGGCGAAGGTCTGATCTCCACGATCCTTGCGGGCTACGAGCCCTTCCGCGGCGAGATCAAAACCCGCTTTACATCTTCCTTGGTTGCTTCCGAGACCGGTGTTGCCACCACCTACGGACTCTATCAGTCGCAGGATCGCGGCCCCTTGTTTATCGGCCCGGCAACGCCTGTGTATGCGGGCATGATCGTGGGCGAAAACCCGAAGCCCGATGATATTGAGGTCAACGTCTGCAAGGAAAAGCACCTGACGGCAATCCGCTCCTCCGGCGCGGACGAAAAGCTTACGCTGATCACTCCCATTCAGCTTTCGCTTGAGGAGGCGATCGAGTTCATCACCGAGGACGAGCTGATCGAGGTAACGCCGAAGAGCATTCGCCTTCGCAAGACCATCCTTGATATGGCACAGAGAAAGAGAATGCAGGCGGCAAAGCGCGCGGCGCTTAAAAAGTGATAAGCTTTTTTGGATAAATCCCTGCAATGGCGGTCTCAAAACGAGGCCGCCAATTGCATAAATGGAAATAAATATTTACATAAAAGAGGTTTTTATGATCAAGGAGATTCTAAAGCTTGGCAATCCTTCGCTTTACGAGCGTAGTGAAGAAGTAAAAGCGGAAGAAAAGTCTTTGCTTCCTTCTTGGGTTGCGGATTTGCATGATACGCTCATGGAATACCGCCGCACCTACGGCGCGGGGCGCGCGATCGCCGCACCGCAGATCGGTATTAAAAAGCGGCTACTTTATATGCATACGGATAAGCCCTATATTTTCGTCAACCCCACGCTTTCTTTTCCGGACGGGGAAACCTACGAGCTGCTTGACGATTGCATGTCCTTTCCCGGGCTTATGGTGAAGGTGCGAAGGTATAAGCGCGTCGTGATCTCCTATCTGGATGAAAATTTTACGCCGCAGAGCATGAAATTGGAGGGAGATCTTTCGGAGCTTTTACAGCATGAATACGATCACCTGGACGGCATTCTTGCCACCATGCGCGCCGTGGATAATCGCGCTTTCTTCCTCGGACAGATGAAAAGAGATATTTGAACGGATCAAAAAAGAATACGCACCCGATGCTGCAAAGCGTGTCGGGTGCGTTTTTTATGTAAGAATTATACCGTTTTTCTTTGCTATAGTGCCCTTTTTTTCTGAAGCACGGCGATGCGGTATTTCCAGCGGAAAAAGGTGAAGAGTGCGCGTGTCCATTCGTCTAACGCAAGACCGATATAGAAGCCGACAAGACCGAGGCCGCAGGGGATCGCGAGGATATAGGCAAGCGCTACGCTGAATAGCCAGCAGGAGGCAAAGGTCGTCAGCATCGTGGGCATTACGTCACCCGTGGAGCGAAGGCTGTATTCGTAAACGTGGCTGATGGCGCGTGCCTGCTCGGTGAGAATATCGACGAGGAAAACGCCGAGCGCGATCGCGAAGATTTCCTTTTCGCGCGTGAACATGGAAAGCAGAGGAATGCGCAGAAGAACGATGCCGAGCGATACGAAAAGATTGACGGGAACGGTAACGTGCGCGAGCATTTTGTTCAATCGGTCTGCTTGCTCGTGCCTGCCCGCGCCGTGCAAGCGCCCTGCCAGCAAGGCATTTGCATGACCGCATCCGGAGCTGAAAAGATAAGCATAGCTGAGGATATTGGCGCAGTAGATCTTCGCCGCGGGTGCAGGCCAAGGAAGAAGCTGCGCAAAGGAGTTGGTCACGATTTGGGAGATCGTGTATCCGGCGCTCGAAAGACAGGTGGGGATGCCGATGGCGAGGATCTTCTTCGCCGTGGCAAGAAAGGCTCTCGTTCCCGTGGGGCGACTCATGCCGAGCTTTAAGCGCGCAAAGAAGATGATGACGATGCCGAGGCTGACGAGCTCGCTGACGATGTGACCGAGTGCCACGCCGCGCACGCCGATGAGCATCGGCGCTTTTGCATAATACACGGCGTAATAGCTGCAAAGAAGGTTGAGGACGTTCTTGATCATGCCGATCATGACCGTGTAACGGGGGAAGCCGTAGCACCGCATGATAGCAAGTAGCACGTTCGTCAGCGAGGCGAAGATCAAGGCAACCGAGCGGATCTGCATATAGGCAATGGCGTATTCACGCACAAGCCCTGTGAGATTCATGGCTGTGGTAAGCGCGGGCGCGATCAGAAACAGAGTGACGGAGAAGAAAAGACCGATCAGGCCGAGGAAGAGAACGGCGGATCCGCCCATCTTCTTTGCATCCGATAGCTTTTCCGCGCCGATCAGATTGCTGATAACGACCGAAGCACCCGTGGACATGCCGGAGAAGAGAAGAACGCAGAGAGAGAAAACAATATTGACCGAGCCTGTGGCAACCACGGCCTCGTCCGAATAGCCGCTGAGGACAACGGTGCTGACCGTGCTGAGCAAGTGGTTGAAGATCAGCTCCAAAAAGATCGGGATTGCCAAGGGAACAAAGCGCAAGCTTCCGAGCGAGGTTGTTACCGTCAAAAGGCTTTTGTCAAACGTGGGCTTACGCGCCGCTTTCACGGTACTCTGTTGGGGTGCACCCGTTTCGCTTTTTGAAAACCTTGGAAAAATACGTTTCATCCGAATATCCGACCTCTCCCGCGAGCTCCTTGATGCTGAGCGATCGCGTTTTTAAAATGTGCTTTGCTGCTTCCATGCGAATGTCTTCAAGCAGCTTGAAAATAGAGATATGCAGGTGCTTGGCGAAAAGCTGGTTCAAATAATCAAAGTTATAGGAAAGCGCTTTTTCAATATCCGCCGAGGTGATCGGGCGCATGTAGTTTGTATGTAGATACAGAAGCACGGAGTTTAAGCGCTCCGCGGCGATCTCGCCTCTCGTCCGACTCCTGAAAAGCGAACGCGCGTGATGCCTTGTAAGCTCTATAAAGATCTCACTGAGCGCGTGCGCACCGAGGATGTTGAAATGTTCAAGGCGCAGCGTTTGCCGTGAAAGCAGCTGCTCCAGCATGTTGCAAAGATTGGTGAACGCTGTGCGATCTTCGACGTGACCGCGCTTGTAAAGCGAGATCGTATCGGTGGGGAAGGGGCCGCCCTCGGCAGAGGTGCGCCATGCGGCGTGTGCTTCTGAAAGAGCGGCGGCAAGCGCTTCCTCTGTATCTGTGCGCTTTTTTATGTCGGGATGCAGAAAGTGCACGTAATAAAATGCACAGTCGGTATATTTCGTTCCGAAATGGAGCTTTCCGGGTTCGAGAAGCAGAAAATCGCCGCGTGAAAGATGATAAGAAACGCCATCCTCTTCAAGGAAGATCTCGCCCGCAACGACAAAGTAGAAGATGTATTCGTTTGAAACGCGCCGCACGTTGCGCCAAGGCTTTTTGCTGTTCTGCTCTCCGCTGAACGTCACGCGGGGCAGGGTATGCGCGGGGTATTCGAAGACCTCCACTGTCTTGCTCCTTTCTTCCGATTTGCGGTAAAAAAACGAAAAAACGGCCGATCCAATCGCGTTTTTTGCTTTTAACGCCGTATTTATTATAGCAGACTCTTTGAAAATTGCAAGAGAAAAAAGCAAAGAAAACAGGAAAATAGCGAGTTTGGATATGCACTGCGGATGCGCCCCGACATTGCACTTCCGATGCGTATTGCGTATAATAAAGTAAAACGCGCCGCATAGCCCGGTTTTCCGTTGGGAGCATCCGGCCGTGCGGCACATTTTTCGTATCGGGAAAAGCACCTACGCCCGCGCCTTTTTCGCGGGCTCGAGGAGGGTGGATTTCAAGGAAAGCAGCTGCAAAAATGCGGTGGGGAGATAGAGAAGAAAGAGAAGAAGCCGCAGCATCGGATGCAGATATAAAACGGTGGCGGTCAGTCCCACGACGGAAAATAATATGCAAAAAAGAAAACATTTCTTTGCATTTATGATTTTCTTCTCTTTTTTGAGAGTGACGGCGTGAAGAAGAAAGAAAAGAAAATAGGAGATGAGAGTGCCGAAGGCGGCGCCGAAGAGCCCGTATCGGGTGGCGAGATAGGGGGAGAGCGCGATCAGGGCGAGCGCGGCAAGGAGAGAGGGGACCGAGATCGCGCTTCGCCGCCCCGCGCCGAGCTTTGCAAGGATGGGAGCTGTGGTAAGAAAAGAGAGAGGCACGGTGAAGCATAGAGCGGGGACGGCGGCCGTGCCGCCAAGGTAGGCCTTGGGAGCGAGAAGGGAAAAGATCTCGGGCGCGGCGAGGATGGGGAGCAACGAGAGCGTCAGGAGCAGGAGCGCGATGCGCTCGGTCGCTTCGGCTACGCGCCCTTGCTCCCCTGCTGCCAATTTTCGGAGCACCCACGGTTGAAACGCGCCGCCAAGGCTTACGGTGACGAGCGAAAGACAAAGCCCGACCGAGTGCGCCACGGCGTATGCGCCGAGCGCTTCGCTTCCGAGCACGCGCTCCACGGCAAGCCTTGCCCCCTCTGCCATCAGCGCAAGCGAAAGGTAATGCGGAAGAAGCGGAAGCTGAAGCGTGAGAAGAAAGCGGAAGATTTTTTTATCAAAAAGCTTCACTCCTTTTTTTAGAATGGAGAAAAGCGAAAACGCTCCGATCGCCACCGTGACCGCCGCGCCGACGTAAATGCGTGCTCTTTCTCCGATCGGGAGCAAAAGAAGGGCGACCATGGAAAGAAGCGGAGAAAGAAGCTCCGCGCAGAGATTGAGAATGCAGAGCGGACGGTAGCGATAGGCGTAGCGGCATTTGGCACCGTAGAGCGTGAAGGCCACATTGCCGAGAACCTGCAGAAAGAGCACCGCTGTCAGATCGGCAGAGAGTCTTTTGGAAAGAAGCGGCACGGCGATCGGCAGGGCGAGAAGACAGAGCAAAAGCGACAGTCCGAACGCCGAACCGAGCAAGCGGTTTTCCTCGCCCTTGTGCTGCTGCAATGCGCGATAGATCGCCGCACCGCCAAGTCCGAGCGAGAGAACGGAGAAGAGAAGTCCCTCGTAGCAGAGATAGAGTGTATAGCGCCCGTAGGCCGCCGCACCGAGGTGCGCGGTGAAGAAGGGAAGTGTGAGAAGGGCGGCGATCTTTCCGATGCCTGCTGTGACCGTATAGGAAACCGATGCCGCGACCGGACGGCGGAGTGCTGTTTTGCTTGGTTGCATAAAAATTTCTTTCGCTTTCGTTTCTCGGCGTTTATCATGAAATGCGCCGTTTTTTCTTATCATTTCGCATGCTATAGATATTATTGTAGGAAAATCGGGAAGCGGAAGCAAAATTATGCAAAAGCGCGCAACAAGCAAAAAATGAAAAAAATTCCAAAAGGGTATTGACAAACGAAAAATTTGTGATATAATATATATTTGCATTAGCATGTCATTTTATTATAGGGGGTATTTTGCCCTTTTTTCAGGGAAATCTTGGCAAAATGGCTAAAAAACCCGCAAAATCCTTGTGCTTTTTTCTGAATTTGGAAATTTGTGGAAAAGTATAAGGGGAGTAAAACTTGTAAATTTTCAGGAATGGAGTGATTCTATCTATGATGCTTAAACCCCAAAAGCTTGGCACGAATGTGAGACAGAGCTTTTCGAAGATCGAAGCGACGACCGAGATGCCAAATCTTATTGAGGTGCAGAAGAAATCTTACGAGTGGTTTCTGAAGGAGGGCTTGCCCGAGGTTCTTTCGGATGTTTCGCCGATCGTGGACTATACCGGCAACCTTTCTATCGAGTTTACCGACTACTCGCTGGATTCGACTCCGAGATACTCTGTGGAGGAATGCAAGGACAGAGCCGTTACTTACGATGCACACATGAGAGTGGGCGTTCGCCTCGTGAACAAGCAAACGGGCGAGCTGAAGACCGCGCAGATCTACATGTGTGATTTCCCGCTCATGACCGAGAACGGCACGTTCGTTATCAACGGTGCAGAGCGCGTTATCGTATCTCAGCTCGTTCGTTCTCCCGGTATTTACTACGGCGCAGAGGTGGATAAGCAGGGAAAATCGAACTACACTGCCACCGTCATTCCTTATAGAGGCGCATGGCTGGAATACGAGACCGATATGGCCGGCGTCTTCTACGTAAAGATCGATAAGACGAGAAAGCTTCCCATCACGGTTTTGATCCGTGCGCTTGCCGCTGAGGGCGAGGATTCCGACGAGGCGATCCTTCGCATGTTCGGCGAGGAGGATATGCTCGTTGCAACGCTTTCCAAGGACGAGTGCAGAACGCTCGCAATGGAAAACGGCACCTCCTTCCGCGACGAGGCTCTTAAAGAGGTTTATAAGAAGCTGCGTCCCGGTGAGCCGCCTCTCGTTGAAAGTGCGATCACTCTCGTAAACAATATGTTCTTCGATCCCAAGCGGTACGATCTTGCCGCCGTGGGTAGATATAAGTATAACAAGAAGCTTGCGCTTGCCGCCCGTATCGAGGGGCTGACGCTTGCGGCCGCCGTGATCTCTCCCCTGACGGGCGAGGTGATCGCAGAGCCCGACGAGCTGATCACGCGCGAGAAGGCGATCGAGATCGAGGACAGCACCATCAACGAGGTTTGGGTGCGCACCGAGAGCGGCCATACCGTGAAGGTATTCGGCAATGACACCGTTCGTCCCGAGCTGATCCTTGGCTACGATCTTTCCGATTGCGGCGTGAAGGTTGGCGAGAAGGTAAGACGCTCCGTGCTTGACGAGCTGATCGCGGCTGTGGATGCAGAGGGCCATCAGGGTGATGCGCGCGAGTTCGCCATTAAGAAGGCCGTTCGCGAGAATATGGCGCTTCTTGCTCCCAAGCACGTAACCAAGGAGGACATCTTCGCCTCCATTAACTATATGCTTTGCCTGACGCACGGCATTGGCGTGACCGACGATATCGACCATCTCGGCAACCGCCGCCTGCGTTGTGTCGGTGAGCTTCTGCAGAACCAGATGCGCATCGGTATGGCAAGAATG
The DNA here is from genome assembly GCA_045630385.1 of Eubacteriales bacterium. GTDB lineage: Bacteria > Bacillota > Clostridia > Oscillospirales > CAG-272 > UBA1740. The sequence continues at coordinate 8,725 of JAZQTA010000133.1, read as the reverse complement.
GACAAGAATATTAAGGAAAGAATGTCCGTTCACGATAACGACGACATGCGTCCCGAAACGCTGATCAATACCCGCCCCGTGGCGACTGCGATCCGTGAGTTCTTCGGCTCCTCGCCTCTGTCGCAGTTCATGGATCAGAACAACCCCCTTGCGGAATTGACGCATAAGCGCCGTCTTTCCGCGCTTGGTCCCGGCGGTCTTTCCCGCGACCGTGCTTCCTTCGAGGTGCGTGACGTGCATTATACGCATTACGGCCGTATTTGCCCCGTCGAAACGCCTGAAGGTCCTAACATCGGTCTTATCTCTTATCTTGCTTCCTATGCGAAGATCAGCGACTATGGCTTCCTGAAGGCGCCCTTCCGCGTGGTAGACAAGAAGACCGGCCGCGTAACCGACGAGGTGGTTTACCTCACTGCGGACGAAGAAGACAACAACGTAGTAGCCCAGGCAAACGAGCCTACCGATGAGGACGGCTACTTTATCAATAAGAGGGTTATCGCGAGATGCAAGGCCGAGTTCATCGAGGTTGAGCCCTTCGATGCAGAGCGCGGCGTTGCCGGCGTTGACCTGATGGATGCTTGCCCCCAGATGGCGGTTTCCGTTGCGGCGGGCTGTATTCCTTTCCTTGAGAACGACGATAACTCCCGTGCGCTGATGGGATCGAACATGCAGAAGCAGGCTGTGCCGCTGATGATGACGGATTCGCCTATCGTTGCAACCGGTATGGAGTATAAGGCTGCCGTGGATTCCGGCGCCGTTGTGGTTGCGAAGGAGAGCGGTGTTGTTGAGCGCGCAAGCGGCGATGAAATCGTGATCCTCACCGATAGCGGCCGCAAGGACGTTTACCATCTTCTGAAGTTTAAGCGCTCCAACCAGGGCACCTGCGTGAACCAGCGTCCTATCGTTGCCGAGGGTGAGCACGTGGATGCCGGCCGTGTGATTGCGGACGGTCCCGCTACCTCGAAGGGTGAGATCTCTCTCGGTAAGAACGCTCTGATCGGCTTCATGACCTGGGAGGGTTATAACTACGAGGATGCCGTTCTCCTGAACGAAAGACTCGTTCGCGAGGATATGTATACCTCTATTCATATTGAAGAATATACCATCGAAGCACGCGATACCAAGCTTGGTACGCAGGAGATCACCCGCGAGGTTCCCAACGTAGGTGAGGATGCCTTGAAGGATCTTGACAACGACGGTATTATCCGTATCGGTACGGAGGTTCGTGCCGGTGATATTCTCGTCGGTAAGGTAACGCCTAAGGGCGAGACCGAGCTGACGCCCGAGGAAAGACTTCTTCGTGCCATCTTCGGTGAGAAGGCAAGAGAGGTGAAGGATTCCTCGCTCCGTATGCGCCACGGCGAATACGGTATCGTCGTAGACGTGAAGGTTTACGACCGCTCCAATTCCGACGATCTGGCTCCCGGTGTAAACAAGGAGGTTCGCGTTTATATTGCTCAGAAGAGAAAGATCTCCGTGGGCGATAAGATGGCAGGCCGCCACGGTAACAAGGGTGTCGTTTCCCGCATTCTTCCTCCCGAGGATATGCCCTTCCTTGCAGACGGTACGCCTCTTGATATCGTGCTGAACCCGCTGGGCGTTCCTTCCCGTATGAACATCGGTCAGGTGCTTGAGGTGCATCTCGGTATTGCATGCCGCCGCCTCGGTATTAAGATCATGACGCCCGTATTCGACGGTGCGAAGGAGACCGATATCCTGGAGCTTCTCCGTCAGGCGAAGTACACGCGCGATATCCGTCAGGGTGAGAGCGTGAAGGGTAAGGCTGTGTTCATGGAGGTCGTTCGTGAGGACGGCAAGCCCGATCTGCAGAGAGTGGATCAGTCTATCGTGGACGATGCTGAAAAGCTCCACAATCTGATGAAGAGCGAAAACCTGAAGGTGATCGACGGTAAGGTAACGCTGTATGACGGCCGTACCGGTGATCCCTTTGATAACCCCGTAACTGTAGGTATCATGTACTACCTGAAGCTTCACCATCTGGTAGACGATAAGATCCACGCGCGTTCCATCGGTCCGTACTCTCTCGTAACGCAGCAGCCTCTGGGCGGTAAGGCTCAGTTTGGCGGTCAGCGCTTCGGCGAGATGGAGGTTTGGGCGCTGGAGGCTTACGGTGCCGCTTATACGCTTCAGCAAATCCTGACTGTCAAGTCGGATGACGTGACCGGCCGTACCAAGACCTACGAAGCTATCGTTAAGGGACAGAACATTCCCACGCCCGGTATTCCCGAGTCCTTTAAGGTTATGGTGAAGGAGCTTCAGGCTCTTTGCCTTGACATTAAGGTGCTTTCCGAGGAGGGCGAGGAGATCGAGCTGTCGCAGATCGGCGAGGATGACAGCACTCCCACGTTCTCGAGCCTTGAGGACGTTGAGCGTGCGGTGGATGCCAAGGCCGAGGATTCCGATGAGGATGTAGATGACGACGAGGCTTATGATGACGAGTACGACGAGGACGCAGAGGACGAGGAAGAATACGTCTACGATGAGTCCGAGGGTGTTGCCGACGATTTTGACGAGGAATAATTTACAGAAGGGAAAGAGATCTTCTTGCCGCGCTCTTTGCGCGGCAAGGGGATTCAAACAATAAAAATCTATGGAAAGAAATGCATTTGGTTCTATTAAGATAGGTCTGGCTTCTCCCGAGATGATCCGTTCTTGGTCTCACGGTGAGGTTACGAAGGCAGAAACCATCAACTACCGTACTCTGAAGGCAGAGCGCGACGGACTTTTCTGCGAGCGCATCTTTGGCCCGACGAAGGACTGGGAGTGCCTGTGCGGCAAGTATAAGCGCGTGCGCTTCAAGGGCAAGGTCTGCGAGAAGTGCGGCGTTGAGGTGACCACGAAGAAGGTTCGCCGCGAGCGCATGGGTAACATTGAGCTTGCTACGCCCGTTTCGCATATCTGGTACTTCAGAGCCATCCCCTCCCGTATGGGTCTGATCCTGGATATTTCTCCGAGACTTCTCGAGAGAGTTCTTTACTTTGCAAGATATATCGTAATCGATCCCGGTAATACGCCCCTTGAGAAGAAGCAGCTTCTCACCGACGCGGAGTACCAGAGCGCAAGAGAAAAGTACGAGGATGATTTCCGCGCCGGTATGGGCGCAGAGGCCGTTCGCGAGCTTCTTGCCGAGATCGATATTCCCGCGCTTTCTGCTGAGCTGAAGGAAAAGCTCGCCGAGAGCCAGGGCCAGAAGAAGATCAAGATCATTAAGAGACTGGAGGTCGTTGAGGCCTTCCGTAAGTCGGGCAACCGTCCCGAGTGGATGATCCTTGATACCATCCCCGTTCTTCCCCCCGATATCCGCCCGATGGTACAGCTGGATGGCGGCCGCTTTGCGACCTCTGACCTGAACGAGCTTTACCGCCGTGTTATCAACCGTAACAACCGTCTGAAGCACTTCCTTGAAATGCACGCGCCGGATATCATTATCCGTAACGAGAAGAGAATGCTTCAGGAATTCGTGGATGCCCTGATCGATAACGGTCGCCGCGGTAAGGCGGTTACCGGTGCATCCAACCGTCCGCTCAAGTCTCTTTCCGAGATGCTTCGCGGTAAGCAGGGACGCTTCCGTCAGAACCTGCTCGGTAAGCGTGTAGACTATTCCGGACGTTCGGTTATCGTCGTAGGTCCCGAGCTGAAGATCTATCAGTGCGGTCTTCCCAAGGAAATGGCTCTGGAGCTGTTCCGTCCCTTCGTTATGAAGCGCCTGATCGAAACGCAGAAGGCAAACTCCATTAAGGATGCAAAGAAGAAGGTGGATCGCGTTGCTCCCGAGGTTTGGGACGCGCTTGAGTACGTGATCAAGGAGCATCCCGTGCTTCTGAACCGTGCACCTACGCTGCACCGTCTTTCGATCCAGGCCTTTGAGCCCATCCTCGTTGAGGGCCGTGCCATCAAGCTGCATCCCCTCGTTTGTCCCGCATTCAACGCGGACTTCGACGGTGACCAGATGCCCGTGCACGTTCCGCTTTCCAGCGAGGCACAGGCAGAGCTTCGCTTCCTGATGCTTTCCGCAAACAACCTTTTGAAGCCCGTTTCGGGTAAGGCTGTTACCGTTCCTTCGCAGGACATGGTGCTTGGTTCTTACTATTTGACCATTGATCATCCCGGCGAGCCCGGCGAGGGCCGCGTTTTCCGCGATTTCGACGAGGTGGAGATGGCGTATGAGAATAAGCAGCTCGGTATGCACGCCGCTATCAAGGTGCGCGTGAAGAAGGTGATCGACGGCGTGGAGAAATCCGCTCTGATCGATGCGACCTACGGCCGCTTGATCTTCAACCGCCGCATTCCTCAGGATCTCGGCTACGTGAACCGCGCAGAGGATCCGTTCGGTCTTGAGATCAACTTCGCCACCACGAGCAAAAAGCTCAAGGAGATCGTCGATCTCACGATCAAATATCATGGATTTACCGAAGCCGCAAAGGTGCTTGACGATATCAAGTCGATGGGCTATAAGTACTCCACGAGATCCTCTTTGTCAATATCTGTTTACGATATGACCATTCCTCCCCAGAAAAAGCAGCTTCTTGATGCTGCCGCTCAGAAGGTGGAGGAGATCACCGAGCTCTTTAACTGGGGCGAGCTTTCCGAGGACGAGCGCTATAAGCAGGTCGTTGACGTATGGAACAAAACCACCCAGGATGTGACCGATGCACTGGTTGCCAACCTGGATAAATACAACTCTCTGAACATGATCGCAACCTCCGGTGCCCGCGGATCTACTAAGCAGATGCGTCAGCTCGCAGGTATGCGCGGACTTATGTTTGCAACCAACGGTAAGACGATTGAAATTCCCATTAAGTCGAACTTCCGTGAGGGCCTTACGATGCTCGAGTACTTCATGGGTGCGAAGGGTTCACGTAAAGCGCTGTCGGATACGGCACTTCGTACCGCCGACTCGGGATATCTGACCCGCCGTCTGGTTGACGTTTCGCAGGACGTTATCGTTCGCGAGGAGGACTGCGGCGCGAAGAGCGGTATCGTTGTTTCGGATATCGTATCCTCCGGCACCGTGGTTGAAACGCTTTACGACCGTTTGCTCGGCCGTTACACCGTAAACGACGTGATCAACGAGGAGACCGGTGAGCTGATCGTTCCCGGCAATACCATGATCGACGAGAACATGGCGCACGAGATTGTGAATGCCGGTATCAAGGAGGTCGAGGTGCGCACCATTCTTCGTTGTATGGCGAAGCGTGGTGTATGCGTGCACTGCTACGGCTCGGATATGGCACACGGCACCCCTGTCAGCATCGGCGAGGCTGTCGGCGTCATTGCCGCGCAGTCCATCGGTGAGCCCGGTACGCAGCTGACGATGAGAACCTTCCACACCGGCGGTGTCGCAGGTTCCGATATCACGCAGGGTCTTCCCAGAGTTGAGGAGCTCTTCGAGGCACGCCGCCCGAAGAGAACCGCTATCGTGACCGAGGTGAGCGGTACCGTTCGCATTGAGTCCGATAAGAAGCTGACGAAGATCTTCATTCTGAACCCCTTGAACGAGCACAGCGAGCCCGTGGAGGATGAGGTATCCTATGAGATCCCCTTCGGCATGCGTCTCACGGTTGCGGACGGTCAGATGGTCGTTCGCGGTCAGCAGCTCACCGAGGGCTTCCTGAACCCCGCAGACGTTCTTCACATGAGCGGTATCGACGCCGTGTACGATTATATCATCCGTGAGGTACAGAAGGTGTACCGCGGTGAGGACGTTGAGATCAACGATAAGCACGTGGAGTGTATCACCCGTCAGATGACGCGCAAGGTGAAGATCGAGGATCCCGGCGATACCGACCTTCTGGTTGGCACGACCGTAGATATTCTCGAGCTTCGCGAGGAGAATGAAAAGGTTGAGGCGAGAATCGCCGCAGGCGAAGAGGGACTGCGTCTTGCAGATGCGGCTCCTATGCTTCTCGGTATCACCAAGGCTTCTCTTATGACCGAATCCTTCCTTTCCGCCGCATCCTTCCAGGAGACGACGAAGGTTCTTACCGATGCCGCAATCCACGGCAAGCAGGACCATCTGCTTGGTCTTAAGGAGAACGTTATTATCGGTAAGCTCATTCCCGCCGGTACGGGTCTTGGCCGTTATCGCGCCGTTGGCATTGTGGACAATGCGCAGCAGCCCGATCCCGAGCTTGAAACCGTATATACCGCAGGCGACGAGTACGAGGAGGTGCTTGAGAGCACCGAGGAGGCCGAGGCCTGATCCTCGAAATCCTTGGTTTGCCTTTGACGGCAGCCACCCTTTAAATGAATCCGATGCTTCGCGTTTTCGCTTGGCGAGAGCGTGAAGGATAAGTAAAAAAAGCGAGAGCGCTTTGCAAGGAGTGCTCTCGCTTTCTTTGTGCGATCCGCTCTTTTTTCGCGTCGCGCCGCTACGCGAGAAAAAAGGATTGACTTTCGTCGCTTCTTGTGGTATAATGTATATGTATAATAATGAAAGAAACAGACTGCCGCGCGTTTTCATTGCGCGAGGCGGGGAAGGTGGATGTATGCAATCGGCAGAAATCAAGCAAAACGATGCAACGCATACCGATATAAATACGGCGCAGAATGCCCCCGTGGCAGGGCAAGCTGAGCCGGCTACAGCACAGATCGCGCGGCCGACCGAGGTTGCCGGATGGCAAGCGCTTGCGATCGAAACGGACAAGGCGGCTCCTGAGGTTTCGATGCCGGCTGAGATTGAGATCAAGGTTTCGGTTATCGTTCCGATCTATAATGCAGAGGCGTTTTTGCGCCCTGCTATGGATAGTATTCTGGACCAATCTTTGAGCGAGATCGAGGTGATCTGTGTGGATGACGGATCGACGGACGGATCTCTTAAAATTGTCAAGGAATATCAGAAGCGGGATAGCCGCGTGCGCATTGCCACGCAGAACAATGCGGGGCCGGGTATGGCGCGTAACAACGGTATGCGCCGTGCCAGAGGTGAATATATTGCCTTTTTGGATGCGGATGATTTCTTTAATCCGAATTTCCTTTCGCGGATGTACGAAACCGCGAAGAAGGATGATCTGGATATCGCTGTGGGGGATTATGATCTGTACCATAACGATTCTGCAAAATTCCGCAAGAACGTGACGGGAGAGGAGCAAGGATTGCTTGCGCCCGGACGGGTTACAAGCAAAAACGATTTTCCCGATCAGATATTCCAGATGACGGACGGATACGTGTGGAGTAAGCTCTTCCGCCGATCCTTCCTTTTGGAAAAGAATCTTTCCTTTCCGGAAGATCTTCGTATGTTCGAGGACGTGTATTTCGTTGTTACGGCGCTTTCGCTGGCCGAGAGGATCGGAAAGTGCGAGGGAATTCTGATCCATCATCGCGTGTACTCCGACCAGGCGCGCGGCCGCCTCTTCAAGAAATATTACGCACAAGCGCCTAAAATGTATGCCAACATCAAGGCGTTTTTGATGCAGCACGGCATGTATCTGCCTCTCTCGGTTTCCTACGTGAATCTGACGGCGAGCCGCTGCTTTAAGATCTATAATCTGCTTTGGGAGGATGCCAAAAAAGAATTCTACGCAATGCTGCACGATGGATTAGCGGAGCAGATGGGGTGGAGTGAGGTGGCTGCCGAGGATTATACCGATCCCGCTGTTTGCCGCTTTGCCGCCACGGTGCAGATGTATACCTACGAGCAGAGCAACCGCCGCGAGGCGCGCGGCCGCAAGCTGAGCTTCGCGAGCCTCAAGCAATGGATGGCGCGCAAGCGCAAAAACCGCAGAAAAGAGCCCGGATATTTTGCGCAGCTGCTTCGTTCCTTGTTTAAGCGGAAAAAGAGCTGACGCTTTGTATATTTTTGTAAAAAGAGTACATAATAATTAAGACGGTTGAGAGGTGCTATCTTGGTGCCTCTCTCTTCTTTGCTCCGAAGAGGCGTGCTCTTTTGTCAATTTTTATAAAAATGAAAGATACAGGGGCTCTGTTTTTGAAAAAATGAGAAAAAAATGCGCGGGCGCCAAAAAAATAGAAAAAAACCTTGACATTGCTCTTGCAAAATGCTATAATATGTTGTACTGCTGATAAATAGGGGTATCTATGCCCATTTTTGGAAAGCAGGTATTTTGAATATGCCGTCCGCTCGGACTGTATAGATAAACACTATATCTTTAAAGAAGGAGGATATGGAATGCCAACCTTTAACCAGCTCGTAAAGAAAGGTCGTGGAGAAAAGTCCTACAAGTCTAAGTCTCCCGTTCTGCAGAAGGGCTTCAACGCGCTTCGCAATGAGCAGATCGACCAGAGCGCACCGCAAAGAAGAGGCGTTTGCACCAAGGTAACCACCGTTACCCCCAAGAAGCCTAACTCTGCACTTCGTAAGATCGCCAGAGTAAGACTTACCAACGGAATGGAAGCTACTTCCTACATTCCCGGTATCGGTCACAACCTGCAGGAGCACTCGGTTGTTCTGATCCGCGGTGGTCGTGTTCGTGACCTGCCCGGTGTTCGTTACCACATTATTCGTGGTACGCTGGATACCCAGGGTGTTGCGAACCGTAAGCAGGGCCGCTCCAAGTACGGAGCAAAGCGTCCCAAGAAGTAAGGTACCCCTTGGACGCAAAATTGTGCTCACGTGCTGTGATGATATAGATGTTTATGCTAAGAGTCGCAAATGGAGCACTAACGGAGCAGGAGCTCCGAGTACCTATGATATCATAATTTAATGAAGGAGGGAAGTACAGTGCCTAGAAGAGGTCAAATTTCC
>JAZQTA010000132.1:0-11521 GCA_045630385.1 Eubacteriales bacterium | reverse complement strand
AACGGACTTATTTGCAAGGTTGGGAGCGATCGCATGGGTAAGCGAGTAATATCCCTCGCTTGCCTCCAGCTTGCTCATATCCACGGGTGCGCCGCCGATCTTCAGCGCCGTGAAGCCAAGCGCATCCGAAAGCGAAAGGTTAAGGCCGATATTGCTCTGAAGCTTGAGGCCCAGTTTCATGATGCCGGAAGCAATGGACTTCAGACCGTATACCACCTCATTTTCGCCTTCTTCCGCCACAGTGAAAGGCTTGAAGGCATAGAGGAAGTAGGTGTCGATCACAGCGTCTGCATGCGTTGCCACAGCGCCGACTGCCCAGTATTCGCTATCAAGACCGAAGCCCCAATCAATAAGGCTTGCCTTTTCAACGAATGCCGCACCGAATACGTATTCCGTGCCCTTCACGGTCAGTGTTTTGGGAGCGCCGGTGTAAGCGATATAGCCGCCTGCCTGCGCGATGTCGGAATCGGTATTGAAGTAGCAATCCACGTAGGTCACCGTCATACCTTCCGTTACCGTGGGAGCGACATTGTAGAAGTAGCAATCAACAAACGACGTATTTTTCTTTACAGAGTCGCCAAGTTTGGTGGGAGTCGTCGAAATAATGGTGCAACCGCTTACCGTAGGAGCTTTGAATTTCATTCCGGCGAAGATATACTTCAAATCGGAAACGATAAAGGTTGCGTTTCTGATCTGATCCACAAGACCGCTGGAGCAATCGATCGCGCAATTCTGCGAGGGTTTCTCTACAATGTACGTACCGCCGAGAATGCTATATCCATTGCCCCAAAGGCCGGTGCTGATGCAACGCGCCTTGACGGTGAAATTCTTGCCGTAAGCCGTTCCGTCTTCCGCATTCTCGCCGAGGATCGCCTTACCGTCGCTATGAGCCGCAATAAAGACGCCGGGCTTCGTCGCGTCGATTTCACCGCCCTCACGGGAGGAATAGAAGTAAAGCGTTCCTTTCTCCATCAGCAGGCAATACGAGGTGTGAGAGTTGTCAATCTTGAGAGTATAACCATTCACGTCCAGATAATGGCTGACGCCGCCAAGCTTCGCGGTGAGCATCTCATTAAACTTCAACGAGAAGTTGGAATAGAGGGTGATATAAGAGCTTTTGTTGCCCATCGATTTGAGAAGCGCCACCATATCCGAGTTTGCCTGCGCGGCATCTCCGTAGTAGCAGGTGATCTCGCCGCCAACATTGCGTACAAAGTACAGCTTGTTCTCCGTACCGACCGTTGTGAGAACCACGATCTTGCCTACGTTTTCGGGTGCAAGAACGTTTTCGATCACCGCGCCGCCAAGCGTAGCAACCCATTCGGCATCCGAAACGAAGATCCACTCTCCGTCCTTTTGATGCATGCAGTCCGCATCCTTGATCACGTCATAAACGAATACGGCGTCTGCAAGCCATACCTCGGTGGTATTCGTTGCTTCTCTGTATACGTTCACGAAGTCACCCTCGGTCGCATGATAGAAGCAAGCTCTGTAATACGTTCCGTTCACCTGAACAGAGCCGTATACCGCCTGCATTCCCTCGGGAACGGTGGGGCATACGAGAGCAAGATCCAAAGCGTTCGATGCGATGCACGTGCCCGTGGAGGTAAATGCTTTGAAGCCGCTCGCCGCAGGTGCCTTAACGTTTAAGAAGGTACATCCATCAAGAACCAACGAATACTTCGTGGTAGCGCTGATTGCCGCGGCCTTTGCGTTTTCTGCTACGAATACGCAGTTCTTCGCGTTGATCTTACCGGTACGGTAGGTATCCAGAGCAAGCACGCGCGTCGCGCTCTCGCTCGTGGAGATCAAGGTTGCATTCTCGATGATCGTATTCATCGAAACCTGCATTACGCCGCTCTCATTTGCGCCGATATAGGTTCCGCCGTAGATCTGATGGCGGGCAGAAAGGCCGTTGTTGTCATAATCGTTCTCATAGGAGCGGATCACCATACCCGCACCCGCATCGACGGTGAGGTTTTCGCCTTGAATGATGAGCTGCGAGAAAGAGCCCTCGCCGATACCGAAGAGATAATAGGGAGAATCGTTCACGATCTTGGCGCCTGCCTTCGAGCTCTTCAGCGTGAAGCTGTTGCCGGAGGACGAGGAAACGCCCTCAAAGCCGAAGACGGTATTGCCCGTGAAGGTTTCGTTGCCGGGATCGGTCTTGGAGAGCTCGCAGTTTGCCGCGTGCAGATAGATCAGATTGCTGACGTTTTCTGCCACCGTCACGGTCGTGCCGTTCAGATCCCAAACGATGCTTCCAAGTCTCATGGAGCTATAATAATCGCGGTTATGCGTGCTATCCTTATACTTAACGTATGCACCGAAGCCCATGCCCTTCGAAACCGTCATATCCTTAAACATCACGATCTCGTAGCCTGCATCGGGTGCGTTAAAGAGCTCGTAGAACTTTTCAAAAACGCCCTCGGCCGTTTCGCCGCAATCCTCGTAGATCACGCCGACGAGCGCATTCGTCACAAGGTTGCGATAGGTGAAGGCAAGCGCCGAGCGATGGCGATAGCCGATCGGGATCGTTACCGCGCCGGCGGCGATGATCTTGCCGTCTGCATCGATATTATCCGAAACGCCGGAATAATCGTAATACGCACCGTAGAGAAGATCTGCGCCCTCTACCTTGACGATCTCTTCCGGAGAAAGCGTCAACGCCGCACCGATCACGTAGTATTCCGTTCCGTAGTTCTCATGCGTAACCAACAACGCGGTCGCGGTGTCGGTGATCTTCACAGCGTTAAACGCATAGGTCACGCCGTCTGCCACCAAGGTCTTCGTGGCGGAGGTGCCGTGCGCAAGGTATGCCGCCGCATCCTCTGCGGGATTGAGATCCGTAGTCGGGATCAGGCCGGGGAAGCCGTAATGCGTGGTGCCGTTGTACGCAGGTGTGAGCGTTTGATTGCCCGTATAGGTATTGACTACCGTCGTCTCGGCACTATCCTTCGCTCCATTTCCATTATCATCCTTATAGCAGGTATACTTATAAGGATAGGTATACGAAACCATAGGCAGGATATTATAGAAGCTACAGCCACTAAAGGTATAACCGTACTTCAAGTGCGAATCTACGTCCTTGACACCGGAGTTTGATACGGTGGAAATGCTTCCGAGCGCGATCGGATCGCCGCCGCCCGCATAAATAAAGGTGCAGTCGTAGAAGGTGCGGTTGGTGGAGTTGGTCAGATTGATCGGCTTCGTCTTGGGATTTTTGATCACGAAGGTGGAATGATAATGCGCTACCGTACGGTTGGTGAGGTTCAAGAAGATAGACGCCGTGCTATCGTCCGTCTGCACGTAGGTACCGCCGAAGAAGCGAATCGTATCACCGTAAAGACCACCCGTAAGAGCCTTACAAACCACGGTCAGGTTCTTGCCGTAAGGGCCCGCCTTGGAGGAGCCGGGATCGGTCTCTTCTCCCAAATTAAAGGTACCGTTCGGTTTGACCTCTTTCAGCGAGGAAGCCTTGTATTCCGCCGATGTGTTGCCGTATTCCTTGCCGTCGATGATCTTATAGTCACCGTTGTTGGTATAGAATGCCGTGCCCGCATTGGGAACGAGAAGTCTTGCGCCCGGCTGCGAGGAATAGATATAGAAGCTCTTCGCATGGGACTCGATTCTCGACTCCTTGGTGCTCATCTCCAGGGTATATCCGTTCAGATCGAGCTTATAGAAGGTACCCGACGCCGTAGCAAGGTAAGTGCCGTCGGAATTCTTCTCCATGCTCTTGCGGCCGCTAACGTAATTGGTGGAAACCGTGAAATTCTCCCAAAGCGTGATCTTCACGCCGTAATCCATCGCGCGAAGATAGTTATTCAGCTTCGTGCCGTCGGTAACGTAGGTGGTTTCTCCGTCAAGAAGCAGAGTGTAGTACACCTTCACAGGCTCGCCGACGTCGGTCACGGTTGCGTTGAGATCATCGTCGACAACGATATCCTCAATCGGATCAAAAACGCGGAAATATTCGCCGTCCTTCTCGAAGTTATAAGGTGCGATCTCGCCGTAAAAGGGATGATTTTCCACAAAAGCCTTTGCTTTTTCAAGCGTATCGGCAACGTAAACAGCAGTCGTGCCGTCAAAGAAGGTGACGGTCTTGTAGGTGGCCGTAAGTTCGGTGGTGTTTTCGCCGTTATCGGTAACGCTGCCCTTCGTTCCCGCGTTGCTGAACGTTACGTTATAAAGGCTGCAATTCTGGAATTTAGGCGTTGCACCCGCAACGGAATACAAAAGCGCCGCGCCGTTCTGCGAATAGAACGCGCAATTTTTAATTACGCTTTTACCGGTAGATGCGTCGTAGAAATTGGTGTTCGAGCTTTCATCGAAAAAGATAGCCGTTTTATTCAGAGCATAAAACTTCGCATTCAGGATCGAGTAGATACGGCGGTTGATATTCACGAAGCCCTTCGCAGTCGAGCCGGGAATCTGGTGGAAGTGACCGCCGTAGATATAAGCACCGCTTCCCCAAGTGCTACCGAAAACGCTCTTGCAATGGAAGTGGATATTATCCGTTCTCGTGCCCGTCGTGGACGTTTCACCAAGATATGCCGTAGCGTTATCGTTGACCGTCACAAGCACGTCGCCGCCAACCCAAAGATGCGCATCGGGCTGCGAGGAATAAAGATAGAGCTTTACGCCATTGAGCTGCGAGCCCGAGGTCTTATACATCAGCGAATGTCCGTTCAGGTCAAAATACAGCGGCTTGTTACCGGTCGCCTTCACGAAGGTGGGAAGGAATTTTTCGCCCGTGGTATCGCTATATACCCTGATCGTCACCGAAGAAACCGTACCCGCCTCGCAAAGCTTGGAATAAGAGAGCGCGCCGGTATGGATACCGTCACCCTCGTCACCCTTATTGGCAGAGGTGAAGTACGTGCCAAGGTCATCGGTCAGGTGGTAAACCTTGGTTACCACACCGGAAACCTTTTCCGAAGAGGTATAATACACCTTGTCCGCGCCGGAGGCAATGATCTTTTTGCCGATCATATCCTCGGTCACGGTGAGAGCGTCTGCCGCTAAGGGAGCATCCGCGCCCTCGACGGTGAAGAGCCAACCCTCGGTGGCATCGTCCTTAAAGAGAGTGTTATCCGCACCGTAATACAGCTTGGCCTCTCCTTCTGTCTGAAATTCCTTGGGAGTGATCGTTTCGCCGACTGCGACCGTCACGGTCGATCCATCGGGATAAACGACAGTTGCTTCCTGCGCAGGCTCTTCTGCCAATGCCGCTACGGCAAAGATACCGCAGAGCAGCATAAGAGAGAGCACAAGGAGCAAAAGCTTTTTCATGTTTTTCATAAAAAACTCCTTTTTTCGATAGGGTGCAAACTTTCTGCGCGCGCACCCCGGCGCACATATTGATAAAAATATTTTATAATATAATATAAATTTATGCAAGCCTTTTTTGAAATTTTATTCATTTTTCATCAATACAATTCGTCATTATAACCAAAAAACCATGCGCAAGGTTGTGTTTTGTGCCTCATAAGCGCCAAATTCCCAGAACAAAAAAACGCCGTGTTCGGGCGCGAGGCGTGTCAGAGATACGTCAAGTCCCGAAAACGGCGACAGAAAATTATAAATTTTAAGAAAACCTAACATCTTTTTTCAAAAATGTCAAGTTAAGGGGGATATTTTTTAATATAATGCATTATAACCACCCTTAACAACGATTATTCATTCTAAAGACTTATAATATCTTTATTACATAAAACAGGGGCAAAGCATACGCCTTGCCCCAAAATACTTTATATTATTCTTTAACCGCAAACGAAATGTCGCCCTTGCATTTTTCGTTCTTCAAGAACGCCACCGAGGTGACCTTGCCCTGCACGGGGATCGCGATACGGTACGCAAAGCGATCCTCCTCGATCACGGGCAGAGCCGTTCCGATCGGCTCAAAGGAAACGGCGCGCCCAGAAAGCGCCTCGGCGCATTTCTCCCTCTCCTTGATGGCAGGGCCGATATTCTCGCCCCAGATCACGGGATAGCGCTGCTTTTCTCCGCTCTCGTAGGTGATCTCGTAATCGCCGATATGATAATCCTCGCGTATAATGCGGAAGCCGCAGTCAAAGGAGAAGTGCTTGATCTCAAAATCGCAGGTATGCTCGATGAGAATATGCTTGCCCGCGAGCGTTTTCTTATTAAAGAGGGCGAACATTTCCTCTGCCACCTCGCGAAGCATCGGCTCTTTATTCTGCTCGTCATAATCCCTATCCCACGCGATGCGTGAGCCGCAGAAAAGATTGAAGGTATGCCCCTCGCGCTGTGCGGTGATGGGATCAACGTCACCCCAGTTGGAAACCGAGAAGCCGAGGCTTCCCTTCTTCGTCATACGGCGGCGCAGATCCTTGAAGCGCTGAGGCACGCAGTTGCCAAACAGCGTTAAAAATCCCTTTTCGGCGTGCGCATCCTCGTGCATCTCGCCCTCCCATGCCATCCAGTTCGAGATCTCAAGATCCGAGGGGAGCGCCTCGAGGCAGCTCGCCGTTTCCTCAACGAACCACGCCTCGGTATGCGGATGCTCCTTCACGTACTCCAAAAATTCGGGGATAGATCTGCACATAAAGCTTCTGTGCTCGTAGGTCTTGCCCTTGTAGGTGAGGCTTCCGCCATCGGCAGGCAATCTGACGTGAAAGGCGGGATTGCCGCCGTGCCATGCCTTTGCGACCTTATCGCCCCAAAGCATGGTCTTTACGCCGCGCGAGGCAAGGAAATCGCGGATTTTCGTGAGATCGCCTGCCAGAAGATCGGCGGCCTTTTTGCCCTTACAGCGCGGACAGTAGCCAAGCACGTAAAGCTCATCGTGGCCAACGTTGATGCGCTTCGGATGAAAGACGTCGATCATATCGTCAAAGATCTCAAAGAGCATTTTATAATAATCGGGATTCGAGGGGCAGCAGACCTCGGGAAAATGATCCTCGGCCACCTCGGCGAATTCGGGATGCTTATACAAAAGATACTCCGCGTGCGAGAGGCAGGGCATCTCGGGAATGATCTCGATGCCGCGCGCATAGGCGTAATCGCGGATCTCGCAAAGCTCCTCCACGGAAAGCACCTTGCCGCCGCCGCTCTCCACGTGAATAGAGTCCTTCGGGAAAATAAAGGATCTCTGCATTTTGCGCGTGCGGCCGTTTTCCTCCGCGAAGAAGGCGCAAAGCTCCTCCCATCCTCGGTTGATCTCGGGGTGCGACTTATATTCCGCCGCGCCGACGAGCTCGATCGTCAGCGTATTGTAGCCAAGGTAAAGGAGCATATCCATCACGCGCTTATAGCCCTCGATATCGTCCTTGTGCGGCAGATAGGTCTTGTAGCCGCGCATCTGCACGTACGCGCGGTTATAAATCATGCCGCGCCCAATGCCGCCATCGTAATTTTTCAGTATTTCATAGAGCGCGAAGACCTTGCTGATCGCGTTCGAAAAATACACACGCACGCCGTCCGTGGTATCCACAAGATACCGATCGTAGCCCTCGGGAAGCGCTTCGCCGAAGAAGGCCGCCGCCCGCGCCTCGGCTTCCGCCGTAAGCGGCAAAAATTCAACTGCCGCGCCCTCTCCCTCGGCAAATTTTCCGAGGATCGCATCCAGATGCGCTTCTGCGAGCGCAGTATTTTTTATCTTAATTTTTTCATCAAGTGAAAGCCTTTTTAAGGTGCTCATATTCTTCTCCTTTTTCGCAGGAATCCCCTGCGTTTTTTATTATACAACCATATCCTCATACGCAACCAAGGTGACGTTGCCCATTTCGCCTGCCTTATCGATGCACCCCTTGGTGAAGCCGGATCTTGCAAAGAGGTAGTAATGCTTATTTTCGTAGTGGAAGAGATTGCCTCTTTCAACGAGCAGATCCAGCACGGAGGCGTCAACCCTTTCGCTTGTCCACTTGCATTCGCCAAAAAGGGCGGTGCTTCTATCAGCCTCTCCCATAATATTGATCTCGGTCTGAGACTTGGATTTCGGATCATTGCCCCACCAGCGCCCGAGCGAGGCAAACGCAACGGGAGATTTTCCCGAAAGAAGCTGCTTCCAAAGATATTGCTTGCAGATCTCCTCGAACACTTTTCCCATATACTCGGAAAGATGCGGCTCGATGCGCTTATATGCAAGCTCGGATGCGCCGCGCGCGATGATCGAATTGTTTTCGGGCACGAAACGATACCAGAAGCGGAACATATTGTCCTCTACGCAATAGATCGACTTGCGCGATGCCTTTTCTCCGTATGGCGTTTCCTTCTGCACGATGCCGAGAGAAATCAAATTTTTGAGATAGATGGAGCATACGTTGGTATCCTCTCCAACCTTGCTTGAAATCTCGGACATACGCGATGCACCCGTTGCAATGGCGGTGATGATCGCGTTATAGATCGCGGGCTCACGCACCTCCTGCTTGAGAAGATTGGTGGTTTCCTCAAACAAGGGCGAGGTCGGGTTCAGGTAGGTATTCTTGATATTTTCCTCAATACCGAGCTTATCGTCGATCTGCAAAAGATACTGCGGCGTACCGCCGAAGATGCCGTAAATAAGGGCTTTGTCCTCACTCGATGCCTTCGGGAAGTATCGGCAGGTTTCCTCAAAATCAAAGGGGCTCAGCTTTATCTGTGCCGTCTTTCTTCCGTAAAGAGGAGCTTTATAGGAAAGCACGTAATCCTCCATAAAGGACATGGACGAGCCGCAAAGAATGAGCATCAGCTTGGAGGTATCCTTATATTTATCGATCAACAGCTGAAGCGTGGAAGCAAGGCTCTTGGAGGAGCGAGCAACGTAAGGATACTCGTCGATCGCAAGCACCACTCTCTCGTTCTCCGCTATCTTGAAAACGAATTCAAGCGCTGCCTGAAAGGAGGAAAAGGAAGTTTCAAGCGAGAAGCCCGTGCCGTATTCAATAATGCTCTTCGAAAAGTTATCAAGATTTTGCTTGGCGTTGCTCTCAACGCCCATAAAATAAATGGCGCGCTTATCCTTAATAAATTCTCTGATCAGCGCGGTTTTTCCCACGCGGCGGCGGCCGTAGATCACCGCAAACTCAAACCTTTCCGAGCCGTACAGCCTGCTAAGCGCCGCCAGCTCACGCTCTCTTCCAATAAACATAAATATATGCCTCCTTGTATCGGTTGCATATAGTATAGCACATATTTTCATTTTAGTCAAGTACGATTTGGTAAATTACGATTAGGTAAATTTTATATAAAGAAAAAGAGGGAAACGAAAGCTCGCTTCCCTGCTCTTTTCTCGGCCGTGCCGAAAGCTATTTTTCGATACGATACCGCCGCATCAGCCGTTGTTTTTGACGTACGCCTTGGTCTCGCCGCGCCCGATCACCTGAATCAAGCCCTGCGCACGCATATCCTTTGCTAACGTAAACGCGCGCGTTTTTTTAATATTAAGAAGATTTTGAATTTCAAGATCGGTGATTTTCCCATTTTCTTCTATATAATTAAGAACGCTCTGCATCTGCGCCGTAACGGTGCTCGCTCTCACCTTTTGCGCTCTGTTCATATTCGGCAGAACGATTTTGAAGGTATTTTGCGTCACCTCAATGCGCGGCTGCATCGGATACCCCTCGTACAGTTTATAGATCCTTCGGATACCCGTTCCGTAGGATTCGATCAAGCGCAATCTGTAAAAGACGTCGGCGAGGCGCTTATTGCGCGGTTGAGATATACCGCTGCGGATATCCTCGGGAGAAAGCCCGGGAAGCAAGCCGCCGATAGAGATAAACTCCATCTCCTTTTCATTCACGTTAACGATCACGCTGCCGCTAAAGCTATAATCGCGATGCACCAATGCATTCAAAAGCGCCTCGCGCAATGCCGCCTCGGGATAATCCACGCTTTCGATACGCTTCAGCCCCTCGTAACTTGCTATCGTTTTATTGCAAAGCCTGAGATAAGCGAACGCGCTATCCAGCTGATCAAAAACAGAACCGCCAAATTCTTTGCTATCAGAAAATTCCGTATTCGCCTCGTCCTTAAACACAGCCACCTTCGTGGTATGCGCGCATTGATCCGAAAGAATGAGCGCAAGATTCGTGTAAAGCGGCTCTGCACCAAACGCAACGCCGAGCGCACGGTATTTCTCTTCAGTAAATTCAATATTATAATAAGAAAATGCTTTTTTTGCACTTTCAAACGTCAGCTCCTGCTCAATAGAACGCATGCTTTCGAAGGCATCACCGTCCGACTCCTTGATCATTGAGCGAATTTGATCGAAGGATGCAGGCGCCGAGGATGCCCCCTGCCGAACGAAAACACCGCTTGGCTTCAAGCCCTTTGCCTTGAGATAATACGGCTTATTTGATCCCTCGCCCACGATGATCTGCAGAATTCGGTTGTCCTGCACCTTGTATTTGACGAACATCGTCACGTCGGGCATGATCGCATCCCGAATTCCGTTCGTGATGCGCGCAACGTTCTCATCCACATTATCGAGGCCAACAACGTTTCCCTCGTCGTCAATTCCGATATAAACCGTACCGCCGTCGGTATTTGCAAAGGCAATTACCTCTTTATAAAGATCGTCGGTTACCTTAAGCTTGAATTCAATATTTTCAGTTTCAAACATTTTTGCCGCATCTCCCCTTCTAATATTTTCCCTTATTATATACCGAAAATTCACTTTTGTCAAGTGAATAAAGCGAATATTCACTGAATTTTCGCTGAATAAAGTGAATTTCGGGTGAATAAAGTGAATTTTTATCTAAATTTTACCAATTTTAGAGGTGGATTTTAGAATGAGAAAAAAATTTTTAGATTTTTTCTAAAAAATACTTGACAAATGAATTTAGACTGTGTATAATATTGTTAGAATGAATACAAAAAAGGAGGTCCTATGACACGACAAAGAGCCGCTATTTTAGAAGTCATCCGTGCCGAACCTCGCCATTACACCGCAGAGGAGATCTTCGAGAAAGCGAAGCAGATCCTTCCCTCGATTTCTCGCGCCACGGTTTATAACAATTTGAACGCCCTCGCAAGCGAGCATCTGATCCGCCGCATCTGCCTCGCGGATGCCGACGTTTACGATCGGAGCTTCGAGCCCCACGTGCATCTGATCTGCGAAAAATGCGGCGGCATCAGAGATATGCGCCTGGATGGTCTTGCCGAAACGCTGGAGAGCGCTCTCGGCCAATCCGTTTCCTCTTATGAATTTAAGGTGGAATATATTTGCGACGGTTGCCGCAAGCACTGAAAAGAAACCAAAAAAAATTAAAAATAAAATACTTTTTTATAAAAAAGGAGAACAACACGTATGGAACTCAAAGGAACGAAAACCGAACAGAATCTTATGGCCGCTTTCGCAGGCGAATCTCAGGCAAGAAACAAGTACACCTACTTTGCATCCGTAGCAAAGAAGGAAGGCTATGAGCAGATCTCCGAGATCTTCCTCAAGACCGCGCAGAACGAGATGGAGCACGCAAAGCTTTGGTTCAAGGCTCTCGGCGAGCTGGGTGACACCGCCGCTAACCTTGCCGCTGCTGCCGCAGGCGAGAACTATGAGTGGACCGATATGTACGAT
>JAZQTA010000131.1:0-13900 GCA_045630385.1 Eubacteriales bacterium | reverse complement strand
TCACTGCACTGATCTCGGGTGACCATCCGCTGAACGTATAGGTATACTGCGCGTCGGATTCCTTGACGGGCGTTGCGCCATTGTAGGTCGGTATAGAGCCGTACGCTACGTTTTTATCCGTCTCAAGAACAGTGTTTCCATTCTTCCAGGTTACGGTGTACGTCCGCAGGGTTTCGGTAAACTGTGCCTGATACGTTACAGATCCTGTCACTGCACTGATCTCGGGTGACCATCCGCTGAACGTATAGGTATACTGCGCGTCGGATTCCTTGACGGGCGTTGCGCCATTGTAGGTCGGTATAGAGCCGTACGCTACGTTTTTATCCGTCTCAAGCACGGTGCTTCTGTTCTTCCACGTAACGGTGTAGGTGTTCGGCACGGACGTAAATACTGCCGTGTAGGTCGCATCCGCATCCACTTCCTTCACCTCGGGCGTCCATCCCGCAAACACGTAAGAATACTGCGCATCCGCAGCCTTGATAGGTTCTTCTCCGTCATACGAAGGAAGCGCTCCTTCGGGAACATCCGTGTCGATTTCAAGCACAGCATCCGCGTTTTTCCAAACGACCGTGTAATACTTCGTTGGTTCAATGGGAGCAGTATAAGTTACAGCATCGCTCCAGTCACTATTTGTATAATTCACACCGTCACCGATGGCACGAATCTTAAAGGTCTGCCCATCGGAAAGCTTTTTAGTCGTTATGGAATTCTCGATATACGAAAGCGTTCCATCCACGCTGATCTCAAACTTCTCCGCAAGAGTATTCGCACTCCATGTAGCAGTATCTCCATTCAAAGCCACCGTAGGAGCCGTAAGCTTCACAGGCGTCGGACCGGGCGTACCGCCTCCGGTACTACCACCGCCTGTGCCCCCTCCCGTGCCGCCGCATGCGGCGAGGCAAACGATGCTGCATAGGAGTACCATCGCCAGGCAAAGAACAGTTGAAAGTCTTGTTTTTTTCATAACATCCTCCCTAAAACAATTCCGTTTTTTATCTTTGATCCTTAGAAAACAAAAAAGGCGCTAACCGAAGTCAGCGCCAAAAAACGCAAACTCCGATTGTCGCCAAACAAAATTGCATAGAATATGTACGTGCTGTTCCCTATTCTATCCGTGGAATTTGCATTTTTATCAAATTCAAGATAGATTTAAGGAAAAGCAGAAAAGAGTATAATACACCCTGTTTTTAAAAAACACATATTATACTTCGCGTTATGCAATTTTGTTTGGCGCTTTCATTATAAACTAAATATTTTTAAAATTCAATAAGCAATTGAAAAATTGGTCATATTTCCTTAATTTTTGTGCAAAATGCTAAACCGAGAAAAAGCGGCGGAAAAGGATGCGGCAAAAGAACGGAAAAAAATCGAAAAAATCTCTTGACGGCGGCGCGCTTCTGTGCTATACTACCTCACGTATTTTTTCAGAGGAGCGCTTTTTTATGACGTCAAAGCACAAGCATCATTTAAAGCACACGCTCCTTCCCTGCCTTATCTTCGCCTCGGCGATCGGCGCATTGACGGGAGGAGCGATTTTCATATTCCGTATTGCGGCCACGGCGGTCATCGACCTGTCGGAGCGTATCTACGCCGCCGTGCGCGCCGATGCGATCTATCTTTTGATCCTTCTGCCGGGCGCGGCCCTGCTCGGCCTGATCTGCTCGCTGATTTTGAAGCTTTGGCGAGATTGCCGCGGCGGCGGTATCCCCACGGCAGTGGCATCCATTCGCGGACTCGTGCCGCTCAAATGGGTGCAGGGCATCTTCGCCCTCTTTTTCACCTCGCTTTTGACCTTCCTCGGCGGCGTCCCCCTCGGAAACGAAGGACCGAGCGTGCTGATGGGCACCTCCATCGGTAAGGGCGCGGCCTCTGCGGGCGGCAAAAAATACCGCGCATGGGAGCGCTACTGCATGACGGGCGGCGCATCCGCAGGCTTCGCGCTTGCCACGGGCGCACCGATCTCGGGCGTGATCTTCGCTTTGGAGGAGGCGCACCGCCGCTTCTCGGTCTCGCTCCTCGTTTTCTCCTCGATCTCGGTTTGCATCGGCATGTTCACCGAGGAGGCGCTCTGCCGCATCTTCGGCGTGCATCTGCATTCCTTCCGTTTCGCATCTCTGCCCTCTATGCCGTTAAGATACCTCTATCTTCCGCTGATCATCGGCATTATTTGCGGATTCTGCGCAGTTTCGTTTACAAAACTATACACCTTCTTTAAAGAAATTCAAAAGAAGTCCCCCATCCGCATCCGCTTTATCCCCAAGATCACCGTGATCTTTTTCATCACGGCGTTGCTCGGCTTTTTGGGCGCGGACTTCGTCGGCTCCGGCCACGAGCTGATCGAAAAGCTCCTTTCGGGCGAGGGCGTTTGGTACGTGCTTTTAATGGCGCTCGGCGTGCGCGCCGTTCTGATGATCGCCGCCAACGGCGAGGGCGTCACGGGCGGTGTCTTCGTTCCCACGCTTGCCTTCGGCGCGTTGATCGCCGCGCTCATCTATCGCGCGGCAGATGCGATCTCCCTTGCCCCGAAGGGCTACGAAACGCTTTTTATCGCCATCGGAATGACGGCGTTTTTAGCGGCCGCCTCCCGCATCCCCATGACGGCACTCGTTTTTTCTCTTGAGGTCTTGGCGGGCGTGCAAAACACGCTTGCGATCGGCATCGCCGTAACGGCGGCCTTCATGGTGGTGGAATTCTCGGGCAAGGTATCCTTTGCGGACACCATTATCGAATCCAAGGCGCACGCCTTTCACGAGGGGCGCGTTCCCCTGATCATCAACGCCTTCGTTACCGTCAACGAGGATTCCTTTGCCGACGGCAAGGAGCTGCGCGACCTTCTCTTGCCCCCGACCTGCGCCGTGCTTTCGATCGATATGAAAAACCCCTCCACACCCGAGATCTCCGCAGGCGACGTTCTGCATTTGCATTACAGCACCTATCACGCCAAGGAAACACTCGCTTCTCTGGAAGCGATCTTCGGCCCGCAAGCGCAAAACGAAAGAGATAATATCCACTTCGGCAGTGACAGCCACGTCGTCCCCGTGGACTAATTTTCCGAAAGGTCTTTTCAAAACTTAAAAAGCAAGCATGAAGGAAAATCGTTGCACAGGTAGTACTTACTCTTCATACTTGCTTTTTGTTTTTTTATGTGATATAATTAACTCATTACAAGAATCGAGGTTCGTCACTATGAGCAACCAACGCACAAAAAAAGAAAAACGCCCCTCCGGGCTTGGCTATCTCCTTCTCTCCATTTTGGCAATCGTGATCGGCCTTTGTTTCTTTGCCTTCGGAAAAGAAATGTTAGAAACGCTTGCCATCCTGATCGGTTCGATCGTAACGCTTGCGGGCGTTACCTTTACCGTAATCACGCTGACGCATAACGAACGCGGCTTCCGTTTCGGCATAAAGATTGCCGTTTACGCTTGTGTGATTGCCGCAGGCATCTGCACGATTATCCTGCGAAAGCCCGCCATTGAGGTGCTTACCAACGTGTTTGCGCTTTTGATCGTAATTGATGGCGCATTCACGCTAAACACCGCCGTACTGCTCCACCGCGAGCGTTCCCGCACGTACGTTATACTGATCCTCGTAGCCATCGCATCCATTGCCTGCGGCTTCCTCGCCATCACTTACATTCCGCACCCTTATATGTTGGGTGCAGGCATGCTCACTACTGCGGTTGCAAACTTCATCTCTCTATTTTTCGTGCCGTCTCTTTTGAAAAAGCTGTGGCCTGAAAAAGAGACGAAAGCCTCCGCCGAGAAGAGCGAAACGGCAAAAAAAGAAACCGAAGCGACCGAGGGAACAGCGGAAGCGAAGGACGAAAAGACTGCAGGCGAGAATACCGAGAGCAACACACAAGACTAACCCCCATAAAAAAAGCAGAAATTCTCATCCGAAAGGGTGGTGAGGAATTTCTGCTTTTTCGTTTTCATGCATCGAATGCGCTTTTTGCATGGATGCCGCAAAGAATATCGAGAAAAATTTTGCAGGACTGCTTTTCCTGCCGCTCGGCGGGAAGATACGCATACACCTTGCGGCGAATGCCCGGCAAGGGGCGAAGCACCGCACCGTCCGAAAAAAGCCCCGACCAGGAGATGCTCGGCACGAATGCCACGCCGAGCCCGAGCTCCACGTATTTTCTGATATAGGACGGATCCTCCAGGCGAATGGCAATATTCGGGACGAAGCCCGCCGCCGCGCAGGCTTCCGC
Source organism: Eubacteriales bacterium (assembly GCA_045630385.1). Taxonomy (GTDB): domain Bacteria; phylum Bacillota; class Clostridia; order Oscillospirales; family CAG-272; genus UBA1740. The sequence continues at coordinate 9,687 of JAZQTA010000131.1, read as the reverse complement.
CGTGATCTCATAGAGGCTCCTGCCCTCGGGCATGCTGATAAAGCGCTCGCCGGCAAGGGAGGCAACCGAGATCTGCTCGCAGGCGGCCAAGGGATGCCCCGAGGCCATGGCAAGGCAGATCGGCTCGTCCAAAATCAGCGTGCGGCTTTTATAGGCGAAGGGGCAACGGTCGGAGATCAGAAGATCAAAATCCGCCGTTTTCGGAAGCTCGTGGCGCAAGAGAAAATTGACCGAAGGATATTGGACTGTAAACCGCCCGACGGCATCCGTGACCGTGCTTCGGCTGCAAGTGCAAACGATGTCGAGCACACCGCTGATCTCGCCATCCCTCTCCCGAACGGCCGCCTCCCCCTCGGCAAGAAGCGAAAGCGCGGCCGAGGCATTCCGAAAAAAGCGCCGCCCCGCATCGCTCAAGGAAATACGGTTTCCGAGATGATGAAAAAGCGCGCATCCAAGCTCGCGCTCCAGCCGCCCGACCGACTGTGAAATACAGGACGGCGGCACGAAAAACTTGCGTGCCGTAGCGGAAAAATTCTCGCTCACCGCCGCATCGCAAAAATATTTCAGTTGCAAAAGCTCCATAAGCACTTCTCCTCGCTTATATTTTTCGTATCAAGTATAGCAGACTTTGCTTTCACTGTCAAGTGAAAGCGAGTGCATAAAATTTAATGCTTTACAGATCCGCTTTATTGTGCTACAATGATAGCATAAATATTTTTTTGAAAGGAAACGAACCAATGGCAGAAATTCTTGAAATCATTATGATCGTCAGCTTTGGCGCATCCTGGCCGCTCAATTTGATGAAATCCTACAAGGCGAGAACCACGAAGGGCAAGAGCCTTCCCTTTTTGCTCTTGATCTTCTTCGGTTACATTGCGGGCATCGCATCCAAGCTTGTCAACGAAGCGTACATGGCCGCATTTGCGCAGAAGTGGTACGTGCTCTTCTTCTACGTGCTGAACTTCATCATGGTCGGCGCAGATCTCTGCATGTACGTACGCAACTACCGCCTCGATCAGAAGGCCAAGGCCGAAGCAGAGGCATAAATCCAATCTAACCAAGGAGAAAACGCAATGGAAAAAAAGATAGCTTTACCGATCGCTTTGCAGATCGTGACGGATGACGTGGGCTGGTTTGACGGCCACGATTCGCGCTGTGCGGAGGGACCCTCGCGCACGGGCATTCCGAGAAAGCATTGCGCGGCAGACTATGAGGTAATCGAGGCGATCGGCAAGGAGATCGGCATGAAGATCAACTGCCCCTTCGTGATCGGAGAGTGGGATAAGAAAAACCGCCTGCGCGGTATGCCCCACGCAACGAATGACGAGGCGGGCTGGGACATGGCTTCGAAGATCGACTATGCCGAGGCAGAAAGATGCCTTGACGTGATCAACCGCGCCGAGCATTTCGAGCTTGCCTTCCACGGCCTCATGCACGGCTACTGGGAGAACGGCATCAGCGTGGAGGATTCCGAGTTTTCTCACCCCTCTTCCCTGGATTATAAAACCAAATACGCGCCGAAGCTCTGCGTTCCCGTGGATAACGATTATTTTGAAAGCCATATCGAGGCCTTCTTCAAGATCTACGAGGATTGGGGCTTCAATCATAAGATCCGCTCCTTCACCTCGCCCTCGGGCATTTATCGCGGCGTGGAGGAAAACCGCCACCTCGTTTCCATGATGAAAAAATACGGCATGCACTATTGGTCAAACGCTTGGGGCTGGGTTAAAACGGCGCACGAGGCGATCGACGGCGTGATCTTCATGAACAAGGCCTATGCGAAAAGAAATTCTCCGCACTGGGCGGCATACAGCTTGAGCCCCGAAAAGCTTGAGGATTATTCCTTCGAGCTCAACAACGGCATCGATCAGCCTGAGCGCGCGATCTACGGCACGCACTGGCCGAATTTCCTTCAGTACGATCCCGAGCGAAATCTCGAGGGCGTGAAGCCTTGGGGACGCTTTATGAGAAGGCAGGCAGAGATCTTCGGGCTGATGCTCTCGAAGGATATTGCATTCGCCGCCTCGCAGGGCGTGTACCGCAGATACGCATCTCTCGACCTCACCAAGGACGGCCTCGCCATCGACCTCACCGCCGTGGACGGTGCAGGCGTCAGCCATCTTCTCGACAGCTCCTTCTACGTGAGCCTTGAAAAGGGCATCGCCCCGAAGATCACCAAGGGCGGAGATCTCTCGCTTTACGAAGAGCATAAGGACTTTAACACTTACGAAATCAAGCGCAACGGCGAAAAGACCGTTCTTCTCACGCTTTAATTAAAGGAGAATTACAATGGACGTACTTGCTATCGGTAACAGCTTCTCACAGGATGCGATGCGCTATCTTTCACAGATCGCACGCGCACAGGGTGAACAGCTTACTGCCATTAACCTCTATATCGGCGGATGCCCTCTGGAGAAGCATTACCGCCATATGCTTTCGGGCGCTCCCTATTCACTGCAATGCAACGGCTCGGAGACCGGCTTTCTCGTTACAATGGATGAGGCGCTTCTCTCCCGCCCCTGGGACGTGATCACCCTCCAGCAGGCGAGCCACTTCAGCGCAAAAAAGGACAGCTACACCCCTTACGCCCACGCGCTCGTGAAGCATATCCGCACCCTCTGCCCCAAGGCGAAGCTCTATCTGCACGAAACCTGGGCTTACGAGAAGGAAAGCACGATACTGAAAACGCGCTACCCCGACATGACGAGCGAGGATATGTACGAAAACGTGGTGCGTTGCTATCGCGAGATCGAGAAGGAGGCAGGCTTTGACGGCCTGATCCCCTCGGGCGAGCTGATGCACGCACTTCTCGAAAACGGAGTGCCTAAAATCCACCGCGACGGCTACCATCTTTCGCTCGGCCTCGGCCGCTATGCCGCAGGTCTGCTTTGGTTCAGAATGCTGACGGGCAAGAGCGTTGCGGAAAACGCTTATAACGACTTCGATGAGCCGATTCCCGAAAGCGAGATCGCGCTGGCGAAAAAGCTTGTTGACGAGGTAAAGCCCCTCGCATAAAGGAGAAGAGAATGAAAGAGCTCCTTGACATTTACTACACGGAAGAAAAGCACCCGATGCAGATGCTCGACGTTTTTCTTCCCGAGAAAGACAGCTTTCCCGTGTTCGTTTATTTTCACGGCGGTGGGCTTGAAAATGAAGATAAGCTCTCCGGCCGAGAATCCATGAAGGTGCTGGCCGCACACGGCGTTGCGGCCGTGGCGGTGGATTACAGAAAGTATCCCGAGGTGCACTACCCCGCATTTATCGAGGACTGCGCGGCGGCGGTTGCGTGGGTAAAGGAAAATATTTCCCGCTACGGAAAAGCGGAGGGCATCTTTGTCGGCGGAAGCTCTGCGGGCGGGTATCTTTCCATGATGCTTTGCTTCGATAAAAAATATCTCGGCGCAAAGGGGATCGATCCCCTCGAGATCGCGGGCTGGTTTCACGACGCGGGACAGCCGACCAAGCACTTCACCGTTCTTAAATACGAGGGCTTGGACGAGCGGCGCATGATCGTGGACGAGAGCGCACCGCTTTATCATATCGGCACGGCCGAGAAGCATTCGCCCATGCGCTTTATCGTATCGGACGACGATATTGATGGGCGCTACGAGCAAACCATGCTCGTTCTTTCCACGATGAAGCATTTTGGCTACACCGGCTACGACTGTAAGCAGATGCACGGAACGCATTGCCACTACTGCGATATCGTGAGCGAAAAGAAGGGCATTCTCGGCGAAATGGTTTTGGATTTTATCAAAAATCCGCCGAAGCCGTAAGGAGAAAACATGAAAGAGATTTTCGATATATACTATACCGAAGCGAAAAACCCAATGCAGATGCTCAATCTGTATCTGCCCGAGGGCGAGGGCTTCCCCGTTTTCGTCTACTTCCACGGCGGCGGTCTTTACGCGGGCAACCGCACCGCTTCGTATAAATCCATGTGCCATCTTGCGGAAAACGGCATCGCCGTGGCAAGCGTGGAATACAGAATGTACCCCGATGCGAAATACCCCGAATTTATCGAGGACTGCGCGGCGGCGATCGCTTGGGTGAAGGAAAACATCGAGCGCTACGGCGGCAAAAAAGAGATCTACGTCGGCGGCAGCTCTGCGGGCGGCTATCTTTCCATGATGCTTTGCTTCGATAAAAAATATCTCGGAGCAAAGGGGCTCGATCCCCTTGAGATCGCGGGCTGGTTTCACGATGCGGGACAGCCGACCAAGCACTTCACGGTTCTCAAATACGCGGGCGAGGACGAGCGCCGCGTAATCGTGGACGAAAGCGCACCCCTCTACCATATCGGCACGCAGGAAAGGCATTCCCCGATGCGCTTTATCGTTTCGGATAACGACATGGAAAACCGCTACGAGCAAACCATGCTCGTGCTTTCCACGATGAAGCACTTCGGCTACACGGGCTTTGATCACAAGGTGATGCACGGCGGCCATTGCCATTATTGCAACACGATAAACGGCAAGGAGGGCGGCCTCGGTGCATTGATCCTCGATTTCATCAAAAATCCGCCGCACTGATTTTATAAAAAATGCGCACAATAGTTGCTTTTGACAACAATTGTGCGCATTTTTGTTTTATTCGGAATGAGAATCGCCCAAAAAAGGGCTCGCTTTGCTTTGCGACGGCGGATAGCCGAAATGCTTTTTAAAGGCGCGGCTGAAATTATAAGGAGAGGAATAGCCGAGAGCCTGCGATACCCGCGCGACGCTCTGCCCCGAGAGAAGCAGTCCCTTCGCATGGTCCATGCGCTTGAAAAAAAGATACGCGCCGGGAGACACGCCGTAACGCGCGCGAAATTTCGCCACGATATAATGATACGAATATCCGAAGCGCGAAAGCTCCTCGGGCGAGCAGATGGAAAGATAATTTCCGTCTATATAATTCATGATCGCGGCAATGGAATCCTCCTCGACCGATGCGAAAGAGGCAGGCGCTTCGGGGCGCGCAAGCGCGATCAGAAGCTCACCGATCAGAGCATCCAGATACTCTTCGAAGAAAGGGCGCCGCTCCCCCGAAAATTCATCGGCAATGCGCGAGAGCAAAACCGCCGCATCCGAGGAAAGCGCCAGCGTGCGCTCCGAGGAAAACCGCTCCGTGAGCGCCTCCAGAAGCGACCGCATCCCTTCCTTGATATTGACCGCCAGCGTTAAAAAGCGGCAGCTCGCTTTGGCGCACAGACCGTGCGCCTCGCCGCGAAAGGAAAGATAGGCATCTCCCTTTTGCACGCGCTCCTCGTTTCCGTTTGCCGAGGAGAAAAGCGATCCCGTGACGGCAAGCGTGATCTCAAGATCGCAAAGCTGGCGATGCGTATTCGATTCAAAGCCGCCGATGAAATAGGACTGCGCCACCTGCACCACGGTGTAATGCTCGGTCTCTATGGGAGAAAGAAGCTCGCCCGTTTTAAAATCCACGAATGCGTTCTGCACGATAAAGGACCGCTTATCCTTATAGATCTTTGCCAAAAGTGCCGCCTCCGTTCCTTTTTCTTTCATGATACCATAAAAAAACGCCGCCGTCAATATAATTTCGTTTTATCAAATGAGAAAAAATGATATTCTCTATGAGAAATTCGGATATTTTTTCTTTTTTCGCTTTATGCTACAATAAAAGAAAAAACGAAAGGGACGACCATTATGAATAAACCGTTTGCTCTTATCTCGGACCGATACGAGGGGATCACGAAAAACGCCGTAAACCTTCTTGCGGGCGCAATCAACGCAAAGCTCGGCTACGCCGTTTTGCCCGTGATGACCTATGAAAAAATGGAGGCAGGACTCGAGGAGAGCCACACGCTTCTCGCCGTCGGATGTGCAGACACGCATCCGATCTTAAAAAAATACGCTTCCCTCGGCACGATCTCCGTACCAAAAACCGCAGAGGGCTACGCCGTTTACGTAGGCAAGGATCCCGAAAATGAGGAGCGCGAGATCGCCCTGATTGCAGGACACGACGAGAGCGGCGTGCTTTACGGCTGTTCGGACTTTATCGGGCGCTATTTCGGCAAGCTCGGCTGCGAGGGGTATCAATTTGAAACAGGCTTCTTTGACCGCCTTTTTGATCGCGGACTTCCGCCTTATGCCGTCAGCGAAGCGCCGAAGATCCCCACCCGCGCAATTTGGACCTGGGGGCACATGATCTACGACTATCGCGCATTTTTTGAAAACATGGCGCGCCTGCGCTTAAACGAGGCTGTGATCTGGAACGACCGATGCCCCATCAACGCGGCGGACATCGTTTCCTACGCGCATTCCTACGGCATCAAGATCGTTTGGGGCTATGCATGGGGCTGGGACAACAGCAGTAAGCTCGAAAAGGTGGTTGCGGACAGCGACGATGCCATGCTGGAGCGCATTCGAGAGGGCGCGATCCGCACCTATGAAACCGAATACGCCGGCCTTGGTGACGGCATCTATTTTCAGTCCTTCACCGAAATCTCGAAGGAAAGCGTGAACGGCAAGAGCGTGGCAGAGCTCGTGGTGCGCCTTGTGAACGATACGGCAAGCGAGCTTCTCTCCCGCTATCCCGATCTGCATATTCAGTTCGGTCTGCACGCGACCTCGGTCAAAACCCAAACCGATATCATTGCAAAAACCGATCCGAGAGTCTACATCGTCTGGGAGGACTGCGGAGCGTTCCCGTACAGCTATCGCAGTGACGACCGCGGCGGAATGCAGTATGCCTATCGCGACGATCTCACGACAAGCTTTGAGGACACGCTTTCTCTCACACAAAAGCTTCTCACCCTGCGCGGAAAAGAGGAGCGCTTCGGCACGGTACTGAAGGGCCTCGTTTGCCTTGATTGGAGCAGATTTCAGCATTTTAAGCACCCTTACGTGATGGGAGAGCATCCGCACGCCTTTATCGCGCGCCGCACCGAGGAAAAGAGAGCGCTTTGGCAATGCGTGACCGCAGGCTGGCTTCGCAATACGGATCTTGCAAGAAAAACGGTGCAAGCGATTGCCGACATGGGGCACGCCCCGATCGCAGAAATGCTCGTGGAGGACGGATGCTTTGAGGAGAGGATCCCGCTTCCCGTAGCGATCATGGCAGAGCTTTTCTGGAACGCAGAGGATGAGGACAACAATGCCACCATGGAAAAAGTGGCAAGATACCCCTTCGTTTTCTTCTGATCGAAAAGGTTTCTTTTGTTAATCAAATGGTTATCAACGGATATTGCCTTTCGGGGAATATTCCTTTATACTTGAAAAAGAAGCTTTTCGCAAAGAGCAAAAAAGTGAGGTATTCCCATGAGCGAGAAATGGTATGAAAAACCGATGGTGATCTCCGCGGTGCAAAACACCCGGGGAGACAGCTACGATATCCTTTATAACCACACGGCAAAGCACTTCAACACCGAGCAGCTTTACCACCTTTTCAGCAACCACTCCGTCAACACCTACAGTGATGAAAAGCACGGAGAAAAGCTTCGCACCTACCTGAAGGAGGCGAATCGGCTCGGCATTGCAGAGATCGTTTATATGAATATCCACTCCACCTCCTTGGAGGGGGCAGATGAAAAATGGCTCTGCATCCAAAAGGACGGATCGTATCGCAGATGGTACGATATCCACTACCTTCTCTGCTTAAACGAGGACTACACGCAAAGGGTGCTTCACAATCTGACGCGCCTCTGCTCCTACGGCGTGCAGGGTATCTTCCTTGACGGCCCGATCTCGACGGGCGCGTGCTATTGCCCGCACTGCGTTTCCTTCTTTTCCGAAACGTTCGGAAAGCATATCTCGGAGGCGAGCGAGAGCGAGCTTCTTCACTTCAATCTTGCCAAGGTCAAGCGCTTCTTAAAGCGCTGTCACGATACCGTGAAATCTCAAAATCCCGACGTGATGATCTACATCAACAATTCCGCCCTTCGCGCGGACATCACGGGTGCAAGCACGCGCGAGATCTCCGACTTTGTGGATTTTCTCGGCGCGGAGGGCGGCTTTATCTGGCTGAACAGAGAGACGAGCTATTGGCATCTCTCCCCCCAGGCAAAGCTGATCGAAACGCAGGCGCAGGGGCGCCCCGCCGTTACCTTCCTCGCGGGCGACTGGAAGCCCTGGACCTATATCATGCACACGCCCGAGCAGATCCGCATCTTCTACGCGCAGGCGATCGCCAACGGCACCAACGTCTGGTTCGGCTTCCACTTCTCTATGAACTTTTTGGAGAAGAACGCATATGATGCGGGAATCGAAATGGGGCATTTCGTGCTCGATCATCCCGAGATCTTCAAAAACCATAAGCCCGTCTCCCGCGTTGCCCTGATGTGGGGGCAGGATACCGCCAACTATTACCGCTCCGAGGTCAAGGCATCCGACTTCACCGCGGAGCAATCCGTCGGAAGCACGGAGGATAAAAAAAGCGACCACGCGAAGTCCTTTGCGGGCACAGTGGAGCTTCTCTCCCGTGCACACGTGCAGTATGACGTGATCGATGAGGTGAGTGTTCTTTCGGGAGAGCTTTCGAAATACGAGCTTCTGATTATGCCGACCGTGGCTTGCCTGCGTGACGGCGTGAAGGAGGGCGTTGAAGCCTTCGTTAAGGAGGGCGGACGGCTCATTTCCTTCTACGATACCGGCTTCTATGACGGAAACGGCGCAGAGCTTTGCGAGCCGAGGCTTGCCGCTCTGCAGGGCATCGAGAAGGTAAACCGCTTCGTGCGCTACACGCTTCCCGGCACAAGCTATCACCGCGTGACCGAGGAAAGCGTTTATTCCGAGGGACTTCGCTCGCACCTCTCCTCGGGCTACCGATACGCGTTGGACGTTACGCCCGCGCAGGATGCAAGGGTATATCTTGAATCGAACGAGCTGATGCGCGGTCGATACGATGCATTCCCCTCGGTATGGTTCCCCGCCATGATAGAAAAGCCCTTCGGCAAGGGAAAGAGCATCTACTTCGCGGGCGACCTCGGGGATGCCTTTACGGAATTTTCGAATCCCGACACCCAAAAATTCTTTACCAACACGGTAAAAAGCCTTGCCGACCCGCTTGTGGAAACCGATGCCCCCGGATCGGTGGAAATGGTGCTCCGCAAGTGCGAGGAGGGCTATGCGCTCCACTGCATCAACTTCACAAGCGAAATGATGCATCCGATCTCCCGCATCATCGAGCTTTCGAACGTGCACGTTACACTGCATCTTTCGGACGTTATGGGCGAGGTAAGCTCGCCGACGGGCGCTGTGCCCGTCTCCGTAGAGAAAACCGAGGAGGGCATCCGCTTCGTGATCCCGACCTTGAAGCTCTACGAGGTCATCACCATCAAATAAAAGCAGGAGTTTTTCAATGGAAAAGCCATTCATTCTCGCCACCGACCGCTAACAAGGTCTTTCAAAAAAGGGCGTAAACCTTTTGGCGGGCACGATCTCCACACAGCTTGGATACACCGTGCTCCCCATCCTTACCTGCGAGCAGGTCACCGAGGCGCTTCTCTCGGAAATGCTTTGGTATCCTGAGAGAGATGCGGGCGAGCTGATCGAAGCGGCCATGGCGTATCCGAAAATTTAAAAACGAAAAAAGGACGAGGTGCTTTGAAGTGAACCCAAAAGTTTAGACAAAATTAAATATTAAATTGCTTGTGAATGAGCTCGGTATTGCACTGGGCTCATTCCTTTTAGTTTTAGAGAAATTCTTTCGTTGTTGTAGTAATGTATGTATTCTTCCAACTTTTCA
>JAZQTA010000130.1:0-12730 GCA_045630385.1 Eubacteriales bacterium | reverse complement strand
CTGCTCTGTACCGCTCGTCCTTCGAGTCCGCCAGCCCACGCACAAAAAAATAGCCGTAGTGCAAAAGCACCACGGCTATTTTTTGGCAGGGGCAGAAGGTAAGCGATGGAAAAACAGTTGATAACTGTTTTTCTTGAAGCGCCCGAAGATTTTAAGGAATTAAAGGAGCGCAGACTTGCGGAGCGACGCATAATGCCTATAAAATCGAGCCGTCGGAGAACCCCCTGGGGTGAGAGTTCAATCTGACCATGGCAGAAGGACTCGATTCGCGGCGCGGACTGCGCGCCTTGGTCGCTCGCGGTCGCAGACGTCCACCGGAAGTCTGCTCTGTACCGCTCGTCCTTCGAGTCCGCCAGCCCACGCACAAAAAAATAGCCGTAGTGCAAAAGCACCACGGCTATTTTTTGGCAGGGGCAGAAGGACTCGAACCCACGACCCATGGTTTTGGAGACCAGTACTCTACCAACTGAGCTATACCCCTAAAGACTATTGTATTATACAACATTTCGATGGGATTGTCAAGGGCTTTTGCAAAAAAACTTGTAGAAATAAATGAAAAATAACGTATACCGCCGAAAGACTGTCTAAAGTTCTTGACTTTTTATATAAAATCTTTTATAATATATGTGTTTGAAATAAAAATCCTTTGGAGGAACTTAAAAATGAGAGATTACGCGCTTCTTCGTGCTTTTGATCCCGAGGTATATGCCGCGGTTGCAAACGAGACGAACAGACAGAGAAACAAGATCGAGCTGATTGCATCGGAGAACTTCGTTTCCGAGACGGTCATGGAGGCCAACGGCACCACCTTGACCAATAAATATGCCGAGGGGTATCCCGCAAAGAGATATTACGGCGGTTGCGAGCACGTAGACGTGGTGGAAAACATCGCGATCGAGCGCGCAAAAAAGCTTTTCGGCGCAGGCTTCGCAAACGTACAGCCTCACTCGGGCGCTCAGGCGAATATGGCAGTATTTTTTGCCCTTCTCACCCCCGGTGATACGGTTCTTTCCATGAACCTTGCGCACGGCGGTCACCTTTCGCACGGCTCGCCTGTCAATATGTCGGGTAAGTATTGGAATATCGTTCCTTACGGCGTGAGCGGCGAGAGCGAAACCATTGATTACGAGGAGGTTCGCCGCCTTGCCCACGAGTGCAAGCCGAAGCTCATTCTTGCAGGCGCATCCGCATATCCTCGCGTGATCGATTTTAAGCGCTTCCGCGAGATTGCCGATGAGGTAGGCGCGTATCTCATGGTGGATATGGCGCACATCGCGGGCCTTGTCGCCGCAGGACTTCACCCCACGCCCGTGCCCTATGCGCACGTTACCACCACCACCACGCATAAAACGCTTCGCGGCCCGCGCGGCGGTTTGATCCTGACCAATGACGAGGAGCTTGCAAAGCTTATCAATAAGGCGATTTTCCCCGGTATCCAGGGCGGCCCTCTGATGCACACCATCACCGCGAAGGCGGTCTGCTTTGGCGAGGCATTGCAGGATAGCTTCAGGGAATATGCCGCTCGCATCCTTGAAAACACCAAGGCGCTTGCCGAGGGACTGCTTGCCGAGGGCTTCCGCCTCGTTTCCGGCGGAACGGATAACCATTTGATGCTTGTTGACCTCACCGGCATGAAGGTCAATACGGGTAAGGAGGCAGAGCACCTTCTTGACGAGGTGGGCATCACCTGTAATAAGAACGCCATTCCTTACGATACGCAGAAGCCCTTCGGGACCAGCGGTATCCGTCTCGGAACTGCGGCGGTTACCACGAGAGGCTTTCAGCCGGATGACCTTCGCGAGGTCGCTCGCCTGATCGGTATGACCTTGAAGGATTTTGATAAAAATCGCGAGGTCGTGATCGCGGGCGTTGCCGCTCTTTGCGCAAAATATCCTCTTTACGAATAAGCTCTATATAAAAAACAGCCATCCGTTTTTTTTGTCGGATGGCTGTTTTTTTGCGCATTATGTAAATATGTATTTGCAAAAACGAACGTTTTCAATCCAAAGAAGGCCGCCGCAGATCTCCAAGACCCGATAAAATAGATGCGCTGAGAACAAGGGTCGCGCCGAGGATCAGAGGGAGCGAAAAGCTATCCATGCCGAGGAGGATGGAAAGAACGCCTGTGAGCACGGCGGAGAAGGGCATCATGACTGCCACCACGGTGGCATCCAAATGCTTCATCACGTTCGTGCGAACGATCCAGCAGGCCGTGTGCGAAAGCACGGCGAGCAGCGCGATCATAAGAAGGAGCGGAACGCTCCATTTAAAGTAGATCGGGTTGATCGGCTTGCCTTCAAATTGGATGATGCCGAGCGCGACCGCGGTGATAGCGCTGGTGACGGTGTGCACGCACATGTGGATGAAAACGTAAAGCGGCGCGTGAAAGCTCTTTGCGAAAGCGCCCGTTGCGGCAATGTTCACGCCGTAAAGAATACCGGCGATCGCGCAAAGGATTTCTCCGATGCCAAAGCCGCCGCCCGCGGCAAGATTGCCGCCCGAAAGCATAAAGCAACCGAAAAGGCAGAGAAGCGATGCGAAGATCTTCAGCGCATTGGGCTTTTTCCTTATGAAAACGAACATGAGGATCGGGACGACGACGCAGGAAAGATTTTCAAGAAAGGCATAGCGCGAGGGCGTTGTGTAAAGCAAGCCGATTTTCTGGGTGATCGAGGCCGCGGAATTGACGATGCCGGTGGGGATCGCTACCTTCAAAAGGCTTTTGTCGATCTGCGAGAATTCCTTTCTCACGATCGGGATCAGGGAGAGCACTGCGCAAAGACCGGAAATAAAGGTGCAGATCGTGGGAGAAATATGCTTATAAAAATAAGGATTGACGACGGGCGTGATGCTCCATACGAGGATGACGCCGACGAGTGCGGCGTAATAGAAGGACACGGGATGCGTTTTTTTCGGTTTTATCTCTATATTGTTCATTTTCGTTCGCTCCAAGCTGCTTCGCGTTTGACTGTATAAAATATTACCATAATGCTTGACATTTGTAAAACGAAGGTTTATAATAACATTGTGAAAAAAATTCACAAGGAGCGAGCGATGGAAACCATGAAGATCAAGGCCATACTTCTGGCCGCAAAATATCATACGCTTTCGCGCGCGGCGGAGTCCTTTTCGTACACGCCCTCGGCGATGTCGCACATGGCGGATGCCCTGGAGGAGGAGCTTGGTGTCAAGCTGCTTGAGCGCACTCGTGTCGGCGTAAAGCTGACCGAAGCGGGGGAGAGCCTGAAGGAGAAAATGGATGCCGTTCTCCGTGCGGAGGAGGAGCTTCGCGCGGCCGCCGCATCTCTCGGCGCATCGCATAGAGAGGAGCTGCGCATCGGATCGTATTCAAGCATAGCAAACTACATATTGCCCTCGATCGTCAAGCGCTTTAAAAAAGAAAATCCGGATATCCGAGTTTCCATAACGGTGGCGGATTCCTTGCGCGGCTGGCTTGAAAACGATATGGCGGACGTGATCTTCGGCGATAAGGTCGCCGTGCAGGAGAACAAGCACGAAATAATGTTAGAGGAGCCGTACGTGGCCGTCGTGCAGGAAAAAATGCTTGTCGGGCGCCGTTCGGTCAGCCGCGAGGAGCTGTATTCCTTTCCGTATATATCCACGAACGAGAGCAGTCTGCGCCGATATTTTGACGAGGAGCGCTTTGCGGAGATCCTCCGCTTTGATTCGGTGGACGATACCTCGGTGCTTTCCATGGTCAGAGAGGGGATCGGCGTAGCGGTTTTGCCCTCGCTCGCCGCGCAAAAGGCAACGCGCGGCCTTCGTATTCTGAAGCTTTCGCCGTCGATCTCGCGTTCCCTCGGCTTCGCCTACCGCAAGAAAGCCCCCGCAACCGAGCGCTTTTTGAAGTTTATGAAGGAATATAAGGTATAAATACCGCAAAAAAAAGCCAAAGAATTTTCGGAATGCCTGAATTCTTTGGCTTTTTGCTTTAAATGGATTTAATATAACAACGGCGGCGCTTGTGCTGTCGCTTTTCAAAGGTGCTCCAAAGGCTGTGAACGGCACCGTTGGTTTCAAGCATAGGCCCGGTCTCGCAATACTTGACCTTGTTTTTGATCAGAACCGAGAGAAGGGTATTGATGATCAGAACGGGAATACCGTGCGCCTGAAGCTCGGGATCGACCGCCACGAGGAACATTTCCAGCGTGTCGTTCTTGAATTTGAGCGCGCGCAGAAGTCGGAAGATTCCTAAGGGAAGCATTTTGCCGTTGGACTTTTTCAGCGCCTTTGCGATCGAGGGGATCAGAATACCGAATGCAACGATCTTTCCCTCCGCATCCTTTACGGCGCAAATGTATTTCAGATTCACGAGAGGAATATAATCCTCGATCGTCTTTTTGATGACGGCCTCCGTCAAGGGAACCGTTCCGTACAGCTTGGAATACGCCGTATCGATCAGCTCAAAGGCCTCGAAGGCTTCCTTTTGAAGCACCTTTCTGTCACGGTAGGTAACGATTTCGTAGTTTCCTCGTCCCGAAACGTGGCGGAACATTCTGTCAATGCGCTCGATCGGCTCGCTCGGCACGGAGATCTTGAATTCGATCCAGTCCGTGTCCTTTACGAGGCCGAGTCGCTCCATGTGCACTTGATAATAAGGGTAGTTATAGAAGGTGATGGACATATTGAGCTCGTCGAAGCCCTCCACGAGCATTCCCTCGTGATCCAGATCCGTGAAGCCGATCGGCCCCATGATCTCGGTATGACCCTTTTCCTTTCCCCACGCGGTAACGCTCTCGAAAAGCGCGGTCGAAACCTCATAATCGTCAATAAAATCGAAGCGAGTGAAGCGAATGGCGTTCTTGTTCCATTTTTTGTTATAAGCGTGATTGATCAGCCCCGCGATCCTGCCGACGATCTTGCCGTTTTTATAAGCAAGGAAAAGCTTGGTCTCGCAGAATGCGTACGCGGGATTTTTTTCCTCCGAGCCGGAAAAGGTATTGAATTCATCCGACTCCAAAAAAGGAACGAAGAAGGGATTTCTTTTATAAAGCCTGTTCGGGAATCTCACCCAACGCCAAAGATCCTTTTTCGTCACCACCTCGCGGACGGTGACGCTTTTTTTGGATGCGGCGTCTTCGCTGTTCAGAATGCTTTCTGCTTCTTTCGTGATTGCTTGCATGGTAATTGTCCTCCTTGATGTCAGAAGAAAAGTTTTCTTTCAATTTTTTCGCGTGCTACGCTGTTGATTGCCAAATAGATCAGAAGACCTCCGATGAGGAATAGGGAAATCAGGGGATAAAAGGACCAGCCGAAAAATTCCATTTGGAATGCGATACACATCAGATACTCGATCAAAAAGATCATTGCGCCAAGCCCGATTGCCGATCCGCCGATCACGTAAAGCTTTCCTTTTTTCAGATAATGTAAAAGCGTTACGAGCGTGCAAACGATCAGAGCAAACGCCGAAACGGTCGGAAGCGCAAAGGAGAAGAACCAATTGCCGCCCGATGCGAGATTGATGAAAAAGAGAAAAATTACACAGCCGAAAAAGTCGCAAGGCACGAATATAACGGGGTTGGGGTGTCTGAACCATAGGGGAAGAGCACAGACGAGGTAGGTGAGAACGATGCCGCCGAAGGCATAACCGAACCAATCGAGCCTCCCGTCTCTATGTATATCCGTAAGGAAGGTCAGAATGAGCGGAATCATGAAAAGGATCAGGAGCGCACCGCAAAGGAAAGGCCTGCCCGCGCCGTATTTCGGCATTTTACCGACAGGGTAGAGCGGCTCCTTTTCGGGGATGACGAGCTCCGGATGGTAAACGGCCGTGTTGCATAAGGGGCATTTCTTTTCCGTATCGGCGAGATGCACGCCGCATTTTATACAGTACATATTTTTCACCTCTCGTTTCTGTTGCTCTCCACCGTGACGGGAAGAGAAAGCTCGTGCAGAACGGCGTAAAAATGGCGCTCAAGCTCTGCGTCTAAAATGTCTCTTATAAAATTGATATAGATCGTGTCCCCATAGGAAAGCATACCGCAGTTGTAGGGGGCGTTTGCCTGCACCCCGAGAATGAAATCCAACCGCTCAACGTAGGGCTTCATGATTTCGGGTAGCTCGATCTTTCCGAGGTTCGAGAGGGTAAGGCAGGATTTTTTCTCTCCAACGCTGTTGAAGATCGCTTTCATAACGGCGTTTTTGATGGGGAGAGGGATGAGGCGAACGACCGGATTTTTCTCATCATTCACGTTCGTTGCGATCACGCTGCTCATGTGCTTTGCCGTGAATTCCGCGCCCATCTTGTGATGGATGATGCCGCAAATTTCCTCAAAGGTATATTCTCCGAGGCGCGGATCAAGCTCGGGAATGGTATACATGGCGAAGTTGCGAAGCGTGTTGTGGTGAAAAAGATGCCTCAAATTGATCGGGATCAGAAGCTTGATCCTGCTCTGCTTTTTCACGTTCGGATTTTTCTCGTTTTGCAGGCGAAGCAGAGCCAGCATCATAGCCGCGCTCATAAACACCGTTAAGGTAACGCCATGGCGATGCGCAAGCTCCAAGGCCTCCTTTACGGGGATCTTGAAGCAGGTCATGTGCAAAAATCCGTCCTTTTGCGGAATGCCGTACATGTGCCATGCATCGGTATCCTTGCGGCTTGCGGGAACGGCACCGGCGCTTTTGGGGAAGCAGTCCTCAAGCTCCTCTGCCTTTGGCTCCTCTCTTCTGTCGAGAATGCCGTGCTCGAGCGGGATCGAGATGCCGTGCTTTTGCTCCAGATACTCCGCAACCAGGTTTTTTAAAAACACCAAAGCGCCGTTTCCGTCGGTCAGGGCGTGGAAGTATTCCACGGCGATGCGGTTGCGGTATGCGATCACGCGCAATGCGCATTTTTTCATTTCCGCGCCGCTCATATAAACGAGCGGATAACTGTATTCCTCGCTGATTTCGGGTGGGCTCTCCGGCTGCTGCAGATAGTACCAGAACAGGCCCTTCCGTAAGCGCGCGGCGATCGAAGGGAAGCGCTTCACCGTAACGTCCAACGCGGATTTTAATACGCGGGTATCAACCTCCTCGAAGAGCGTCACGGACTGTCTGTATATATTGCTCCAGTTTCGCCTTCTTGCGGCGGGATAGATCTTTGCCGCATTGTCGAGGCGAAGCCAGCGCAAAATCTTATTTTCTTTTTTCATAAAAGCTCCTGAATGGTTTGGGGCGCGTCAAGCCTTGTCGGCCTTTATTCTCTTTGCCTTTTGAATGCCTTTGGCGCAAAGGTCAAGGCTGTCGCTGATGATAGCAAGACTGCGGTAAAATTCCGTCCTTTGCTCCTCGGTCAGATCAATGCAGATCTCGTCCAGAACGACGTTGATCTTATCCGTGATCTTTTTGCCGACGGCCATGCCCTTTTCGGTCAAGGTGAGAGCGCTTTTATACCGTTTCGCGCGATTGGTCTTGCAAACGATATATCCGTTCTCCTCCAAGAAATCAAGTCCGCGCGATATAGTCGCCTTGTCCTCCTCGCAGAGATCGCAAAGCTCCGTTGCCGTCAGCGTTTCTGCGGAATAGAGGAAATAAAGGCAGGTAACGTGTACGCTGCGCAGACCGTATTCGGCCATTTCCTGATTTTTGATCTTTTTTATGTTTCTGCTGATTTTCGCGATTAAAGCGGTGAAAGTTTGAAATCGTTCCTTCATTTTTTGCCTTTCCTTTGGAAAAAAGAAAAAATATAAAAACAAAATATACTCCGATTATAGCACAAACTTGTTGAGATGTCAACAAGTTTTTTTCGTAGTGCCGCAAAGAAAAGAGGACAGAGCGCGTAAAAACGCTCTGTCCTTTAGAACAAATGTCGCGGCAGAGACCTCGTTTTCGGATGCTCTGCGGTTCTTTTAAATTTTCCCCGATTCCCTTAAAAACCGTAAGAATCCCTCGCACCCCTGCGCAACGTCGTCGTAGGTTTCGTCGAAGTTTCCCGTATACCATGGATCTGCGATGTCCCGATCCGAGCCTGCAAAGCTTAAAAGCTTATAAAGCTTTCCGTCGGGATCGCCGTTCAGCATACGGTGGAGATTTTTCATGTTCCACCCATCCATGCCGATGATGTAGTCGTAGTCTGCGTAATCGCTCCACCGAATTTGCGTTGCCCGATGCGGCACGACTGGGATACCCAGCTCTTGCAGCTTTTTCACCGTTCCTCTATGCGGCGGATTTCCGATCTCCTCCGTGCTCGTCGCCATGGAGTTGATGGTAAAACGGCTCTCGAGCCCCTCTTTTTTCACCATGTAGGTAAAAACGCTCTCTGCCAAGGTGCTTCTGCAAATATTACCGTGACAGCAAAATAAAACGCGAATCATATTTTTGTCCTTTCTTCTATCTTGTGTAAAACGCCTTCTCCTGTGGGAGAAGGGTAGGCGAGCGGAAACAGTTGATAACTGTTTACACGAAGCCGAAACCGCCCAAAGCAAGGAGTTGGCGAAGGGCTTTAAGCCCGACAATCAACGACTATGCGACGGTGGAGGGGATGGCATACCCGCAGAAAAAAGCACCGAGCTAAATGTTAGGAAGAAGGAAGCGGGAGACGGGTAGGCGAAGGGCTTTAAGCCCGACAATGCGTAAGGAGCGAAGCGACGGAATAGCGAGCCTGCGAGCGTCCTATGCGGCGGTGGGAAAGTACAGACCGACGGGAATTTGAACAAGAGTTCGCCAAAGCGATGTCATTTAGTGGCGAACTCTCGAAGTTTGCCATTTTTCATGCGAGCATGAAAAATTAGCCACGGAGTGGCGGCAAACTTATCCTCGGCCATAACCCAAGCGGGAGGTGGAGCAACGGGCGGCCGCGGGAACGGGGTCTGCTTCTCCGTCTCCCGCACAAAATAAAAAACCGACAAGCTAATGCTTGTCGGCTTTTGGTGCGGGAGACGGGAATTGAACCCGTACGGTAAAACCACACGCCCCTCAAACGTGCGCGTCTGCCAGTTCCGCCACTCCCGCAGGACGTTATCTATTATACACTATCAAAATCGATTTGTCAACCCCTTTTTCAAAAAAAATCAGAATTTTTTTGAAAGATTTTTTTAGGGGATTTTTATTGATTTTTCTTGCAGGTATTGACTTTTTTTCGGGTGCGTGTTATAATATAAACAGTTGAACAACCTTTCAACTGTTCGGAGGAAAAATATGAAGCATAAGGAAGCGATTTTGCCCGAATGCGAGCATGAGGAGCATCATCACGGAGCACAGGAGAAGAGCGTAAAGAAAATGCCGAAGGAGAGCGTGATCTACGAGCTTTCGGATTTCTTCAAAATACTGGGCGACAGCACGCGCATGCGCATACTTTTTGCGCTGGACGGTGCGCCGCTTTGTGTATGCGATTTGGCAGAGCTTCTCGGGATGACGAAATCGGCCGTATCGCATCAGCTGAAGATTTTGCGCCAAAGCGATCTGGTTACTTACCGAAAAAGCGGTAAAAACGTTTTTTATTCGCTGGCGGATGATCACGTAGGCTCAATTATCGAAACCGCCCTTGCACACGTCGAAGAATAAACTAATAATATAATAAAAGGAGATTTTTTTATGAAATTCAAATTTGGTATTACGGGATTGGATTGTCCCAACTGCGCCGCAAAGCTCAGCGCGATGATCGAAAAGGAAGAGGGAATCGAGAGCGCGAAGATCAATTTCCTTACTGAAAAGGTAACGGTGGAAACCGCTCTTTCCGAGGAAGAGGCGCTTGCGCTTGTGAAGTCTACGGCCGCTAAATTCTCGAAGAACGTTGTGATCGAGTGATAAACCGTTAAAACGGTTGCTTGTGTTTTTTTGCGTATGAAAAAAATAAAGCTGAATGTTCTTTCCCGACCTTTGTTTTGGATTTTTCTGTCCGCGATCCTTTTGGTACCGGCGGCGTTGCTCGCAAAGCCTGCGCCTCTTATATCCTTAATTCTATATATCGCGTCCTTGGCGGCCGTGGCGCATCCCGTGATCGCGGATGCCGTGCGCGGTATTTTAAGGCGTGATCTTTTGGATGAAAAGCTTCTGATGTGCATCGCATCGATTGGCGCAATGTGCATCGGGGAGTATACCGAGGCGGTGGCCGTGATGATCTTCTACCGCGTGGGTGAATATTTCGAGGAGCGCGCGGTGAAAAAGGCGCGCGCCTCCATTCGTTCTCTTATGGAGATCTGCCCCGATACGGCGATCGTCTGCATCGGAGGGGAAGAAATAGAAATGGATGCCGAGGACGTCGAGATCGGGCAAACGCTTCTTCTGCGTGTCGGGGATCGCGTACCGCTTGACTGTGAAATACTGTCGGGCTCCTCGGATGTGGATACGTCGGCACTTACCGGAGAAGCGCGCCTTCGCGCCGTAACGGTCGGGGATTCGCTTGATAGCGGAAGCGTTATCGTCAGCGGTGTGCTGACGGCAAAAGCGATTCGCCCTGCGGATGAAAGCGCGGCCGCGCGCATTTTGTCGCTCGTCGAAAACGCATCCGAGAATAAATCCAAGGAAGAAGCCTTCATTACGCGCTTTGCGAGATGGTATACGCCGCTGGTCGTGTGCGCCGCTCTTCTTCTCGCGTTCGTGCCTCCGATCTTTAAGCTTGCAAGTCTTGTCGAATGCGTTCGCCGTGCGCTTCTTTTCCTCGTCGTTTCCTGTCCGTGTGCGCTGGTTATTTCCGTGCCGATGGCGTTTTTCGGCGGCATTGGCGGTGCGGCGCGCCGCGGCATCCTCTTCAAGGGCGGAAACGTGTTTTCTCCGATCGCTAAAGCAACGCACTTCGCCTTTGATAAAACGGGAACTCTGACCACGGGCGAATTTTCGATCGAAAGTATCCGTGCAGACCGTGTCTCTGCCGAATACGTGCTGGAGCTCGCCGCGGCGGCAGAGCAGGGCTCGAACCATCCGGTCGCAAGATGTATCCGAAACGCCGCAAAATGCAGCTTGGCGGCAACCTCGATGCGCGAGCTTGCGGGGAAGGGAATCGTTGCCGAGATCGAAGGAAAAACGGTCGCAGTCGGAAATCTGCGCCTGATGGCGGAATACGATATCACCGTGGATCGCTCGTCCGAAAACGCCACCTCCGTGCTCGTTGCCGAAAACGGAATGCTTCTCGGCGAGATCCTTCTTTGCGACACTGTGAAGCCCGAAGCCGAGCAAGCGCTCCGCGATCTTCGCGCGATGGGTGTCAAGCATCTTTCCATGCTCACGGGAGATGGCGAAGCGGCCGCGGCGGCCTGTGCCGAAGCCCTCTCGCTCGATGCCTATTCGCATTCGCTTCGCCCGGAGGAAAAGTACGCCGCTTTGCAAGCGCTTCTTTCCAATCCGAAAAACAAGGTTGCCTACGTGGGTGACGGTATTAACGACTCGCCCTCTCTCGCTCTTGCGGACGTCGGCATCGCAATGGGAAGGGCGGGAACGGATAGCGCCATGGAGGCCTCGGACGTTGTTATTATGTCGGATTCTCTCTCTCGCTTGCCCATAGCGATCCGCATCGCGAAAAAGACGCTTCGTATCGCAAAGGAGAATATAATCTTCGCCCTCGCGGTCAAGCTCGGCGTCCTTGCTTTGGGTGCTCTCGGCCTTGTCGGCATGTGGTGGGGCGTGTTTGCGGATGTTGGAGTTGCCGTGATCGCAATTTTAAATTCTATGCGAACTTTAGTTAAAAACCAATGATATTGCAAACAATGATTGTCAAAATATGATAAAATGAGCGAAAAACGATACTTGATTTACAACAAACCGCGCGGTGAATTGACGGCGAGGAAGGATGAAAAACGCAAGACCGTGATGGATGATTTTCCGGAGGAATACCGCGATCTTTTTCCTGTCGGCCGCCTTGATAAGGAAACCGAGGGATTGCTGCTTTTCACGGATGACGGAGCGCTTGCCGCGCGCCTTTTGCATCCTATGCACCATGTGGAAAAGACCTATCTTTTTTATTCCTTTGGAAGCCTTTCCAAAGAGGACTGTGCGCGCCTTGAGAGCGGCGTTCCTTTGGAGGGAACGGATACCGTCACCGCGCCCGCGAGGCTCTCCGTGCTGCGCGAGCTTCCGCTTCGAGAGATCAAAAGCGAGCTTTCCGAATTTGAGCAGAAGAAGTACCGCCGCCATGAAAACGATCCCGTCACGGTCGGTTATCTGACGATCACGGAAGGGAAGAAGCACCAGGTTCGGAAAATGCTTCTCGCCGTTGGCGGCAGAGTGATCCTTCTTCGCCGCATAGCCTTCGGCCCGCTCTCTCTCGGCGATCTTCCGCTCGGCGCTCTTCGCCCCTTGACTAAACAAGAGCGCTCGGCGCTCTCTGTTTAACTGCGCCTTTGGCGCATCTTACTCCTTGCGAGGCGCCTTGAAAAAATCAATGCGTGCTACGCACCTTTTTGCATTCGCAAAAGCCTCGCGGAGCAATCTGCGCTCGCGCACTTGCAAGCAAGCTTTCAGATGCGCTTCGCTTGATCATAACTTGCCCGCAGGGCAATCATAGTTGCTCGCTTGCGAGCATCATAGTTTGTCCCTTTGGGACAATCATAACTCTTTCATACGCTCCGCGCATTTCATGATCACGGGTCTCACGAATCCCTCGGATTCATTTCATCAAAATATCAAAAAACGCCAAGTCGACCGACTTGGCGTTTTTTACTTGATCATACTCCTTGCGAGGCGCCTTGAAAAAAATCAAGGCGTGCTACGCACCTTTTTGCATTCGCAAAAGCCTCGCGGAGCAATCTGCGCTCGCGCACTTGCAAGCAAGCTTTCAGATGCGCTTCGCTTGATT
>JAZQTA010000129.1:0-13293 GCA_045630385.1 Eubacteriales bacterium | reverse complement strand
GTTTTTGTAAATAGTTATTTGCAAAAAAACAAAAAACCGCAGAGAATTTTCGGATTCTCTGCGGTTTTTTAAAACATTTGCGAAGCAAGCTCATACTCCTTGCGAGCCGCACCGCTGAACGCGGTGGCACTTCGTGCTTTGCTTCGCAAAAGCGAAGCGCTCGCGGAGCAATCGGCGCTCGCACACTTGCAAGCGAGCTTGCAGATGTACTTCGCTTGATTATAGTTTTCGCGAAGCGAAATCATATCGGCGAGCGAAGCAAGCTCATGCGCTTCGCGCATCTCATGCCGGTAAAATGCGAAGTGCAAGCACGGTCATATCATCGGTGCGCCCGTGGTGCTTGACGGCGGCGGAAAGGATCTGTTCCGCATATTCGCTGAGGCGGCGCGGCGGTGCTTTTCCGAGAAGCTCCATCAGCCACGGCGCATCCTCGGGCGATTGGCAAACGCCGTCCGAGAGAAGGAGGACGATATCGTCGCATTTGACCTCGACCTTGATCCGCTCGGTGTCCACCGCGCTGAGAAGCCCGATGGGCGCGGTTTCGGAGCGGATGCGGAAGAGGGATGTGCCACGCTTGATAAAGGAGGGCGCGGCGCCGCTTTTCAGAAACTGCCCCTCGCCGCGGATCAGGTCGAATTCAAAGACGTCCACGGTGGCGCTGCATTCCTCCTTGCGGCCGCGCAGGATATGATTGAGAAGTGAGAGAGAGGTGGCGTGCGAGCAGCCCGTGGCGCTGACCTGCTCTAAAAAATCCACGGTGAAGGCGGCGGTGCTTCGCGCGTCTCTTCCCGTGCCCATGCCGTCCGAAAGCACGGCAAAGAAGCGGTTTTCCGCGCTGAAGCATTTCGTGACGTCGCCCGAGATCTCCGCCTCCGTGCCCGAGAGCGCGGCGGTTGCGCTTTCCACCTCAAAGCGCCGCTCGGGGTGGCATTCCATCAGCACCATATCCTCCTTGCGGAAGTATTGCGGCGTGCCGAGCGGCGCGCCCACGGCGCGCTCCAATGCGCTTTTCAGCGCGGGCGCCGTGATCTTCGTGCCGTCCTTATCCTCTCCCGCTGCGAGAATGCATCCGCCGTCCTTGCCGAAGGCGCGGATCACGCCGCCGGGAAAGCCGCTTTCGGAAAAGGCACGCTCCAGCGCCTCGGAGAGCGGCTCGTTCATTTCATGCGTGCGCCGCTCGGCGGCTCTGGCCTCGGAGAGCATGCGCGAAAGATAGGCGCAGGTTTCTGCGCAGGCATCGGTTTTTTCGGCGCGGTATTTCTCCTCGGTGAGCCTTGCGGCGCTGTGGCGGATGGCATCTAATATTTCGTCCTTGCGGCGGCAAAAGCCGAGCGTGTCGCCCAGCTCATTTTCGCCGATCGGATCGCCGCAATGCAGCCGTTCGGCAAGGTATGCGGCGCTGCTCGCAAATGGGCGGTGGCCTTGTGAGAGGCAAAGGGCGTAGCCCGCGCAGGTCTTGCAATAGGTTTCGGAGCAATTGATGCAGAGCGTTTCGTATTCGGAAACGGAGGGGCGGCCGCCGTTTTCGGTGAGTCTTTTCATCATGGGAGAGAGCGCGCTGACGGCGCTTTGCAGGGCATCGAGGCTTCCTTCGGCCGTCGCGCGCTTGGAAAGCGCCATGCTGCCAACCATTTCGGCCGCCATTCGCTCGCTTTTTTCCACCTTGTCGGGCGGTGCGGCACAGCCGATGCGGCGCAGGATCGGCGAGGCGAGCAGAGCGCTGATCAGAAATTCGGGAAAGGCGGAGAGAAAGGCGGAGAGGCCGCCCGCGTAGGCGCTCCAGATGCCGACCGCCGCCGTTCCCACGCCCAATGCGTAGGTCAGTCCGAAGGGGAAGAGAAGCCCCGAGGCAAGCCCCGCAAGCGCAAGCGCCACCGCTTCCGTCCCCGAAAGTCCGAGTGCGGAGAAGAAGCCGACGGCCATGCCGCGCAGAGGTCCGAAGCGCTTGGCGGTGAGCAGAGCGAGCCACGCGGCGGGGAGCGCCGCGACCGAAAGCCCGAGAACGGTATAATTCTTCAGCGCAAGCACCGTGAAAAAGGAAAAGGCGAGAAAGGAGATCTGAAAGAATACCTTGTTTCGTCCGTCCTCACCGCCCGTGGCGCGAAGAAGCGTTTTGTTCCCGAAGAGAAGGGCGTGCAGAGAGAGCCCCGGCACGAAAAGCCCCGAAAAAAGAAGGCAAAGGATGCCGGGGGCTAATATCATCGTCAGCGCGGTGGCGGCGCTCGCAACCGTCAGCCCCGAGAGAAGCATTTGGTAAACGCCTGCGAGAAAGCCGCCGATCACGGCGCACGAGATGCGCGTCAGCAAGGATTCTCTGAAGAGGTGCGCTTTGCCCTCGGTGCTTGAAAGCACGAGGCGAAGCATGAAGGTCACGGCGCTGACGAGGGCGAAGATCACGCCGCTTTTGCCCATGGAGAGCGCGCCGAGAAAGCATCCGATCGCCGCCACCGCCACGTGGGCGGGGAGCACCGCAATATAGGCAAGCCCCATGGGATACGCGCCGAAGGCGAGATGTCCGCGCCCGAAAATAAAGCCCACGAGGAGGACCGAAAGATCCAGGGCGAGCGCGCGGGGCTCGTTTTTCCATTTTTCCTTTTGCGCTTGCCACGCGCCCCTCGCGCGCATCTCTCTTTTTCCATCGTATTTCGTTCGTATTTTTCGCATGATACCTATGCCGTCCTTTGTTTTTTCTTCCGTTATTATTCTACAAAAAACGGTGCGCGAGAAATGGCGAAGCGGGGCGGGCGAATGCTGTAAATTTTTCGGGAGAAGGAAAAAAAGAATGCGCACCGCCACGAAATGGTGCGGTGCGCATCGAAGGATCGCGCGTTTTGCGATATTTTTACAGAGAAGAGGTCATATTTTTCGGTTTTTTGAAAAAGCGGAGCGCCAATATCACCGCCACCGTGCCGAGCAAGGGGAAAACGGCGGTCACCAGCATACCGGCGCGAAGTCCGATCGCATCGGTCGAAACGGAGAGCGAGGCCGCAAGCCGTTCGGCAAAGGGCGCGGCGCTGACCGTATCCACGACGATACCCGTGAGCTGCGGTGCAAGCGATGCTCCGAGATCTCCTGCCGCCGCAAGCATCGCAAAGCCCGCAACGCCGGGATCGGAAACGTTTTCCTCCATCAAAATCAGCGTGCCCGGCCAGAGCATGGCGGAGAAAAGACCGATCAGAATGCTTGCGATAAAGGGAATGACCGTGCCGGGCATCAGGCCCGCCGTCAGATAGCAGACGGAGCATGCGATCATGCCGACTAGCAGCACGGGGCGAATGCTCTTTCCGATCGCGGCAAAGCCCACGCGCGCCAATGCAAGGAGAAGCGCAAACAGCGCCACACCGCATACGTCACCCACGACCTTGGGGATGCGCAGAGCGCTTTCCGCGTAGCTCGAGATCCAGTTGGTCATCGTGTTCTCGGCACAGCTTCCGAAGAAGATGCAAAGAATGCAGAGCGCCAGCCCCTTCGCTCTTTCCTTGCTCCGCTTACCCACCGCCTTCGTTTCGCTTCCGACCTTGATGTCCGGAATGGGCGAGGTCATAAAGAGAAATGCGGTGATCAGAGGAAGGGCGGAAAAGGCGAGCATGACGATATACCAGCGCTCCGTTCCCACGAAATGAAGCGCGGCCGAGCTGATCAGCACCGCGGCACATACGCCGAAGCCGTACAAGGAATGTAGAAGGCTCATATCCGATTGCGGTCTCTCGGAAGGGATGGCCGCCACCGTCGGGCTGAGCAGAACCTCGGAGAGCCCTGCGGCCACGGAGAAGACCACCGTTCCGATCAGAAGGCCGAGATATGCGATGTGCGGAAAGAAGAGCGGCACGAGCGCATAGATCAGCATGCCCGCCGTGGTCATGATCGGGATCGAGCGGAGCATGCGCTCCACGTGGTGCTTTTTGGATAGCACCGTGCAAAGAAGGTCCACGAGAAGCTGGGTGAAAAAGTTCACGGCGATCAGCGTGCCGAGCAGGGTATAGGAGATGCCGTAAAGCTCGTGAAAGGTCACGAAAAGAAGAGAGGGCAGGCAGAATACCGAGGCCGCCGCCGGATAGGTTGAATAGCAGGCAAGGCGCGTGCGCGCAAGCCCCTTGGGCAAGAGTTTCATTCGTTCTCCTTTAAAAGTTTTTACGACCTCTCGCAAAGATAAGAGGCCGTAAAACCGACATATTGTAAATAAATATAGTCAAAATCAGTTCTTGAGAGAGTGGATCGGTGCGGGAATACGGCCGCCGCGCGAAATGAATTTTTCGCAGGAGGCGTCTCGAATCGGCATGATCGGCGCGTGTCCGAGCAGACCGCCGAACTCCACGTTCTCGCCCACGCCCTTGCCGATCACGGGGATCACGCGCACGGCCGTGGTCTTGGTGTTCACAACGCCGATCGCGATCTCGTCCGCAATGATGCCCGAGATCGTGGCCGCCGAGGTATCGCCGGGAATGGCGATCATATCGAGGCCGACGGAGCAGACCGCCGTCATGGCTTCAAGCTTTTCAAGAGAGAGCACGCCCGCCTTCACGGCGTCGATCATGCCTCTGTCCTCGGAAACGGGAATGAATGCGCCCGAAAGACCGCCGACGTGGCTGGATGCCATCACGCCGCCCTTCTTCACCGCATCGTTGAGAAGCGCGAGCGCGGCGGTGGTGCCGTGCGTGCCGGTGCAGGCAAGGCCCATATTTTCAAGGATCTCTGCCACGGAGTCGCCCGCTGCGGGGGTGGGCGCGAGCGAAAGATCCACGATGCCGTAAGGCGTATTCAGGCGGCGCGCCGCCTCCTTTGCGATCAGCTGACCAACGCGCGTGATCTTGTACGCGACGTTCTTCACGGTGTCCGCAAGCGAGGAGAAATCGCAATCTCCCGCCGCCTTGATCGCCGCGGCCACAACGCCCGGACCGCTGACGCCGACGTTGATCACGGTGTCGGGCTCGCCGAAGCCGTGCATAGCACCCGCCATAAAGGGGTTATCCTCGGGAATGTTGGCAAAAACAACGAGCTTTGCGCAGCCGATGCAATCTCTGTCCTTGGTGTTTTCCGCGGTCATTTTGATGATCTCGCCCATGCGCCGCACGGCATCCATGTTGATGCCCGCCTTGGTGGAGGCCACGTTGACGGAGGAGCAGATATGCTCGGTCACGGAAAGTGCCTCGGGGATCGCCTCGATCAGCGCCTCCGCGCCCTTGGTCGCGCCCTTCTGCACGAGGGCAGAGAAGCCGCCGATAAAGTTCACGCCGAGCGTGCCCGCCGCGCGCTCCAGCGTTTCGGCGAGGCGAACGTAGCCTGCGGGGGAGAGCCCCGCGCCGACGTAGGAGATCGGCGTCACGGAGATGCGCTTGTTGACGATCGGAATACCGTAGGTATGCTCAAGCTCCTCGCAAACGCGCACGAGATCCTTTGCCTTGGTGGTGATCTTGTCGTAGATCTTCGCCTCCAGGCGTGCGGGATCGTCCGAAATACAGTCGAAAAGCGAGATACCCATCGTTACCGTACGGATGTCGAGGTTTTCCTCGCGGATCATTTTAATGGTTTGTAAGATATCCTGCGTATTGATCACGGTCTTGCCCTCTTAAATTCTGTGCATTGCGTTGAAGATATCCTCGTGCATCACGCGGATATCCAGAGCCGCCGCCTTGCCCTTTTCCGCAAGGAAATCCGCAAAAGCGGAAAAGCTCGTGTTCATATCGGAAATTTCCACCACCATGATCATGGTGAAGTATCCGTCCAGAACGGTCTGGCTGATGTCGATAACGTTAACGTTGTGCGCCGAGCATTCGGAGCTGACCATGGAGATGATACCCACGCGGTCCTTACCGATAACGGTGATAACTGCTTTCATTTTATTCTCCTTATAGCATAAAAATATTAGATACTCCATTTTACCATATTCTTTGGAAATTTTCAAGGGGTTTTTGCATCGGTCGGTCATAAAAGCATTGCTTTTTTTTTATTCCTATGTTAAAATATAAAAAATGAAACGCATGCGCGCGGAGGGCATAAATGAAAAACGGAATTCTTGTTTTGCATAAGGGCGAGGGAATGACCTCGCAAACGGCGGTGACGCGCGTGAAGCGCTTGCTCGGCGCATCCAAGGCGGGCCACACGGGCACGCTCGATCCCCTTGCCACGGGCGTGCTTCCCATCCTCGTCGGCAACGCGTCCAAGGCGGGGGAATATATGCTCTCCTCGGACAAGCATTATATCGCAACCCTTCGCCTGGGGCTCACCTCGGATACCGAGGATATCACGGGCAACGTGGTGCGCACGGAGGCCGAGCTCCCCACGGAGCGCGAGGTGCTTTCGGTGCTTGAAAAATTTCGCGGCGAGATCCTGCAGATCCCCCCGATGGTCTCCGCGCTGAAGGTGGGCGGCAAGAAGCTTTGCGATCTTGCCAGAGAGGGCATCGTGATCGAAAGAGAGGCGCGCCCCATCACCGTGCATTCGCTGGTAGCGGAGCGCATCGCGGAGGATGCCTATCGGCTGGACGTGATCTGCTCGAAGGGCACTTATATCCGCACGCTTTGCGCCGATATCGGCAAGGCGCTCGGGTGCGGCGGCGTGATGGAAACGCTTTGCCGCGCGGAGGCATCGGGCTTTTCGCTTGCCGATGCATACACGCTCGAGGCGCTGGAGAGCATGAGCGAAGCGGAGCGCGAGGCCGCGATCCTTCCCGTGGAAACCGTGTTTAAAAAATACGAGGCGGTAATTTTGCCGCCCTTCTTTGCAAGGCTTGCCAAAAACGGCCTTCCGATTTATCTGAAAAAGCTCGGGCGCACCGATGCCGAGGGCACGTATCTGCGCATGTGCGACGCGGAAGGATTTTTCGCGCTCGGCAGAGTAGAGCTCTGTGAAGAGGGATTGGCGATCCGTCCGCAAAAGCAGTTTCCCAATTGAGGGGCGGCACATCGGGCGAGACCGAGCCGTAGCGAGAAGACCGCAAAGTGGTGAATGAGGCGTGAATATGATTCCGTATAGTAACGCCTTCTCCTGCGGGAGAAGGGGGACCACGAAGTGGTGGATGAGGAGTGAATATGCTTTCGTAGAGGAGTGAATATGCTTTCGTAGAGGAGTGAATATGATTCCGTATAGTAACGCCTTCTCCTGTGGGAGAAGGGGGACCACGGAGTGGTGGATGAGGAGTGAATATGATTCCGTATAGTAACGCCTTCTCCTGTGGGAGAAGGGGGACCACGAAGTGGTGGATGAGGAGTGAATATGATTCCGTATAATAAAAATTTACTACCAAACGCAAGAGAATTGCGAAAAAATATGACGAAAGCAGAGAAGCATCTTTGGTATGATTTTTTGAAGCGGTTACCGTATAGTGTACACCGACAGCATAATATCGGAAATTATATAGTGGATTTTTATATAGCCGAAAAAAAGATTGTTATTGAGGTTGATGGGCGCCAGCATCAAGCCGCTGAACATTTAGAAGCAGATCGAAAGCGCGATGAAGATCTGACCGCTTGGAATATTACGGTGTTAAGGTATTCAAATGAAAGTATACGGACGGAGTTTCGTACGGTAACACAAGAAATTTTAAATAAGCTTGGCTTATCGTTTGCTGATTTGAAGCCAATAAAGTAACGCCTCATCCACCGCAAGCGGTCCCCCTTCCCCCGCCGGGGAAGGCAGGTAGCCCTCGCGTAGCCGTTGCTTTGAGGGGGGACGGCATATCGGGCGAGAACGAAAAGTCCG
Organism: Eubacteriales bacterium; assembly: GCA_045630385.1. GTDB lineage: Bacteria > Bacillota > Clostridia > Oscillospirales > CAG-272 > UBA1740. The sequence continues at coordinate 5,595 of JAZQTA010000129.1, read as the reverse complement.
AAAAAAGAAAAAACACTTTGTGCAAACCGCACTTTGACAGAAATTAGAAAAGGAGAGAGAATATGGCATTAACACCCGAGCAGCAGGCCGCTGTGGATACGCGAGATAAAACGCTTTTGGTTTCGGCCGCCGCGGGAAGCGGCAAGACCGCAACGCTGACGAAAAGGATCATAGCCTCTCTTCTGGACGAGGAAAATCCCGCCGACGTCAGCGAGCTTCTGATCGTGACCTTTACGAACGCCGCGGTCGGCGAGCTGAAGGAGCGCATCGGCGGCGCGATCCGCGAGGCGCTGAAGCAAAATCCCGGCAATCCGCGGCTGGAAAGACAGCTGCTTTTGCTTCCGTCCGCCACGATCTGCACCATTGACTCCTTCTGCAACGAGGTGCTTCGCGCCAATACGGGCGCGGTCGGCATTCCGCCCACGTACCGCATCGCGGATGCGGCAGAGGCCGAGCTTCTCGGCGGCGCGGTGCTGGAGTCGCTGATCGCCGCGGCGTACGAGGGGGATCTCGCGGACGAGATCGATCCGCAGAGCTTTGCCGAGCTTTGCGATGCGCTCACGCGCGTGAAAACGGACGGCGAGCTTTCAAGCACCCTGCTTTCGCTTTACAGAAAATGCGAAACGCATGAGGACGGCGTTTCCTCCTTGCGCGCGCTTTGCGAGGAATACGATCCGGAGCGCTACGAGGCGCCCGAAAAAACGAGGCTCGGCGCGTATATCACGGAAAGCACGCGCACGATGGCGAAGCACTATTTCGATGCGCTCCAGCGCATTCTCGCATCCTTCCCCTTGGAGGGCAAGGGCGTGACCGCTCTGCACGGTCTGCTCGCGGAGGAGCAGCTTTTCCTTTACGAGCTTTCGACGGCCGAGAGCTATGCGAAAATGCACGCGCTGACGGCGGCCTTTGCGCCGCGCCGCCAGCCGCCGATCCGCGCCGAGGAAAAAACGCCCGCGATCGAAACGGCGATCCGCATGCGTGCGGAATATAAGGACCAGATCCTGTCGTACCAAAAGAGCTTTTTCCTTTATACACCCGAGCAATTCAATGATTTGTATACAAATCTTTACAAATACACAAATATTCTTTGCGCGTTTCTTGAAAAATTCGATTTTGCCTTCCGCGAGGAAAAGGCGAGAAAGGGGCTTTGCGAATACGCGGATATTGAGAGATACGCCTACCGCTGTCTTTGGGACGGCGGCGTTCCGTCCGCCTATGCAAGGGAGCTTTCCGAGAGATACAGCGCGGTCTATATTGATGAATATCAGGACGTGAACCGCTTGCAGAACCTCGTTTTCGAGGCGGTTTCCAAGCCGAACAACCGCTTCATGGTCGGCGACATCAAGCAAAGCATTTATTCCTTCCGCAGTGCCGATCCCTCGATCTTCGCGGAGATGAAGAACACCTTTCCGCCCCTCGATAAGGCGGGGCGCTCGCACGCGGCAAGCATCTTTATGTCGAGAAACTTCCGATGCGATAAAAGCGTGGTCGATTTTGTGAACGGCGTGTTTGACCGCGTGTTCGGCCTGCTCGGGGAGAGCATCGGCTACGTGGCGGAGGACAGACTTTGCTTTTCGAAGCTTGCGCCCACGGGGGAGCAGCCGTGCGAGATCACGGTGGTCGAGCCGCCCAAAAAGGGCGAGAGCGAGGAGGCGGAGGAGGAAGAGCCGATCGGCGCCGTGGAGCTCGAGGCGCGTGCCATCGGAAAAAAGATCCTCTCGCTCCTTGACGGCGAGAAAAAGAACGACGGCTCGCCCATTCGCCCGGGGGATATTGCCGTGATCTTCCGCGCTCTGCGCTCCAAGGGCGAGGTGTATCGGCGCGTTTTTGCCGAGATGGGCATTCCCTCCACCATGGGCGAGGAGAAAAGCCTGCTTCTCGCGCCCGAGGTGCTTCTTTGCCTTTGCCTGCTCAATACGATCGACAATCCGCATAGAGATATCTATCTTGCGGGGCTTCTTTGCTCGCCGCTTTACGGCTTCACGGCGGACGATCTCGTTCGCTACCGTGCCGCCGCGCCCGAAAAGGGGAAGAGCCTTTACCGCGCACTCCTTGCCTACGCCGATGCGCACGCGGAGGACACGCGGCTTTCGGGCTTTCTTTCGTCCCTTGCGCACTACCGCCTGATGGCGGAGGGGATGCGCGTGGATGCCCTTCTGACAAGGCTTTACGCCGAAAGCTCTCTGCTTTCGCTGGCGGCGAAAAACGGCGGCCGCGATAATCTCTTGCTTTTGAAGGAATACGCCGTGCGCTACGAGGCGGGCGGCTTTTCGGGGCTTTACAGCTTCATACATTACGTTAACAATCTCCTTGAGCGCAACACGGATTTTGATGCCAAGCGCTCTGCCGAGGCGGACGAAAACGCGGTGCAGCTGATCACGGTGCACGCCTCGAAGGGACTTGAATACCCCGTGTGCTTTATCGCGGGCTGCGGCACGGAAATGAAGGATAAATCCGAGGGGCCGTTTGCCTACGTGGAGGGCTTCGGGCTTGCCTTCCGCTTGCGCGATGCCTCGGGACTTTCGCTGGTGGAAAGCCCTGCCTTTGCCGCGATCGCAAGGCGGCGCTTTGAGCGCAGCTACGAGGAGGAGCTTCGCATTCTCTACGTGGCGCTCACCCGCGCGAGAGAAAGACTTTACGTTTACGGCACGTCGGGGCGCGGCGCGGCGGAGGAGCTTCTTTCGCAGATAGAGGCCGAGATCCCCTTCCTTGACGCCTATTCGCTTTCTCGCATGCATTCGTATCTGAAGATCATGCTGGTGGCAAAAACCGAGGCCGCCGTTCATATTGAGCGCCCCACGCCCGCGCCGAGAGAAGAAACGGCGGAGAATGCCGCCGAGGGCGAGAGCGGGGAAGCTCTGCCGATCGAAAAAAATGCGGATGCCGTGCCCGTGCTTGCCGATCCCGAGGCCGTAGAACGCCTCGTTTCAAGATTTTCTTATACCTACGCTTATGCCCCCTTCGACGAGATACCGAGAAAGCTTTCGGTCTCCGCTCTGAAGCCGACGCTTCTGGATGCGCCGCTTGCAAAGGAGGAGGAGATAGACATGGGTGCGCTCCTCACGGCGGCCGAGCCGCCCGAGTCCTCGGAGGAGGGAAAAGCCCCCCTGCTTCCCGCGTTCATCACGGGAAGGAAGGAGGAGGAGAGCGCAAGGCGCGGTATCGCCACGCACCTTTTCTTGCAGTTCTGCGATTTTGCCGCTCTGCGGTCGCGCGGCGCGAGGGCTGAGCTTTTGCGGCTCACCGAGGAGAAATTCCTCTCGGCGGAGCAGGCCGAGCGCGTGCGCCTCGATGAGATCGAAAAATTTGCCGAGAGCCGATTGCTTGACGGCATTTTGTCGGCGCGCGCTCTGCACCGCGAGATGCGCTTCCACGCCGAAATGCCCGCCACCCTCTTCACAAGGGATGAGAAAAAGGCGAAGGCACTCGGGGATCACCGCATTCTCGTGCAGGGCGTGATCGACTGTCTTTTTGAGGATGAAAACGGCGATCTCGTTCTGATCGATTATAAGACCGACCGCCTTCCGAGAGAAGCGCTTGCGGATACGGCGCTTGCAGAGAAGATCCTTTCGGAAAAGCACGGCGAGCAGCTTTCCTATTACGCGATCGCCGTGGAAGAAATGTTCGGAAAACGCCCGAAATATATTCGCATTTACTCTTTATATCTCGCTGAAACGGTCGATATAAAACCGTTGTTTTGAAAATAAATATTTACAAATAAGAGGTTGAATATGGATACGCTTGTGAATTTCTCGGCTGCAAAATGGATCACGGCGAAGGATCTTTGCCCTTCGGGAACGGCGGTTTTTTCGCGCACCTTTTCGGTGAAGGCGGGGCTGAAAAAGGCCACCGCACGCGCCACGGCCGTGGGACTTTATTATCTTTACGTCAACGGAGGGGCCGCCACCGATGCGCTTTTTACCCCCGGCTACACCGCCTATGACCACCGCCTCATGGTGCAGGAATATGACGTGACGGAACGGCTTTTTGAGGGAGAGAACACGCTCGCGCTCCCGGTTGCCAACGGATGGGCGGCAAGCGTTATGCAGTTCCGCGTTTATACCGATCACGTGAGCGCGATCGCGGAATTGACGCTGGAATACGAGGACGGCACGACCGAGGTGATCGGCACGGACGAGAGCTTCTGTGTCTATTCCTCGAAGATCCTCTCCTCCACGATCTACGACGGCGAGACCTACGATCTCACCCACACGCCCACCCTGCTCGGATACGCGGCGCTTGATCCGACGGTCAAGGCGGCAACCGTTCGCCATCAGGGAGAATGGATCAAAACGCACGAAAGATTTTCTCCGCGCCTGATCGTCACCCCGAAGGGCGAAAGGGTGCTGGATTTCGGGCAAAATCTTGCGGGCTACGTTGAAATTAAAATACAGGGCAAGGCGGGGCAGAGAATCGTGCTCTCGCACGGCGAGGTGCTGGATAAGGACGGCAATTTCTATAATGAAAACTACCGCGATGCAAAAAGCCTTGCGACCTATATACTGAAGGACGGAGAAAACCTTCTGCGCCCCTATTTCACCTTCTACGGCTACCGATACGTGCGCCTGGACGAATACCCCTACGACGAGGTGGAGCTCTCGGCGTTTACCTCGGTGGCGGTGTATTCCGATATGGAGCGCACGGGGGATTTTCACACGGGCAATCCGAAGATCAACCGCCTGTATCAGAACGTGGTTTGGGGGCAGAGAAGCAACTTTCTCGACGTGCCGACCGACTGTCCGCAAAGGGATGAGCGCGTCGGCTGGACGGGGGATGCGCAGATCTTTATCCGCACCGCAACCCTCAATTATAACGTAAAGCGCTTCTTTGAGAAGTGGCTGACGGATATGGCGCTGGAGCAGGAGAAGGACGGCGCGATCCATCGCATCGTGCCCTATAACGGTTGCACGATAAACGGCGGTGACCGTTTTTCGGCCGGATGGTCGGATGCGGCGGTGATCTGCCCCCATGAGATCTATCTTGCCTACGGCGATCGGGCGCTTCTTTCGGAGCATTTTCCGATGATGCAAAAATGGGTGGACTACGTGCGCACGCGCGGCGAGGTGGAGGAACTTTGGCTCGGCGACGAGCATTGGGGCGATTGGCTCGGCATGGAGAACGCCCATATCGAGGGCTGTCTTTACGGCGCAACGCAGACCGATCTCATCGCATCGGCTTACTTCTATTACGTGACGGGGCTTCTGATCCGCGCGGGCAAGGTGCTCGGACGGGATATGCGGGAATACGAGGCTCTGCATGCAAGGCAAAGAGCGGCCTTCCGAAAAACCTTTATGAAGGACGGGCTGACGGTGCTCTACCCGAAGCACGACGGACTCGCAACCAACCGCCCCGTGATGGGGATCACGCAGACCTCGCTCGCCCTCGTGCTTCGCTTCGGGCTTTGCGAGGAGAGCGAGCGCGAGATAGCCGCCGCCCACCTTGCGAAAATGATCCGCGAAAACGGAACGCATCTGATGACGGGCTTTCTCGGCACGGGCAATCTGCTTTGGGCGCTCGGCGAAAACGGACAGATCGAGACCGCGCTGGAGCTTCTCTTCCAGGAGGGCTATCCCTCGTGGCTCTTTGCGGTCAATC
>JAZQTA010000128.1:0-18352 GCA_045630385.1 Eubacteriales bacterium | reverse complement strand
TGTGATAGAGCTTGCCAAGGTAAACGAGCAGACAGCCCTTGTATTTTGCGATCTCGCTCTCCGTGAGAGCCTCGCCGTTATACGCCTTCTTGAAGGCGGCGGCGGCCTCGGCCTCCGTTCCCTTTTCGTACATAACGACGTCGAGCGCATGGTCGGAAACAAGACAGCCCACGCTGTCGAAGAAGTCTACGCGCTCGGAAAGCGCCTTCTTCAGCTTCTCGTAGGAATCCACGGTGTAGCCAACGACCTCGGAGAGCTTCGCAAGCCAGGGGCGGAAGAAGCCAAGCTCCAGATTGATGCCCTTATCGGGACGGAAGGAGGGGAGCACCTTCGTTTTAAAGGACTCGTCCTTCGCAAGAAGGATATGATATTCGAGGCTATCCACGGGATCGTCCGTGGTGCAGATGGTTTTTACGTTGCTCATTTCGATGAGGCGACGCGCGGTCAAGGTTTTGAGCTTCTCACCGGCTTCCTTATATACCTTATCGGCGGTGGCGGGAGAGAGGATATCTTCGATGCCGAAGAAGCGGCGAAGCTCCAGATGCGTCCAACCGTAGATGGGGTTGCCGATGGCAAAGGGGATCACGGATGCATACGCACGGAACTTATCCTCGTCCGAGGCGTTTCCGGTGATAAGATTTTCGTCAATACCGCTTTCGCGCAGAAGGCGCCATTTATAGTGGTCTCCGCCGAGCCATACCTCGGTCAGACTGCGATACTGCTTATCCTCGTAGATCACCTTGGGATTCAGGTGGCAATGAAAATCGTAGATCGGCATTTTCTCGGCATAGCCGTAGTACAGCTTCTCTGCGGTCTTTGTGGTCAACAAAAAATCACGAGACATGAAGGCTTTCATTTTTTGCTCTCCTAACGTTTATTTTTAATTATTCTTATTGTAGCACAACGCGGCGGATTTTGCAAGAGAGTTTCGCGGTTTTTCAAAATCTTATTTCAAATATTTTATTTTTTCTCCTATTGCAAATAACGGAAAAAGGTGGTATAATTAAACGAAGAAAATAAATTTCCTTACAACCGGAGAAAAATATGAAAATTACGATATTGGGATCGAGCCACGGGCTTCCCGAGGCGAACAGAAAATGCTCTTCATTTCTGGTGGAGATCGGCGAAAAACGATATATCATTGATGCGGGCACGGATATTACCGAGCCCTTTGCGACGAAGAACCTTCCGCTTTCTTCCATCCGCGCCATTCTGATCACGCACATGCACGGCGATCACTCGAACGGACTGATTCCCTTCCTTGAGCTTTGCAACTGGGCTTACAAAAACGTCAATCCCGAAATTTTTATTCCCGGCGACGTGGAGAAGGTCAAGGCGGCGCTGGAGGCTTGGATGGCCTGCAATACGGTCAATCCCCCGCGCGCATTTCCCTATAAAGGCGTAGCCGAGGGCGTGATCTACGATGACGGCACGGCAAAATTCACGGCGTTCAAAACCAAGCACACGGCGGCCTCCTACGCTTATCTTTTAGAGGCGGAGGGAAAGCGAGTGCTTTTCGGAGGCGATCTTTCGCACGGCGGCCCATCGGACGATTTTCCCGTATCGGTGCTGGATGCGCCCCTCGACCTTGCGATCTGCGAGGCGGCGCACTTCGATGCGACCGACTACCTGCCGCTCTTTAAAGGCAATAAAAATTTAAAAATGCTTTGCTTCAACCATTATTCCGAGTGGCACATCCGCTCGGTTTACGAGGCAAAGGAAGCGCTTTCCGAGATCCCCGTTTTCGTTGCAACGGACGGCATGGAATTCAATCTTTAAAATCACGGGACGGTGACGAGCTTGCAAAACAAACAGAATTTACATACGCACACAAGGTACGTGGACGGCAAGGATACGGCGGAGGAGCTGGTGCTTTTTGCAATCGAGAAGGGCTTTGACTCTCTCGGCTTTTCGGAGCATTCGAATATGCAGTATTCCACCTATCCGCATCAGCTGACCGCCGACCGGGCGGTGCTTTACAGAAAAGAAATCCGCGCCCTGAAGGAAAAATATAAGGGGCAGATCGATCTTTTCTGCGGACTTGAATTCGATTTTTATTCCGAGGACGATACCGAGGATTACGATTATCTCATCGGCTCGGTGCACTATCTTTCCTGCCCCACGGGCATCTTTACCTTCGACTACGGTCTCGACGAAACGCGCGAATTTATCGACCGACATTTCGGCGGCGACGGGCTTGCTTTCGCAAAAAGATATTTCGAAACGGTGGCAAGACTGCCCGAGCGCAGAGGCTTCGATATTCTCGGCCACTTCGATCTTATCACGAAAAACAACGATGCGGGCGGATTTTTCGATCCCGCGGCGAAGGAATATCTCGACCTCGGTCTTGAGGCCATACACGCGCTGAAGGGAAAAATTCCGTTTTTTGAGGTCAACACAGGGGCGATCGCGCGCGGTTACAAAAAAGTTCCCTATCCCGATACGGTCTTTTTGCGGGAATTCAAGTCGTGCGGCTTCGGCGCCGTGATCACCTCGGATTGCCATAACAAGGACTATCTTGATCAAAGCTTTGATGAGGCGCGCGCGCTTCTTTCGGAGGCGGGATTTGCGTCGAGGCTGATACTGACAGACAAGGGATTTTCGGAGGTGGCACTATGAGTGCAATATCCATATTCGTTCTTATATTTTCGTTGCTCGGCGCGTTGGATTTTCTGCTCGGCAACAAGATCGGCATCGGAGAGGAATTCAAAAGGGCGTTTTCCCTCTTCTGCCCCATGGCTTTATCCATGCTCGGCATGCTCGTGATCGCGCCCGCTCTCGGCGTTTGGCTGCATCCCGTTTTCGACGGCTTCTATAAGCTCTTCGGCATTGATCCCTCGATCATTCCCGCCGCGCTTTTTGCAAACGATATGGGCGGCATGACGCTTTCGCAAAGCGTTGCGGTTTCCAAGGAGATCGGCAATTTCAACGCCTTTATCGTTTCCTCCATGATGGGTTGCGTGATCTCCTTCACGATCCCCTTCTCTCTCGGCATGGTGAAGAAGGAGCAGCATAGGGAGCTCTTCTTCGGACTGATCTGCGGTATTTCCACCGTGCCCGTGGGCTGCATCGTCGGTGGACTGATGTGCCGCATCGGATTTTTCGAGCTTCTTCTCTGTATGCTTCCTTTGCTTATTTTATCGGTCGGCATCGGCGTGGCACTCGTGCTTGCGCCCGGCGGCTGCATCAAGGTCTTTCGCGCGTTCGGCGCGGTGATGAAATGGCTCGGCATCGCGGGCCTTCTGATCTCAATTTTTACCTTCTTGACCAAGATCGAGATCAGCCCGCATTTCGACACCTTTGAAAACGGTGCTTTCATTTGCGCAAACGCCTGCGTCACGCTTTCGGGCATGCTCCCCGCCATGTTTATTATTTCGAAGCTTCTTGACAAGCCCTTAAACAGGTTCGGAAGGGTGCTTGGCGTGAACGGCGTTTCGGCGCTTGCGTTTCTCGGCAGTATGGTGACCAATGCTTCCTCCTTCGGCGTGATGGATAAGATGGACAAAAAGGGCGTGGTGCTGAACTCTGCCTTCGCGGTTTCGGCCTCCTTCGTTTTCGGCAGCCATCTTGCGTTCACGATGGTTTACGATCAAGGCTATATACTCCCCATGATCGTCGGCAAGATCGTTTCGGGCATTTGCGCCGTGGCCCTCGCATATTTCATTTATAAGGAAAAGACACCCGAGGCGGCATAAGCTTCGGCAAGATCGGAAGGAGAGGCCTTCATGATAAAGAAAATTTTCAAGCACCTTTGGCTGGTGACGCGGCATAAGCACGCGGTGTTTATTCATTGCTGTAAATGCGGCATTCCCCTGCGCGGACTCTTGCACGATCTTTCGAAATTTTCTCCCACGGAGCTTTTCGAAAGCGTGAAATATTATCACGGCGCACGCTCGCCGCTTGCCGTTTGCCGCGAGGAAAAGGGGATGAGCATGGCGTGGCTGCACCACAAGGGGCGCAACAGACACCATCTTGAATACTGGGTAGACGAGGACTGCAAAATACCGCCGCTCGTTCCTTATAAATTCGCCGTCGAATGCGTGTGCGACAAGCTTGCCGCCACGAAGATCTACCGCGGAAAAAGCTACACGCCCGATATGGCGCTCGCGCATTTTCGCCGCTACGGAAACAAGGTGCACACGAACGAAAAATCTCTCGCATTTATCGACAAGGTGTTTTCGGATCTTTGCGAAATGGGCGAAAAGGAAGTGCTGAACAAAAAATACATGAAAAAGACCTATAAAGAGATCTGTCTTTCGGACAATGAAAGCTAACAAAAAAGCGCTTATGCATAACCTGCATAAGCGCTTTTTGTAAATATATGTTTTCTTTTTATCCGATTTCGTAACCGTTTTCGGTTCTGACGATCCTCGCCTCCAGGGACGCGCGAATAGCGTCGACCATAGCCTTTATATCGGAGCGCGCACAGCTTTCCACGGCGGAATGCATGGCAAGCTGAGGAATTCCGATATCTACCGCAAGGATACCGAGATGCGTATCCGCGATCGAGCCGAGCGTGGAGCCGCCGCGAATATCCGCGCGGTTCTGATAGGTCTGCACCGGTACGCCCGCATTCTCGCATACGGTCTTGAAGACCGCCGCCGCGCGCGCATCGGTCGCATACGTGTGCGAGGCGCTCCACTTTAAGGCGATGCCGCCGCCCATCACGGGCGACTTTGGATTATCCGAGATCTCGGGGTGGTTCGGATGCACGGCGTGCGCGTTGTCCGCACTCACGAGAAGACTGCTCTCAAAAAACGGAGCACCGTATTTTTTCATAAAGGGGGCAAGAATCCCCGAAAGGAAATTCGAATCTGCGCCGCGCTCGGTGGCAGAGCCGACCTCCTCGTGATCGAAGAGCGCAAGCACCTTCAGGGTGTCGGTATCCTTCGCCGTCAAAAACGCCTCGGTGGCGGCGTAGGCACAGGCCAGATCGTCGAGGCGAGGGCAAAGAAGCATTTCCCCGTTTTTCCCCGCGACCGTTCCTCTTTCGCGCACGTAGAAAATCAGATCGTGGCTGACGATGCTTTCCGCCTTCACGCCGACCGATTCGGCAACCGCAGAAAGAAGATCCCCCGCATCACCGCCGATCGAAAGGAGCGGAAGCATATCCTTCGCCATATTGAAGGTCGCCCCCGTGGCGGCGTTGCTCGGAGACTGAAGCCCCGGATCGGGGATATAGGCAAGCGCACGGTCAAGGTTCACGAGGCGCTCCTCAACGCCACGCTCCGTGCGAAGCATCACGCGGCCCGCAACCGAAAGCGGACGGTCAAACCAAGAATATAAGATTGAGCCGCCGTAGCGCTCCACCGGTACGCTGACGTACGCGCCGACACGCGAAACGCCCTCCTTCACGCGAAACGCGGGAGAATCCAGATGCGCCGCCGCGATCACGGCACGCGCAGGGGCTTCGGGCACAGAGAGCGCGATCACGGATGCGCCGCCGCGAACGAAATAGTATTTTCCCGCACCGAGCGAGGAAGCGGCATTCTCCTCCGTTTTTTGGTATCCCGCATCCTTGAGAAGCGCCTCAACGGTATGAAGGGCAAGAGGGGCGGAGGGGGATTTTTCTATAAAATCAAAAAGCGCATTTGCGTACATAAGCATGCTCCTTTATTTTTAATGGGAGATTTTCTTTTATTTTACAACTTTTTTTAGGCAAAGTCAAGAAATCTCTTGAATTTTTCCAAAAACTCGGCTAAAATATATATAATAAAGGTTTAGGAGGCGCGGCCATGCCACTCGGTAAAAACATCCCTGCAGAGGAGAAGGTGCTTCCCTTTTTCGAAGAGATCTCAAAAATACCAAGGCGCTCGTTTTTGACCGCCCCGATCGCAGACTATCTTTGCGCTTTTGCCAAAGAGCGCGGACTTTGGTTTTACAGGGACGGCAGCGACAACCTGATCATAAAAAAAGACGCGCATGCGGCGGCAAAGAGCCGTCCCCCGATTATATTGCAGGCGCACACGGACATGGTGCTCGTCACAAGAGAGGATGCCGCCGATACGGATCGCGGCGTGAAGCTTTTAAGGGACGGCGATTTTCTTACGGCAGAGGGAACGACACTCGGAGGGGATGACGGCATCGGCATGGCGTATATCCTCGCGATTTTGGACGACGGCTCGCTGATACATCCGCCGATCGAAGCGGTCTTTACCTCAAACGAGGAGGTCGGACTTTTGGGCGCGACCGCACTCGACTGCGGCATGCTTTCGGGACGGATGCTGATCAATCTCGATTCGGACGAGGAGGGCATCTTCACCGCAGGATGCGCCGGCGGCTCGGGCGCGGTGCTCTCTCTGCCTCTAAAAAGGCGCTTGACACAAAACGGTTACACGCTGAAAATCGAGGGCTTGCCCGGCGGACACAGCGGCACTCAAATCGACAAGGGGATCAAAAACGCCACCCTCCTGCTTCTTTCGTTCCTTGGAGAGCTCTGCGAAAAAGCGCCCCTCTGCCTATCCGAAATTTCGGGCGGAGAGGCATCCAACGCGATCCCTGCATTTGCATCCGCAAGCTTCCATTCTCCGCTTTCTTCGGAAGAAATCGAAGATATATGCAAACAATATTTTACAAACGACATCTTTTGTTGCGAGAGTGCTGCTTTTTTATTCAACAAAAGCGATTCTCTTCTCTGCGCGGACGCGGAAGAAAGTGCGAGAGCGATCCGACATATTCTTTCGCTTCCAAACGGCGTGCTCGCCATGGAAGAGGATCTGCCCGACATGCCAAAAACCTCGCTGAATCTCGGCAAGATCCGAACGAAAAAGGACGCGCTGATCCTTTCCTACGCCCTTCGCTCCTCGGTGAATGAAGAGCGCATCGTGCTGGAGAAAAGCCTCTCTGACGCGGCCGAACGCTTCGGCGGCTCGGCAAGCATTGACGGCGCATATCCCGCTTGGGAATTCAAGAAAAATTCCCGACTTCGGGAGGTTTGCCTCTCTTCGTACCGCGGGCTGAACGGAAGCGAGGCGGCCGTCACGGTGATCCACGCGGGGCTTGAATGCGGCATTTTCGCGGATAAGCTTCCCGGCCTGGATGCGATTTCCTTCGGACCGACGAACACGGATATTCACACGGTGGATGAGAGGCTTTCGCTTTCATCCTCGGCGCGCACCTTCCGACTGCTAATCGGAATTCTCGAAGCACTCGCAAAATAAAAAAACGGCGAGAAAATCTCGCAAAGCAATAAAAAACAGGGCGCATAGATCTTTTATGCGACGAAAAATCAAAGGAGAACTGCACATGAATAAGGAAAGACTCAAAAAATACGCGCATCTTATTGCCAACGTGGGCGCGGGCGTGAAGGAAGGCCAGCGCGTTGCCATCTACGCGGAGCTGGATCAGCCCGAATTCGTCACCATGGTGGCGGAGGAATGCTACAAGGCGGGCGCGGCGAAGGTGAGCGTGAACTTCAATCACCAGCCGCTCACGGCACTCGACGTTTCCTACTGCTCGGACGAAATTCTCGGCGAGGTGGAGCCTTGGTTTTTACAGAAATGGGAATATCAGGCCGAGACGCTTCCCGCGAAGATCTTCCTCCTTTCCGAGGATCCCGACGGACTTGCAGGCATCGATCAGGCCAAATACTCCAAGGGACTTGCCAGCCGCCAAAAGCAGATCAAGCCGATCCGTACGCGCATGGAAAACCGCTATCAGTGGTGCATTGCGGCCGTGCCCGGCACGGCATGGGCGAAGAAGATCTTCCCCGAGCTTTCCGAGAGCCGCGCCGTGGAGAAGCTTTGGCGCGCGATCCTCGATACCTCGCGCGTGACGCAGAACCCGATCACCGCATGGAAAAAGCACAACCGCGATCTTGCGAAAAAATGCAAGTATCTCAATAGCCTCGGCATTGAAAGCCTGCACTATACCGCGAAAAACGGAACCGATCTCACGGTGGGACTTCTGCCGGACGGCACCTTCTGCGCGGGTGAGGAAAAGACGATCGGCGGCCTCCGCTTCAATCCGAACATCCCATCCGAGGAGGTCTTTACCTCTCCCAAGCGCGGCGCGGCAGAGGGCATCGTTTATTCCTCGATGCCGCTTTCCTACGACGGACAGCTGATCGATAAATTCTGGATGCGCTTTGAGGGCGGCAAGGTCGTCGATCTCGGCGCGGAAAAAAACGAGGCGCTCCTTCGCGAGATCATCTCCATGGACGAGGGCGCGGCATACCTCGGCGAATGCGCCTTGGTTCCCTTCTCCTCTCCCATCCGAAGGAGCGGTATTCTTTTCTACAACACCCTCTTTGACGAAAACGCCGCTTGCCATCTGGCGCTCGGCATGGGCTTTACCAACACCTTGAAGGATTACGAAAAATACACCGAGGACGAGGCACACGAGAGAGGCATCAACGATTCCATCGTGCACGAGGACTTCATGATCGGCACGGAGGATCTCTCCATTACCGCGAAAACAAGAAGCGGCGAGATCATCGACATCTTCCGCGACGGTGAATGGGCTATTTAATTTTATATATTTTTGTAAACTTTTGCCGATGCGGTTGCAAAGCCGCTCCCGATCGATTATAATATATAGAGCGCGTGTATTTATTTTTTCGCGTGCGAAGTAATATAACGACGACCGAGAGGGGGACGCGGTATGAAAACGAAGCTTCCGACCGCCCTGAAAGGATGTCGAAAAATCGGCCTCATCGGCCTTGGAGTATCAAACCGCGGGGTGCTCGAGCATTTGAAAAAATGCGACGAATGCCCCGAGATCCGTATACGAACGAAAAACATCGAGGATACGAAAGAGAGCTGTCTTTGCGAAGCTGACGAGGATGCGCTCGTTCTATCCCCTTCCGTGCGCCCCGATCTTGCGCCCATACGGGAGGCAAGGGAGCGCGGCGTGCGAATTCTTTCGGACTGCGAGCTTTTTTTCACGGATACAAGGGCTCGGTGCTTTGCCGTGACGGGCTCGGACGGAAAAAGCACCACCACGGCCATGCTCTCCGTTCTTCTGTCGGAAGCGATGGGAACGAGCATTCCCGCCGTCGGCAACATAGGGCGCGCACTGACGCCCTTGCTTTCGGAAAGCGCGCCCGCCTACGCCGTCGAGCTTTCAAGCTTTCAGCTTTTCCATTACGCCCCGAGCTGCGAGCGCGCCGTGATCACCAATCTCTCCGAGAACCATCTCAATTGGCACAAGGATATGCGCGAATACGCAAGTGCCAAGGCGCGGCTCTACGAAAACTGCGAAAGGCCCGCCGTTTCAATCGATGATATAGGAAGCCTTCCGCTTTTAAAGCGCACTCCGTTTTCTGTTTATTCTTTGGAAAAAAGCGAAAAAGAAATCGCAAAATGCAAATCAGAGTTTGCATATTACATTAAAAACGATACAGTTTTCCAAAACGGCGCCCCTTTTCTTCCGATTTCTTATTTAAAGGCAGACAACCGACACAACCGCTACAATCTCTTGGCGGCGCTGGCGCTTTGCGCCGGGCTTCTCACAAAGGAGCAGGCACGCGCCATCGAAGGCTTTTCTCCGCTTTCTCATCGGTGCGAGCGCGTGGGAGAGGCGCACGGCGTTGTATTTTTGGATTCCTCGATCGATTCCTCACCCGCGCGCACAAAAAGCACGCTCTCCGCGCTTTCCGCCCCCGTGATCCTATTGCTCGGCGGCATGGGCAAGGGGCTCTCCCCTGCGCCGCTCCTCGCCGCCGTGACGGAAAAATGCCGCGCGGTCATCGCCTTCGGCCCATTCGGAAAGGAGGCGGCCGCCTATCTTTCGGCAAACGGCTATCCCGGCATTTTATTGACGGCGGATCGGCTATCCGATGCTTTTTCCTCGGCGCTCGCTTGCGCGCGACCGGGAGATACGGTTCTGCTCTCTCCCGGCGCGACCAGCTTTGATGAATTTGAAAACTTTGCGGCAAGAGGCGAAGCATTTCGCCGCCTTGTCAATTCTATACAGACGTTACAAGGAAAGGAATTACCATGAAAAAACGCATCACAGCACTTTTGCTTTGCCTCATCACTCTTTTCTCGCTCGTTTCCTGCGGCGACGATCTGCCCGAGGGCGCCAAGCTCCCCGAGGGGATGCAGTACGCAGGCGGCGAGGAGAACGGCTTCCTTATGTACGTGCCCGAGGAGTGGACGCTTTCTTCCTTGGACGGCGTGATCGGCGCGTTCGTTTCCTCGCTGGATCACTCCTCCGTTTCTCTGGCAAGAGTGGAGAAGCCGAAGGAGGTCAGCATCGCGGATTACTTTGCGGAAAGCATGGAGGATATGCCCTTCGAGAACTTCAAGCTCGTGAAGGAGGAGGGCACCGCCCGCACCTTCGGCAATATCGCAAAGGGCGCTGTGGCGTACGAATACACTTACACCTATAAGCCCTACGGGAAGGACGCCGTTTCCTACCGCACGATGCAGCTGCTCGGCGAATTCGGCGGACGCCTTTACTGCTTTACCTACACCGCCACGGAGACAAAAAAGACCGAGGATAAAACCTATTTTCAGGCACATCTTGACGACGTGAACGCCGTGATCGATGCCATTCAGTTCATCTCTCCGAAGGCGACGGAGGGAGATAAGGAAAGCTACGAAAAGGATGCGGACGGATACCTTCGCGTTGCAAAAAAGAACACTTGCGGCTTCGATCTCTATATGCATCCCGACTGGGAATGCACCATGACCGGCGGATTCGTTGAGGCTGCCACAAAGGACGGCGCAAGCATCAATATTTCCGAGGCAAGAGATACAGGCGTAGTCGTCACCGAATATTTCAAGAAGCGCAAGAGTGATCTTGAGCGTTATACGGACGGCGCGGTGACCGTCGTGACAGACGGAGAAAGCATCGAATTCGGAAACGCCGATCAAGCAATTGCTTACGAATACACCTACACCTACCGCGGCACGGCGTATCACACCTATCAGGTCATGGTGGTGCATGAAAAAATTCCGCTGATCCTGCAAAAGGGCTACGTTTTCACCTTTACCGCGCCCGAAGCCTCTTACGGACAGCAGCTTGAAGCCGTGAAGAAAATGATCGGAAAGGTGAAATTCTGATGAAGCCTATGATCTATCTCGACAACGGCGCAACCACGCGCATTTGCGAGGAGGCGCTCGAGGTGTATCTCGACGTCAGCCGTGCACATTTCGGGAATCCCTCTTCCCTGCACGCGGTCGGCTTTGATGCGGAGGGGGTACTGAAAGGCGCAAGGGCGGATATCCTCAAGACGCTCGGCGCAAAGGACGGAACGCTCGTTTTCACCGCCTCGGGCAGCGAGGCAAACAACCTTGCCATTTTCGGGCGTGCGCACGCAAAGGAGCGCTATCGCCAAAAGAAGATCCTCACGACCGCGGGCGAGCATTCCTCGGTTTCTGCCGTTGCGGATGCGCTGAAGCGCGAGGGCTTCAAGCACGAAACGATCCCCACGGTCGGCGGCGCACTTGATTTTGACGCGCTTGAAAAGCTGCTGACACCCGACGTGATCTTAATTTCCGCCATGATCGTCAACAACGAGACGGGCGCGCTTTACGACCTTGCAAGGCTTTCGCAAATGATGAAGGCAAAATGCCCCGATGCGGTTTTGCACGCAGATGCCACGCAAGCCTTTATGAAGATCCCCTTCACGCCGCACGCGCTCGGCGCCGACATGGTGACGATCTCCTCGCACAAGATCGAGGGTCCCAAGGGCGTCGGCGCTCTCTACGTATCCGCCGAGATGATCAAGACGCGCGGACTCTCTGCGCTGATACTCGGAGGCGGCCAGGAGGCAGGATACCGATCCGGAACGGAAAACGTGCCCGGTATCGCGGCCTTCGCAAAAGCGGCAACGATTGCAAAGAATAATTTACAATATAGGATAAAAACGATCTCGGATCTGCGTTCTTATTTATTGGAACGGTTAGAAAACGACGAGAGGCTTTCCGAAATTTCGGCGCTTTTGCCGCCGAAATTTGCGCCGCACATCGTCAACCTGACCGTGCCGAACATCAAAAGCGAAACCATGCTTCATTTCCTCTCCTCCGAGGGAATCTGCGTTTCCTCCGGCTCTGCCTGCTCCTCCAACGCGCAGGTGCGCCACACCTCCGAGGCTCTGCTTGCTTACGGACAGTCCGAGCAGGATGCCGATAGCGCCATCCGCATCAGCTTCTCACATAGAAATACGCGCGAGGAAGTGGACGCGCTTTGCGAGGCGCTCGCTCTCGGCCTTTCGCGGCTTGCAAGAATACGGAGGACGAAATGACGATCGATATCATTGCCGTCGGCTCGCTGAAGGAGGATTATCTTCGCGCGGGCATTGACGAATACGCAAAACGGCTCTCCGCCTTCGGGCGCGTGCAGATCCACGAGCTCAAGGAGGCGCGCGTGGCAAACGAGGACGATGCAACCGCCGTTGCGCGCGCACTTGAAAGTGAGGCGGAAAAGATTCTCCAGAGGCTCGCGCCGGATGCCTATACGATCGCGCTTTGCGTGGAGGGCACGCAATACGATTCCGTGGCACTCGCATCGGTGCTGGAGAAGGGCGGTGCTCACAGCGGAAAAATCGCGCTCGTGATCGGCTCTTCCCATGGACTGTCGGAAAGCGTGAAGCGTGCTTGCGACCTGCGTCTCTCCATTTCGAAGCTGACCTTTCCGCACCAGATGATGCGCTTTATGCTGATGGAGATTTTATACCGTTGTTTTTCCATCACGACGGGGAAAAAGTATCATAAATAAGAAAAAAGCACGAAATTTCGTGCTTTTTTTCTTAATTTTTCGTCGCATCCCTTTTCTCGAAGGGCTTATTCTCTTCCCTGCGAGGCGGGCGGTGCTGATATGCATATCTCGGATTGCGCGGGCGGCGAGGAATCGCGGTGCGCCCCTCCTTCCAATCCGCGGGAATCTTTTTCGCAAGCGCGGCGTTGGAATATCTGTGATCCCCCGTTACCTCCTTCACCACCTTAATGAACGGCGGAAGCTCGGGACGGTCCATTTCGCTTTTCAGCTCCGTTTCCATTACGCAGCTGTTCTTGCGGAAGGGATAAATATCGATCTCAAAGGTCTGCTCTCCATACACGAAGGTATGGCGGTTTTTCTTCACAATGCGGCGGCCGAGGTCTCTCTGCCCCTTCAGTCGGGAATATTCCTCCCTGGGTATCTCCTTTTCCTCCTCGATACAGCTCATTGAGCTGAGACGGGTCTTTACCGTTTCCGTATAGATCGAACGGCCTGCCGTTAACCGTCTGCGAATACGGTGCGTAATCCCCGGTGCTGACGGAAGATAGATCTGCTCGATCGCACTGCAGCTGTAGCCGCTGCATTCGCGCATATCCGAAATGCGCGGTATACGAATGATGTACTTGCGCTCCGTTTCAATCGGAGGCAACTGCTTTTCTTCCATACACCCTCCTTTCCTTTCACTGCCTACCGGCGCGGAAAACACGTTTCCGCTCTCATTTTATCTCTATTGTACCACATTTCCCTGCTAAATGCAAGATATAAACATTTAATTTTGAAATATTTTTATTTTTTATTGACTTATTCGTCATTATGTGCTACAATAGTATAGAATATAATTACCTATGGAGAGTTTAGTATGGAAATGGTAAAAGAGCTTTGGGGTTACGTTCGCGATTTCTTCGTTCACATCGGTCTTGTGATCGCGTCCTTCTTCGTAAAAATCTGGACCAAGGTGAAGAATTTCTGCGTGAAGTTTGCCAAGGGCACGAAGCGCTTCTTCGTTAACTTTGGGCCTTGCTTCGTTCGCTTTTGGGTTTGGTTCGGTAAGGGTACGGTTTCTTTCACCAAGGAAACCTTTTACACCTTCAAGAACTACAAGTCTTTGACTCCCAAGCAGAAAGAGGCTTACTGGGATAAGGTGACCACCGGCATTCTCGTGCTTGTGTTCTGCACACCCGTTGTAGTTCTCGCTTATATCCTGCTTTGGTTCATTCTGAAGTAATATATGCTTACATAAAAAAGTCCGCTCGGTCAAGAGCGGACTTTTTTCTTTTGCTTTTTAAGCCTTGGCGCTATCCACGGCGCGGCGGATGTTCCATTCGTTTGCATCCAGAAGCGCAATCGCCTTTTCTTCATCGCACGAAAGAATCTCGCGCACGATGGAGATCACGCGGCGGCGAAGCTTTTTATTGGTGGGGCGAAGGTTGATCATAAGATTTTCATAAACGTGGCCGCACTTGACCATGGCGGTGGTGGAGAGCATATTCAGAATGATCTTCTGCGCCGTGCCCGCCTTCATGCGCGTGGAGCCTGTGATCACCTCAGGGCCGGTATCGGCGCAGATCGCAATATCCGCAACTGCCGCCATGGGAGAGCCCGGATTGTTCGCTATGGAAACCGCAGTTGCTCCCTTCTTTTTTGCATGCTCCAGCGCGCTGATCACGTATGCCGCACCGCCGGATGCGGAAATTCCGACAACGGTATCGCCCGCCTTCAGTCCTGCTTCATCGAGATCCTTTGCAGAGCGGAACGGATCGTCCTCTTCCCCTTCTGCGGCACGGAACACGCACTCGTGACCGCCGGCGATAATGCCCGTGAACAGATCGGGGGATACGCCGAAGGTGGGGGGGCACTCGGGGGCATCGATGATGCCGAGTCTTCCCGAGGTGCCGGCGCCGATATAGAAGATACGGCCGCCGTTTTGAATGCTGTGCACGATGGCATCGGTGGCACGGGCGATATCCTCTATTGCCGCCTCGATCGCATCGGTCACCGCGCGATTTTCTTCATTGATCGTGCGAACGATGTCTGCCGTTTCCATTTTTTCAATTCCGTAGGTTCTCGGATTTCTCGTTTCGGTTCTTAACATATTTCTATCTCCTCTATTTTCTTTTTTCCTCTATTTATTTGGATGCCCGATTTTCGGCGTATGCAAGGCGGAGCGCATCGCGCAGAGCCGCACTCTTGACACCGGCAATGGCGGCGGCGCCAAGGCAAGCACCGATGCACTGCGGCAGATCGCCTATGATCATAGAAAGCCCCTTCGGAATCCTCTTTTCAAGCATATCGGCGTACGCCGCATGGCTCGTAATAAGACCGCCCGAAATAATGACGGAGCGCGCACTCGGCGTGCGGCGCGCGGCCTCGGCGATCATATAGCCGAGATGGGCGGCGTTGGCCTCAAGAATCTCCTTCGCCGCATGATCGCCGCGCTCGTATGCCTCGAACACCACGGGCGCAAACGAGGCAACGAAGGATACTCCCTCGCGGTAGATCTTGCCGATCGCATCCCCTACGGGAACGCCAAGCTTTTCCTCCACGGCATCGGTGAGGGCGCTTTTTTCCTTCAGGCCGACGGAGGCCTCCAACGCCGCCGTTAAGGCATCGCGGCCGATGGCGTAGCCGCTTCCGTATTTATCAAACATATAGCCCCAACCTGTGAAAAGCGAGAGTTCCTCGTTTTCCCAGCAAAAGACCGACGAGCCCGTGCCGCAGATCGCGGCCAAGCAATCGGTTTCGCATGCGGCGGCAAAGATCACGTTCACGATATCCGAGCGGCATTCGATCTCTAATCGCGGAAAGCGCTTGCAAAGCAAATCCTTGACCTTCTCGCCGTTTTTATCCGTATAAAAGCCCGCGCTTCCAACAAAAACCGCAGACACACCCGAATGCACCGCAAGAAGCTCCTCTATGCCGTCCGCAAGCAGATCGGCGCACGCCTCAAGCCCGATGATCGTGGGACTGCATCCGCCGCGCAACGCACGGCCGAGGATCATGCCGTCCTCTGTGAAAAGCAAAAATTCAGTTTTCGATCCGCCGCCGTCGATGCCGATCATGATCTTCTTTTTGCCGAGCGAGCCATCCAAGAGCGCATCCACCGATACGCCGAGAAGCTGTGCAAGCAGGCAAAGATTCTCGATATCCGGCACACCTCTGCCGCATTCCCATTTCGAAACCGTTTGCGGCGAAACCCCCAGCGCCGCCGCCAGGCCATGCTGAGAAATCCCCTTCAAGGTACGAAAGCGCTTGACGTTTTTAGAAAATTCCTGCACCAAAAACATAGAAAACTTCCTTTCTTTCAAAAAAACAGGATGCTTTTTCTATATTTTAACACAAAAAGACAACGATTGCAAGCACCTCTTGGGCGTTTTTTCAAAAGAACAACAACGGAGCGTTGTTAAAAACAAAGTGACGCACTCTCCATCCGTCGCGCTTCGCGCGCCACCTTCCTCCCGGAGGAAGGCTTTTGTCGCCCCTTCGAAGGACATAAAAAGCAAAACAAAATTCGACAAATATATTTACAAACCGAAATAAGTATGCTATAATAAAAGCGCCAAACGAACTTAATAATTGCGATTAATAGGTATATTTTTCTTTATGGGATAATTATACCCTTTTTTGCGCATACCATTAAACGACATCCATTTGGTAAAAATGCGACTCCCGTTTGATGGTATATATACCTATCTGCGTATAAGTTCGTTTGGCGACAACTTGGAGTCTGCGTTTTTCGGTGCGGCAACTTCGGTTGTCGCACTTTTATTTTAATTTTGGAGGAAATTCATAATGGTTTGATTCTCTTCACAATTCTGAAAAAACAATTAAATCTTAAACGGAGGTTAATATGGGGATTTTTAGTTATGTACATAGAGTAAAAAAAAATCCAAAAAAAATTTGGAGCAACTGCTTTTTTCACACCTGCGGAAATTGCATCAGGAATTATTAATTTGTGGGATGCAAAGAAAAAACTCACGCAGGAAGAATACTTTTATGTTAGTGTAATTCACGAAACTTACAAAATGATTAAGAAAAAACTTTGCTTAGACTGTTCGGGGTTCTTTGGTTTCTGCAATGAAATAATTGCACATTTTGACTTGGTTGCTCCTTATTATTTGTATTGCGGTAGCAATCAACTGCAAATGGCAAGACTGATAGACGATGAAAAATTAAAATATAGAGCCAAAGCGAAAGCATTGTTGGATGATAAATTGATATTCAGCGAAGAATGGATGAAACTACACAAAGAATTTTTGGAAAAATTTTACTCTTGACAAGAGACCGCCTTAAGAGCCCCCTTCATGATGCCGTTTGGCGTGTAGTTTATCTATTTCGAGCAGGTTTTGAGCGAAAATATTCGATCGCGCCCGAAGCTGTATATAAATACAGCGAGAGGAAGCGATCGGAGATAGTAAATAAAAAAATCAATAAAAACGGAAGAAAACGAAGTTTTCAACCTTAATACTTTATCGTTTCATTGCAAAGAAAAAGGTGTGTGACAAATTAGCCACACACCTTTTTTATTTACGGTTTCGCCAAAAGATGCCGATGAGAGGGATTAACCCTTAACCATCTTCTCAATCTCTGCTGCGAAATCCTCTTCTCTCTTCTCAAGCCCCTCGCCCTTATCGAAACGAACGTAGCCAACAACAGCGATGCTGCCGCCAAGCTCCTTCGCGGTCTGAGCAACGTACTTGGTGATGGTGAGAGAATCGTCCTTAACGTAAAGCTGATCCATCAGGCAGTTGGTCTCATAGAACTTGCCAAGCTTACCCTCAACGATCTTTTCAAGAACCTGAGCGGGCTTGTTTGCCATCTTGGGATCCTGCTGCATCTGCTTAATAAGGATTCCCTTCTCCTCTTCGAGAGCGGAAGCGGCAACAGCCTCTCTGTTCAGGTACTGAACGGGCATAGCTGCGGTCAGAAGCGCGATGTTCTTTGCGAACTCTGCAAAGCCTGCCTTATCAGCAACGTCGGTAACAAAGTTAACGACAACGCCGGTCATACCCATACCGTGGATGTAGGAAGAAACAACACCCTCGATTACGGCAAAGCGACGGATGGAAAGCTTCTCGCCGATCTTGTAGGTATTCTCTGCGAGAGCGGCCTCAACGGTCATACCGTCAGCCATCTTGCAGGGCATAAGAGCCTCTACGTCAGCGGGCTTATTTGCAATGATAGTCTTCAGGATTTCCTTTACGAACTCCTGGAAGGTTGCGTTCTTAGCAACGAAGTCGGTCTCGGAGTTAACCTCAACGATTGCGGTTACATCACCGATGGTCATGATATCAACAAGGCCCTCAGCGGCAATTCTGCTTGCCTTCTTAGCGGTAGCAGCCATGCCCTTCTCACGAAGGATCTTTACAGCAGCCTCAAAGTCACCGTTAGCATCCTTGAGAGCGTTCTTGCAGTCCATCATGCCGCAGCCGGTCTGCTTTCTGAGCTCGGCAACGTCTTTTGCGGAAAATTCTGCCATTTTCTTAATCTCCTTTAAAATTCTACTATATAAGAATTAAGCCTCGGTAGCTTCCCCAGCCTCAGCCTCGGTTGCAACCTCTTCGGTTACGCCGCCGTGTGCCGCAATAACAGCATCAGCAAGAGCGCCGCCGATCAGCTTGATTGCGCGGATCGCGTCATCGTTACCGGGAATGATATAGTCAGCATCATCGGGATCGCAGTTGGTATC
>JAZQTA010000127.1:0-5751 GCA_045630385.1 Eubacteriales bacterium | reverse complement strand
CGATTTCGTGGGATGGAACGATAAGTACCGCGATCAGCGCATCGTTTCTCTCGCGGCGGCTGCCTTCGATCTGTATCAGAATGAATGGAGGGATCTTCCGCGCACCGAGGGAACGAAGGCGGAGGATCTTCTCACCACCCTTTCGCTCGATACCGAGAAAAGAGAGATCCGCCTCGTGCGCATCGGCTCGAATTTCACCGTGGAGCTGAAGGAACGCACCTATTATGTGGCAAAATATTAAATATGCAAATAATTATTTACAAATAAGAAAAAGCGTGCTATAATAGTAGAATCAGATATTTTCACAGGTTGAAAGGAAGAAGGATATGAAAAATTATAAGGTTGCCGTCATCGCGGGTGATGGAATCGGCCCTGAAGTGCTGGCCGAGGGCGTGAAGGTTCTGGATGCCGCCGCAAGGCTTGACGGCTCGTTCCGATTTGAATTTACTTATTTTCCTTGGGGCTGTGAGTTCTATAAGGAAACCGGCAAGATGATGGATGACGACGGCATCGAGCAGTTAAAGAAATTCGATGCGGTGTTCCTTGGTGCGGTGGGCGCGCCCGGTGTGCCCGATCATATTTCGCTCTGGGGGCTTCTGCTTGCCATCCGCAAGGGCTTCGATCAGTATATCAATCTGCGCCCCGTGAAGCTGCTTCGCGGCGCACCCACGCCGATCGTGGGCGCAACGCCCGAAAACGTGGATATGATCTTCGTCAGAGAAAACAGCGAGGGTGAATACGCGGGCAGCGGCGCTTGGCTGTATAAGAATTCTCCGAACGAGGTCGTGATCCAGAACGGCGTGTTCTCGAGAAAGGGCTGTGAGCGCGTGATCCGCTATGCTTACGAGCTGGCGAGAAAGGAAAAGAAGAGCCTGACGAGCATCAGCAAGGCGAATGCGCTCAACTATTCGATGGTATTCTGGGATCAGATCTTCGAGGAGGTCGGCAAGGAGTATCCCGAAGTGAAGACCTATTCCTACCTCGTGGATGCGGCGAGCATGTTTATGGTGAAGGATCCCGCCCGCTTTGAGATCGTGGTCACCTCCAATCTCTTCGGCGATATTCTCACCGATCTCGGCGCGGCGATCGCGGGCGGTATGGGACTTGCGGCAGGTGCAAACCTCAACCCCGAGCGCATCTATCCCTCTATGTTCGAGCCGATCCACGGCTCTGCGCCCGACATTGCGGGCAAGGGCATTGCCAATCCGCTTGCCACGGTCTGGTCTGCTTCACAGATGCTTGACTTTTTC
Source organism: Eubacteriales bacterium (assembly GCA_045630385.1). Lineage (GTDB taxonomy): Bacteria > Bacillota > Clostridia > Oscillospirales > CAG-272 > UBA1740. The sequence goes on along the minus strand of JAZQTA010000127.1, from coordinate 4,501 downwards.
GGGCACGAGGATCTCGGAAAGCGGCTCATTGATGCGATCGAGGCACTTCTCGTTGAGAAAAAGACCTTAACGCCGGATCTCGGCGGCACGGCATCCACCTCCGAGGTCGGAGATGCGATCGTAGAAAAGCTTGAGGCAATGTATAAATAAATTTTGCTTGATCAAGAGCAGAAGCAGAAGGATTTCCCTTTTTGCTACTGCTCTTTTTCTTTTATATTCGTCCCGAAAAATGTGTTATATAACATAAAGTTCGCCCCGAAAAATGTGTTGTACAGCAAAAAGTTCGTCCAGAAAAATGTGTTATATAGCGAAAAGTTCGCCCGGAAAAATGTGATTTTCATTTGAAAACAGGTTGACATTTTCTCTGCTCTTTTCCTGCTCCGGAGCAATCATGCTTCCCTTATTTTTTAAAATACTTGACTTTATCTATTAAATATATTAAAATGAAAGCATTAAAACGTTCTTTGCAAAGGAGAGATCTATGCGAGAATACAACATCCGTGACTTTGGCGCGGTTGCCGATAAGGAAACGAATAACGCCGCCGCCATTCAGGCGGCGATTGATGCTTGCACGGCGGGCGGGGGCGGTCGCGTGACCGTTCCGAGCGGAACGTATATGACGGGAATGATCGAGATGCGCACGGGCGTTGAGCTTCATATCGAGGCGGGCGGCGTTTTGCTTGCTTCGCCGCGGCGCGAGGATTTTCCCGAGAAGGAAAGGCGGCACGTGGATGCAAGAAGGCTTTCGCGCTTTTCTGCCGCCGCTATGATCTTTGCCGAGGAATGCGAGAATATCGCGATCACGGGAGAGGGAAGGCTTGACGGCAACGGATACGCCTACGTCTACCCATGCGCGCCTTACCATTCGGGCTGGAATTATAAGCGCAAGGATCATAACACTCTGCCGCGCATCGTGCTTTTCGCGGGATGCAAAAGCGTCCGCATCGAGGATATAACGGTGGTGGATGCGCCCGCAGGCTGGTGCTTTTGGGTGCATGATTGCGATCTCGTGGACTTTGCACGCGTGAAGATCCTCTGCGAACCGACGCTCCCGAACGTGGACGGCATTCATATCAATTCGAGCCGCGACGTGCGCGTTTCGGATTGCATTATCCGCACGGGCGACGATTGCATCGTGGCGCGCGCGGCCAACCGCTCGCTTTACGAAAAGAAGATCTGCGAGCGCGTGACGGTGGAGCGCTGTACGCTGACGAGCCATACCAACGCCATCCGCCTCGGCTGGGTGGGGGACGGAACGATCCGCGACTGCCGTTTTTCGGAGCTTTGCATTGACGAAACGCGCACGGGCATCACGGCGTATCTGCCGCCCGCATCCGTGGCGTTCAGCGACAATACGCCCGAGACCTCGGGCTCGCAGAGCGGAAGCCACGGCCTCGGCGCGTCCGAGCTTGAAAAAACGCGGATCGAGAATATTTCGTTTCACAATATCACGATGAAAAACATCTATCTGCGCTCCGTGGAGATCGAGATCGATCCCTCTCCCGATACGCCCTGTGACGAGATACGGGATATCACCTTTTCTCATATCCGCGCCGAGGCGCTTGCCTTCCCCTCGCTGATCGGAAGAGCGGATTGCCCTTTAAAAAATCTGCGTTTTGAAAGCTGTGATTTTCGCACGGTGCCAAAAGAAAGAATCGCCTTCACCTTTGAGGCGACCACGCGGGAGGCAACGCCGATGACCGTGCGATTTGCCGAAAACGTGACCTTTGACGATACAGCCTTTTCGGCTGAAGAATAAGAAAAGAGGAAAAAAAGATGAAAAAGACTGCATCCCCCTTTGTGATCACAAAGGATATACTGCGTGACGGAGAAAGCCTCGTGCTTCCGTCGATCTCGGTCAAGACCGAGAAGCATATCGCGTTCACCTGCGATCTCGGCGCGCCCTTTGGCGGAAAGCTTCTGATCGGACACGGCAAGGACATCACCTCCGCCTCGTGGCTACAGATCACGGCGGATACCGTGGGCGCGTATGCATACTATACCTACATGGAGGAGCCGCTTCGCCCGCTTTTTGATGCGCCGATCGCGCACGGGCTCTCGGTATACGGTACGCTTTCCGTCATCATCGACGCCGATCCCTTCAGCGGCCGCCGCTTCGCGCTGATCGGAACGCCCGCGGGGCAGAAGAAGATCGAGCTTCGCGGCTGGGACGGCTGTAACGGCGAGATCTTCGTAAAGACCGAGGGGGCAGAGCTTAAAAACTGCCGCTTCTCCTGGTTCAGCGGCGGATTTTCGCGCAGAGTCTGGGTGCTGGGAGATTCCTTTCTCGGGCTGAACGAAAAGCGTTGGCCGTACTACCTGATGCGTGACGGCTATACCGATCTGATGCTCTCGGGCTTTCCCGGTATGGGATCGGAGCCTGCCGCCGCGCAGTTTGAACTGCTGGCACAGAAGGGCACGCCCGAATACGTGATCTGGGCGCACGGTATGAACGATGGGGACGAGGACGGAAAAATCCGCGCGCGCTACCTCACCGCCGTGGAGAAATTCCTCGCGATCTGCGAGAAGAAGGGCATCACCCCCATTCTTTCAACGATCCCGAACACCCCCGTGGTGGATAACCGCTATAAAAACGAATGGGTACGCTCGCAGTCCTACCGCTATATTGATTTTGCCCGCGCCGTCGGCTCGGATACCGACGTGAATTGGTACGAGGGCATGCTTTTGGAGGATCTCGTGCATCCCGACGTGAAGGGCGCAGAGGCGCTGTATATGCAGGTGCTTTGCGATTTTCCCGAGATCATGCAATAAAGAGAAACGGAGAAGAAATATGAAAAACGCAAAAGAGCTTTTTAAAGAGGCGATCGGAAAAAAGAAAAATATCACCGTGAAGCTTCTCGGCGATTCGATCACCCATGGCGTAGGCGGTACGGGCTGGGCCATGGTCGGCGAGCCGATCGTGGAGAACTTCAAAAGAAGCCCCGATTCCTTCTGCTGGGCAAAGCTTTTTTCCGACCTTATGAAGGAAAAATACGCTGCCATGGTCGTTAACAACGGCTGTTCGGGCACGACGATACAGTTTATTATTGAGCATTTCGACGCTCTCGTTTCCGAAGAGGACGATCTCGTCATCTGCACGATCGGAACGAACAACCGCCACCGCTATAAGGAGCTTGGCGAGCGGCCGAGCCGCGAGGAATGGGGTAAGGTGTTTTACGATGCCGTACTCACGCTTGACGGTATGTTCAAGGCCAAGGGCAAGCGCGTGATCTTCGTTGCCAATCTTCCCGCCGCGCAGAAAAACGAGGTGGACGGCGAGACCTTCTATCGCATTCTGCATATGGACGATATCAACGCGATCTATAAGCACGCGGCAGAGAAGGCGGGCTTCGCCCTTATCAGTATGTACGATCTTGTCAGCGCGTACACCAAGGAAAAGGGCATTTTGGTGGACGATCTTCTCGTGGACGGTCTGCATCCCTCGGACGAGGGCTACAAGGTGATGTTCTCCCTGCTTTGCGAGGCACTCGGCGCGTAAAAGACAAAAAAACTAAAAAACAGTTCGCTTTTTTCCATGGATTTTCCGAGTATGCTTTGATATAATGAATGTACAAAAGCTTGCCGAACCCTGAAGTGTCGATTTCGGCAAGAAAACGAAAAATAATAATCTGATCTACAGAGGAGCTTATACTATGAAAACTGTAAAAGAAAAGCATCTTGTGGTCGGCGCGGACTTCGCGGGATTTCCCTTGAAGGAGGTTGTCGTCGAGCATCTTGAAAAGAAGGGCTGGAAAATTCTTGACCTCGGCGTGAAAAAGGACAGCGATCCGAAGGATACCGATCTTATGTTCCACAGAGTGGGACTGCGCGTGGGCGCGGAGATCTCCGAGGGCAATTATGAAAGAGCGCTTTTGTTCTGCGGCACGGGTATGGGCATCCATATCGCGGCAAGCAAGTGTCCCCACGTGCATGCGGGCGTGGTGGAGAGCCTGCCTGCGGCAACGAGAGCCATCACGGGCAACGGCGTGAACGTGCTTGCGATGGGCGCATTTTACGTAGCACCGCAGACCGCCTGCGACATTGCGGACGCCTATCTTTCAAACGAGCTTGGCAGCGGCTGGGAATGGTGGCATAACTTCTATGAATTCCATAAGCTCGCCATCGACGAGCTGGAGGCCTTCGACTATGAGGAATACAAGAAGAACGGCTTTAAGGTCAATAAGCTTGGTGATTACGATCTGACGCTGGATTTCGATAAGAAGCCCGAATAATTCAAAAATGTACGGCAAAAGGAAATAACGATTTGCATTTTTATTCCTTTTGCCGTTTTTATATAAAAATGAAACGGAGAAATGAAATGATCAGAGTGAACGGTCTTCAGCCCGTATGGGATATGTCAATCGTGGATAAGGAGAAGACCACGGCGGAATTTTGCATCGGCACGCCCGTGAAGAAGGAAACCGTGTTTGTAGCAGACAAGTCCTGGGAGAGAGGCATGTCGCATTATGCCAACGTGATCGAGGATAACGGCAAATACAGA
>JAZQTA010000126.1:0-5954 GCA_045630385.1 Eubacteriales bacterium | reverse complement strand
ACCTCATGGGACCGCAATGGCTTCGACAGGGATCTTGAGGCATGATAAGCGTAGCGCGCCGGATAATCGCGTCAAAATGTCCAACCTTAAAAATAAACGACAACAATACTGTTGCTCTTGCAGCGTAAGCTGTGACGCGGTTATAATACCGCCCGTACCGCGGGAGAGGACTACGGCTCCCGCCGTGCGTCAAATCAGTAGTGAACTTGCACCGAGATTTCGCTCTTGTATCGGTCAAGCACAAAAGGGCTACCCAAGACAGAGGCCTGTCTCTCGGCATCGTTAAGGGGAATTAACAAAGAGTGACTGCCTACGGAGAAAGTTATGTCAAGGGGTTTTTGGACACGGGTTCAATTCCCGTCGGTTCCACCAAACAAAAAGCGCCACATCGGGCGCTTTTTTTGTTTTTGGTGGAACCGACGGGCAAAGCAGAACCCGTTTCCGAGGCCGCACTTCGCTTTTCCTATTGTCGCGGTCATGGCCGAGGATAAAAAAGCCGCCGCTCTGCGGCTCGTTTTGAGCGCTTGCGCGCAAAATGGCTTTTTTCGAGAGTGCGCCACTACATGTTCGCACCTTGGCGCACTCTTGTTCAAATTCCCGTCGGTCTGTACTTCCCCACCGTCACATAGGACGCTCGCAGGCTCGCTATTCCGTCGCTACGCTCCTTACGCATTTTCGCTCGCAAGCTCGCTTCGGGCGCTCCTTGCTTTGGGCGGTTTCGCCTTCGCGAAAACAGTTATTAACTGTTTTCTTTCGTCTTTTTGGGCGTTTTTGAGCACAAATTGCTCTAAATCAAGGAAAATCACATTAAAAACGGAGTCGGAACGGCTGAAAATGCTACTCCAGCTCTATTTTTACGCTCGAAAACGCGAAAAATGCTGGTGCGCTTTTTGCCGTTCTTTGCTTAAATAAAGAACAGCAAAAACATTGCGTCGTGAGAGAGTTGAACCAAAAACAATTGCAAAGTTTATAAAACAATGACAATTTTGCCCTAGTTGCACCTTTACAAAACGCGCAAATTATGCTATAATAGCATACAAACAGACGAATAAGGAGGCACAGCGCATGGCAGCAAATAATAAATACGCAGCGCTCACCGACTGGTTGCAGCAATGTGACAAAGATACAATAAAGCTCACTTTTGATGAATTAAGCGAAATCATTACGATACCGCCGTCAGCATACAGAGACAGACCATCATGGGCAAACTGCACCACGCAGAACAGCACATCGTTTCAGCGCAGCTGGTTGAACGCAGGATACCGCGTAACAAGAATCAGCTTGCAGGAGCAATGGGTTGAGTTTACGAAGAGCGAAGTTACGGTCAGCCCCAGCAGGCAGACGGCAGCGGTAGCCAGAATGAAGAAACGCGCGGTGCCAGATACATACGAAGACGAATTGCTGTTGACGGTGCCAGATAATCTTCTCGGTTTAACGAAAGACGAATACTTGATGGTGCAACTCACCAAGGAAAACTCCGACATTGTAGAGGCATGCATCGCAGTAGATCCCGCATATCAGTCAAAAGGCAAAGCCATAATGGAGGGATATTTTAACGCAGGTGATTATTCCGCGAAAGCGTATTACGATATCATCAACCGCATTGCAACGGAAAACTCCACGCGCACATCCAAGGAAACGATGGAGTGCATGGCGGCATATTGCGCCGATCCACAGAACAATTTCCTCGGTCGCATTGAAGCAGGAGACAAGTATTTGGTAGACGCGATACTCCAACACCTCGTTCAAAACGGCAGCAGGAAGGACAAGAGTCTAGCGAGCAAGCTGTGCCGGTATCTCAATGAGTGGCTTTACGGGGGCTGTGCGTACACCATTAACGATTCGGTGGTACGCGCGATTCTGCCATACTACCTTGCGTATTACAAAATAGACAGAACGCTGTGGCAAGGTAAGAATTTTGAGGAGTTGAGCTACATTGAGTTTTACACGATATTCGGCGCAGTACGCGACAAGGTAGCGATACTCAATAATCACCAGCTCGACCATCTCATTTGGTACGCATACAAAAACGATAGCATAAGAAGCGAAGTGGCAAAGGCGTTGGCGCAGGTATTATAAGCGGTAAAAATCACACACCTTTTTACTGCTCTTAGGCAAACAAAAAGAGCACCCTCGCGGTGCTCTTTTTTTATTGGTAACCGACGGGTAAAGCAGAACCCGTGTCCGAGGCTCTACACAGCCACCACTACCACAAAAGTTTGAGCCGAGGATAAGTTTGCCGCCACTCCGTGGCTAATTTTTCATACTCGCATGAAAAATGGCAAACTTGCAAACAGCGCCACTGCTTGTTCGCACTTTGACAGAACTCAAAAGAAGCGCCTCCTCCGGGGCGCATCTTTGTTCAAATTCCCGTCGCTTCTTTTACGTTTTTAAAACTACATAATCCCCCTTCCCTTTTGTTTCTATAAAGGTCACGCCCCAATTATGGAAAATTAAAATTTACCTTGGTAGGGGTTGAAAATCGATGGAAAATCAAAGATTTCCCACATTTTCCAACAATCCGCGGATTGCGCGTTTACTACTGCTACCCGTGCGCGCGGAGCGCATTCTGTTCTCACGCATGCAGGCGCAATGCTTTAAAGCTGTTTTTTAACGGTTTTCAAGCCGTGATTTCTCTTGACTTTTCCTTGTGGGGATGCTATAATTTTACTGTAATTCAAAAGACCTAAAAGGAGACTTTTTATGCCTGCTTTGATTCCCGTACCGAAAACATATGAAAAGACCGCCGATGGCGTTCATTTTTTGCCTTTCAATTTCTTCCTTTCGGAGGAAAAATGGCGCGAGAATGCAGACGTTTTCTGCGCCGCCTTCAAAAAGGGACACGCCAACGCGCTGACCGATGGAAAAAAGGGCGGCATCGAGGTGTATTTTGACGCCTCGGTGGCGGAAAACGCTTACCGCATCAAAACGACAGACGGACCGCTTTGCCTTTACGCAAGCGCGGTGGAGGGGTTGATGTACGGCTTTGCAACCGCACTTCAGCTTTGCACGATGGCGGACGTTGCCATTCGCTTGCCGAGCGTGAAGATCGAGGACTATCCCGACAAGGACTATCGCTCGATCATGGTGGATATCGGGCGCGAATGGCATCCGCTCGACAAGCTTATGCGCTTCGTTGACCTCTGTTTCCTTTACAAGGTGCGCTATCTGAATCTGCATTTTGCGGACAACAAGCTTTATACGCTTCCCTCGAAGGCTTTCCCGAAGCTGAACGTGGAGGGAAAATATTACACCGAGGAGGATATTGCCGCCCTGCGCAAATACGCCAAGGCGCGCGGCGTGGTGCTTGTGCCCGAATTTGAGTGCCCCGGGCACGCGCCCGTGCTGAACACCTACTATCCCGAGGTCTTCCGCGATCGCTCCGAGGGACAGGAGGCAGGCGTTTTCATTAACGAGCAGGGCGAGCCGATCCCGAGCAACGCGCTGATCTGCGCGGGCAGCGAGCGCGCCGTGAACGGCGTGAAGACGTTGCTTGCCGAAATTGCGGAGCTCTTCCCCGAGGCGCCTTACATTCACATCGGCGGCGACGAGGCGCAGATCTATCTTTGGAAACAATGCGCAGATTGCCGCGCCTATATGGAAAAGAACGGTATTGAAGACGTTTACGGTCTGTTCAGCGATTACATTGCGCGCATTGCAAGCTACGTGCTCTCGCTCGGAAAGACGCCCATCGTTTGGGAAGGCTTCCCCGAAAAGGGCAACGAAAAGATTCCGCGCGAAACGATCGTTATCTCCTGGGAAAACCATTATCAAACCACCGAGCAGCTTCTTGCCGAGGGCTTTAAGCTGATCAACGCTTCCTGGAAGCCGCTTTACATCGTGCCGAGCCTTTGCATGCCCGAAAGCGAGGTTTACTGGACGGCGAAGGATATTTACGATTGGAACGTTTACAACTGGCAGCATTGGTGGCCGAAATCCTCGGCAACGCTCAACCCCGTGAATGTTCAGCCCACCGAGCAGGTGACCGGCGCGATGCTTTGCGCTTGGGAAATGACCTACGAGCAGGAGATCTCCACGATCATGGCACATCTGCCCGCTCTTGCCGACCGCACCTGGAGCGTGCGCACCGTGCGTCCTTATGCCGAATACAGAGAGGCCTTTAAGCCGATCCACAATCTGACCGCGCGTATTATGCAGGATCTCTAAGAGTTAGAGATGCAGGAGGAAAGCATGGACGGTATTTTTATCAGAGAAGCCACCGCGCAGGACGCCGAGGCGATCGGCGAGATCGCAAAATCGGCTTGGAAGCCAATCTTCGACGGCTACAAAAAGCAGCTCGGCGAGGAGATCTTTCGTTTTCTTTATCCCGAGGATCCGCTGAAGAAAAAGCAGGAGGAGGTCAAAAAGGCCGCCTGCGGCGAATACTGCTACGTTGCGGAATACGAGGGCCGGGTGGTTGGCTTTGCAACCTATCTGATCGAATGCAACGGCAAGCTCGGCGTGCTTGCCAACAATGCGGTTTCTATGCGCGGCCGCGGCATTGCAGGGCTTTTGCACGAGCGTATTTTCGAGGAAATGAAAAAGCGCGGCTGCACGGCGGTGCGCGTCAGAACCGGTCTCGACGAGGCACACGCACCCGCAAGGCGCGCTTACGAGAAGGACGGATTTACCAATACCCTCTCAGATATTACCTATTTTAAGATGCTTTGAGATTCAAAATAAAAAAGAAGAGCAAGAGTAAAAGGAAATAAAATCCTTCTATTCTTGCTCTTGTTTTTTCTTCTGTCGATATGTGGGCTTCGCCCACTCGATATGCTTTCGCTACGCTCAAGCTCGATATATTGCCGCTACGCGTCAATTCGATATGAGATAAATCCCGCGAGGGATTTATCTCGATGCGTGTTCTCCGTTAAGGATAACACGCAAATCACAGAAGCTTCTTGTAGAGCTCCTTAATCTCTGCAACGCTCGTTTCGCGGGGGTTGCCGGGACGGCAAGCATCTGCGTACGCAGACTCTGCAAGGAAGTCGAGATCCTCTGCCTTTACGATATCCTTCAGGTCAGCGGGAATGCCAACGTCTGCGGAAAGCTGCTTCACCGCATTGATCGCTGCGGCTCTTGCTTCCTCAAGCGTCATAGCCTCTACGCCCTTTACGCCCATGGCAACGGCGATATCTCTGTACTTCTCGCCGGTAGCGGGAGCGTTATACTCCATAACGGTGGGAAGGATGATCGCGTTTGCAACGCCGTGGGGCGTATCGTACAGCGCGCCGAGGGGGTGTGCCATAGAGTGAACGATACCAAGACCTACGTTGGAGAAGCCCATGCCCGCAACGTACTGACCGAGAGCCATGCCCTCGCGGCCCTCTGCGGTATTGGCAACTGCGCCGCGCAGGCTCTTTGCGATGATCTCGATCGCCTTGATGTGGAACATATCGGAAAGCTCCCATGCACCGCCGGTGATGTAGCCCTCGATTGCGTGGGTCAGCGCGTCCATACCGGTTGCGGCGGTAAGGCCCTTAGGCATGGTTGCCATCATATCGGGGTCAACCACTGCAACAACGGGAATGTCATGAACGTCAACGCAAACCATCTTTCTGTTCTTCTCTACGTCGGTGATAACGTAGTTGATGGTTACCTCAGCGGCCGTTCCTGCCGTGGTGGGAACGGCGATGATGGGGGTGCACTTATTCTTCGTGGGAGCAACGCCCTCGAGAGATCTAACGTCTGCGAACTCGGGGTTCTCGATGATGATACCGATTGCCTTCGCGGTATCCATGGAGGAGCCGCCGCCGATCGCTACGATGCAATCTGCGCCGCTCTTCTTGAATGCCTCAACGCCGGTCTGCACATTCTCGATCGTGGGGTTGGGCTTAATGTTGCTATAGATCTCGTAATCGATGGATGCTGCATCCAGCACGTCGGTTACCTTCTTCGTGACGTTAAACTTGATAACATCGGCGTCGGCGCATACAAATGCTTTCTTACAGCCT
>JAZQTA010000125.1:0-7562 GCA_045630385.1 Eubacteriales bacterium | reverse complement strand
AATGGATAAGCTTTGCGATCCCTCGCTCGAAAAGTATTGCTTCTCGATTCCGTGGTTCAAGCATTTTGATAAGGAATGGATCGAGCGATACGCCGCGGCGTATCGCAAGGTAGCCGAAGGCTATAAGGAGCTTTTAGAGGTGGATGACGAAAGCCGCTTGACCTCGAACGGCCGCTGGTTCGGTACCTCGAACCAATAAGATCACATACGTAAGGAGAGAACGATATGATACGTACCGAAAAGCCCGAATACGAGCGTGTCGGCACGGCCGAATCGCGCTCTCCCTTCGTGTTCCATCAGGCCAAGCGCTTTTCCTTTGATGATAGCGGGCATCTTCGCTTTCACGAGGAAATGGAGATCAAGCGCATTCTTTCGGGCACCTTGACGGTCAATCTCGGCTCGCAGATCATCTCGGCGGAGGCGGGGGATATCGTCATCGTCAACCCGTATGAGTATCATTCCAATCTCGTCGAATGCGGCGAGGTGGTGTACGATATGCTTTGCGTGGATCTCTCGGAAAAGTTTATGGGCGGACTTCTTTCGGATATTTTTCTTCCGTACAGAGAGGGGAAATTCCGATTTGAAAATCTGATAAGGGACGAGGCAGTGCTTGCTCGCGCGGGAGAGCTTTTTTCGGCTCTGCGCGAGGGGGAGGAGCTGCTTTGCGCGCTGGGGCGCTTTTCACTCTTCTTTGCCGCGCTTTCGCCGTATAAGGCCGAAATATCTCCGCTCTTTGGCAAGAGCTATTCCGCAAGGCAAAGGGAGTTCGTTTATAAAACCTTTTCCTATATACACGAGCATTACGCCGAGAGCATCCGTCTTTCGGATCTTGCGGGGCGCTCCTTTATGACCGAGGCGCATTTCTCGCGCACCTTTAAGGCGCTGATGGGAGAGCCTCCGATCGTGTATATCAATCGGTATCGGATCAATCGCGCCGTGCTTTTGATGGCATCGACGGAGCTTTCCGCAAAGGAAATTGCCGAGCGCGTCGGCTTTTCGGACGAGGCGTATTTCAGCCGCGCCTTTAAAAAATACAAAGGAGAATCTCCCACCGCCTTTTTGCGTAGCGGCAGGGAGCATTAAGACATGAAAAAGAAGATATCAATAGGTGTGATCGGCTGCGGTGCGGTCGCTCGTTTCCACGTGGTCAGCGTATTGTCTGCGGAAAACGCAACGCTTGCGGGCGTAGCGGACGTAAGAAGAGAGAGCGCAGAGCTTTTTGCGAAGGAGTACGGCACGGTGGCATATCCCTCGGTGGAGGCCATGCTGGCAGATCCCTCGGTGGATGCGGTCTGCATCTGCACGCCCAGCGGCTTTCATGCAGATGGCGCGATCGCGGCGCTGGAGGCGGGGAAGCATATCCTCGTGGAAAAGCCCCTCGCCGTCACGGTGGAGGATTGCGACCGTGTGATCGCACTCGCCAAGGAAAAGGGACTGACGGCGGGCGTGATCTCGCAGTTCCGCTTCACCTCCTCGGTTCAGCACCTTCGCGATATGGTAAAGGAAGGCCGCCTCGGCAAGCTGATCACAGGCGAGCTTCTGATGAAATACTACCGCTCCCAGGAGTATTACGATTCCTCCGCGTGGAGAGGGACCTGGGCGCTGGACGGCGGCTCGCTGATGAATCAGGGCATCCACGGCGTGGATGCGATCCTGTATCTTTTGGGCCCTGCCGAAAGCGTGTGCGGCTATATGGACACGATGACGCACGATATGGAGGCCGAGGATGCGGCGGTTGCCGCCGTGAAATTCAAGTGCGGCGCGCTCGTCGTGATCCAAAGCACCACCTCGGCTTATAAGGGCGCGCCCCGTCACATCTCCGTTGTGGGAACGAAGGGAAGCGTCGTTATCACGGAGGATACGATCGAAAAATGCGACGTCGAGGGCTATGATTTTGAGCCCGTAACGGAAGAGAACGGCGCAAAAAACCTTGGCCATCAAAACCCCATGGATATCTCCTGTGACGGCCATAAGCTGCAGATCCGCGATTTTGCGGATGCGATCCTTGCGGGCAGAGAGCCGCTCGTTCCGCTCGCCGAGAGCCGCCGCGCCGTTGCGCTCATTCAAGGCGTTTATGAGAGTGCGAGAACGGGAAAAGTTGTAAAATTAGATTAAAATGCAAACAAATATTTTCAAACCACGAGAGGAAATGTCGAAAAATGATCATTGATGCGCACAATCATCCCGATTGGCATAAGCATGATTTTGAAAAGTTTATTGCCAATATGGATAAGAACGGTATTGATAAAACCTGGCTTCTTTCCTGGGAAACACCTTATGGGGATTTTGATCCCTCCTCCGTACACGTGCTTCCCGGCGCCGTGTTAAACGGAGAGAGAAGCGTTCCGATCCCCTTTTCGCGTTGCCTTGAATATAAGCGCCGCGCGCCCGATCGCTTCGTCCTCGGCTATGCCCCCGATCCGCACCGCCCCGATGCGGTCATGGCGCTTCGCTCTGCGGTGGATCTGTACGGTGTCAAGGTCTGCGGCGAGGTCAAATTCCGCTTGATGTATGACGATCCCGATTGCATCGATCTTTTTCGTGCGGCGGGGGATATGCACCTTCCCGTAACGCTCCACTTCGATTATGACTTGCCCACCCGTACGGGCGCCGAAATGCCGCGCAGAAACTGGTGGTTTGGCGGTCGCATCGAAAATCTTGATAATCTTCTGTCGCTTTGTCCCGACACGGCGATCCTCGGCCACGCGCCGGGATTTTGGGCGCATATTTCGGGTGAGCCCGATGCGAAGGACCACGTATACAGAAGAGATCCGATCGTCCCCGGCGGCAGAATAGAGGAATTGCTCGCAAAGCACAAAAATCTCTACTGCGATATTTCCGCCGGCTCGGGATGCGTGGCGCTCTCGCGCGATCTTGAATACACCTATCGGCTGATCTGCCGCTTCCCGGATCGCTTCCTTTATGCGAGAGATTATTTCGATACGCAGCACAGAGAGCTGATAGAGAGCCTTTCGCTTCCTGCCGACGTCAAGGAGCTCGTTTACCACGGAAATGCCGAGCGCCTGATCGGCGAGGCTTGATCTCTGCAAAAAGGAGAATGAAAAAATGAAAAAACTGAAAAAGATCGATATGCACGTGCACGTGATTGATGGCGTGGAATGCGCACTTCTGCGCACCACGAGGGATACCTTCTGCACCCCCGAGCAGCTCATCGGAATTTATGAAACGATCGGTGTGGAGCACGGCGTGATTTTGACCGCGATGTCCCCTGAATTTGCTGATGAGCGTAATACCAACCGAGAAATTTATCAGATCGTCAAGCGCGATCCCAAGCATTTCTCCTGGTTCTGCGGTATCGATCCCCGCTTCTATACCAATAGCGCGGAAACGGATTTTTCCGCGATCTTAAATCACTATAAGGCGTACGGTGCCAAGGGCGTTGCGGAGCTGACCTGCAACCTCTACCTTGACGATCCTCTCCTTATGAACCTCTTTGCGCACTGTGAGAGATGCGAAATGCCCGTCACCATTCATATCGGTGCGCTCGGAGGCGATTACGGTGTGGTGGATGAGCTTGGGCTTCCTCGCCTTGAAAAGGTGCTGAAGACCTTCCCGAAGCTGCAGATCATCGGCCATTCGCAGAAATTCTGGTCGGAGATCAGCGGTGATAATAATGAAGAGATCCGCGGCGGCTTCCCGCAGGGCAAGGTTGTGCCGGGCGGCCGTGTATCCAAGCTTCTTCGTAAGTATAAGAACCTCTCGGCGGATCTTTCTGCGGGCTCGGGCTTTAACGCTCTGCTTCGCGATCCCGAATTTGCGTATAAATTCCTCGAGGAGTTTGCGGATCAACTGTATTTTGCAACCGATATCTGCTCTCCCGAAAACGCAAAGGTTCCCATCCGCGTCGGTCTTTCCGCCTTCCTCGACGAAGCCATGGAGCAGGGAAAGATCTCCTATGCGGCCTACGAGAAGATCTCGCGCGGCAACGCCTTGAAGCTTCTCGGCAAGACCGAAATTTAAAAAAAGCATAAGAAAAACGCCGTCCCAACGTGGTCGGCGTTTTTAGTATTTTTTGAGCTGCTGAAGCTCCTCTATAATGCGGTCTATGGCCGCATTTCTTTTTTCCTCGGAGAAAAAATCTCGATCGGTGCGGCAGAGAAGATAGTCGATCGAAACGCCGAAGAAGTCCGCGAGCCGTATAAGAGAATACGCGTCCGGAAGCGTTTTTCCCGTCTCATAGTTGGAAATGGTGCGCTGATCAATGCCGGTTTCCTTGGCAAGATCGCTTTGCCTAAGATCGCGGTCCTCGCGCAGATCCTTGATTCTGTTCACCATGAGATCGCCTCCTTTTCGTTCGTTTTATATCTTATCATACCATGAAATTGGTATAAAAGTATTGACAAACCAATAAATTTCGTATATAATCCTTTTTGTACTAATATATTGGTACACAAAACCGATTTACGCATTTAATGTTGCTGAATGAAAGGAGCAGGAAATGAAATTCGTTTACGAAGCGCCAAAGGGTGAAATCGTGTATCTTTGGTCCGTGGATGTGATTGCAACCTCGGGGCTCTCAACCGATCCCGGAGAAAATGACGGCGAGTGGATCGAAGCATAAAAGTAAAATAAAATGCCGAAAGGAAAAAGAAAATGAAAAAAGCCGCATCACTGATCGTTCTGCTTCTCTCGGTGGCACTTCTTCTTTGTGCCCTCGGCTTTGCCGTATCGGCAGAGGAAGCCGAGCCGAGCGTCAGCATCGAGAAGCTGAATTTGTCTTTTGAGGACAACGTTTACATTAAATACGCCGTGAAGCTGGAGGGAGGCGATTCTCTTGAAGCCTCTCTTGGCATGCTGTTCTTCACGGAAAGCATGGATAGCTACGAGAAGGGAAGCGAAAGTGCCTCTGCCGAACCCCTCGGCTATCAGATCATTGAGGGAGAGAAGTATTATACCTTCTCTTATAAGAACCTCACCGCAAAGCAAATGACCGACGTGATCTATGCTCGTGCCTACGTGGTAAAGGACGGCACGTATTATTATAGCGACGTTAAGGCTTATAGCATCGTTGCTTACGCGCAAAACCGCCTCGGCTTGATTGACGGCGTGGCAGGAAGCCAAAATCCCGATTTCAAAGCCATGCTCCGTGCCATGCTGGAATACGGCGCAAAGGCGCAGATCTATTATAATTATAACACCGACCGTCTTGCCACGGATATTTTCACGCCGAAATACGAGATCTCGGTCAGCGGCGGCACGCTTGCGGATGGAAGCGCAGGCGGTACGTTCTCTGCAGGCACGGAGCTTACGCTGATTGCCGAGGAGCGCGAGGGATTCACCTTCTCGCATTGGGAGGATGAGCGCGGACATATCATAGGCGAGAATTTTGAGCAGAGTATTACAGTCAATGCCAATCGAATCTATACTGCTAAGTATGAGAGTGTTGATAAAGGCGAACTTTCGTTCAGCACGGATGATGGAGGAAGAACGTATTACGTTAGCGGTATCGGAACGTGGAGTGATCCGATTGTGACCATTCCGGAAACCTATCAGGGCTGTCCGGTGACGGCGATTGGTCGTCGAGCGTTTTCTTGCTGTGAAGGCATTACAAACGTGATTATTCCAGACTCCGTTCTTTCAATTGGTATTGGAGCGTTCGAAAATTGTACCGCATTAACAAGTGTAATTGTTCCTAATTCCGTTTCTATGATCGGTGGTTCTGTATTTCAAGGTTGTGTCGAGCTTACGGATATGATTATCCCTGATTCTGTTACCCGAATTGGTTCTTATGCGTTCTATGGTTGCACCAATCTCGAAAGTGTGATTATCGGAAACTCTGTTACTTTGATTGATTCAAGGATGTTTTTTGATTGTAAAGCCCTCACAAGTGTGGTTATCCCCGATTCTGTTACTTCAATAGGTGGGTATGCATTCTATAATTGTGATAGCCTCACGAGCATGATCATCCCTGATTCCGTTGTTTCAATCGGTGCCTCTTCTTTTAGTAGTTGCGACAGTCTTTCCAATGTGATTATCCCGGAATCCGTTACCTCCATTGAGGATCGCGCCTTTGCGAATACTAGACTTGCAGAAATAATAATCCCTGATTCTGTTACCCAAATTGGTTCTTACGCGTTCTATGGGTGCGCCGACCTTGCGAATGCAATCATTGGTAATTCTGTTGTCTCTATCGGTGAAAGAATGTTCTTTGATTGTAAAGCTCTTACGAGTGTGACTATTGGAAACTCCGTCGCATCGATTGGTCATTCTGCATTTGAAAATTGCACCGGACTTACATGTGTAATCATCCCTGACTCAGTTACATCAATTGGTACTTCTGTATTCAAAAATTGTGTTAGTCTTATGAGCGTAATCATTGGTAACTCCGTTACTTTAATTGCTCCTCATATGTTCTACGAATGTAAAAGCCTTACAAGTGTGACCATTCCCGATTCTGTTACCATAATCGGAGATAAAGCGTTCTATAATTGTTCTAGCCTTAAAAACGCGACTATTGGAAACTCCGTTACAATTGTTGGAGACTCCGCGTTCGAAAATTGTATGGGGCTTACGAGTGTAACTATTCCGGACTCTGTTACCGAGATTGGTAATTCTGCGTTCGAAAATTGCAGAGTCCTTAAGAACGTAACCATTCCTTCCTGCATTACATCACTTAACGATGATACGTTCAAAAACTGTATTGGACTTGCAAGTGTAATCTTGCCGGATACTGTTATATCGATCGGAAATTATGTGTTCCAAGGTTGTGTTGAACTTGCAAATGTAATTATTCCTGAATTTGTTACAGAGATTGGTGATTGGGCGTTCTATGATTGCGATAGCCTTACAAGCGTGAATATTCCGGATTCTGTCATTTCTATTGGTTCTTCCGCGTTCGAAAGTTGCAGAGACCTCAGGAGCGTAACCATTGGAAGTTCTGTTGCTTTGATTGAGGGAAATATGTTCGCTTATTGTCGTAATCTTGTGAATGTGACTATCGGGAACTCTGTTGTTTCGATTGGTGGGTATGCATTCTATAATTGTGATAACCTTACGAGTGTGACGATTCCAGAGTCCGTTACCTCAATCGGCGATTATGCGTTCTGGTATTGCTCAAGCCTTACGAGCGTAACAATTCCCGGCTCCGTAACTACGATCGGCGATCATGCGTTCGATGGTTGCACCGGTCTTACGAGCGTGACTATGGGTGAATCCGTAACTACGATCGGCTCTGGTGCGTTCTATGGTTGCACTGGTCTTACGAGCGTGACCATGGGTGAATCCGTAACTACGATCGGCTATTCTGCGTTCTTGGGTTGCAACAATTTTAAGACTGTCTATTATGTTGGCGCGACGGAGGATTGGAGCAAAATTCTTATTGATTCTGACGGCAATTATAGACTCACCTCTGCCACCCGCTATTACTACAGCGAAACTGCGCCCGAAGCAGACGGCAATTATTGGCACTACGGCGCAAACGGCGAGATCCTTGTCTGGGGCAAGGAATAAAACTTTATGAAAAACGTTGCGGCGAGCAAGGCTTTTTGCCTTGCACTCTATTTCTAGTATGACGGGCATATCAATGCTCTGCGGTGAAAGTC
>JAZQTA010000124.1:0-17150 GCA_045630385.1 Eubacteriales bacterium | reverse complement strand
GTAGCCCATCATCTCAACGACCTTGAACCACTGCGCAAAGTGAAGCGACTGCGCCGCACTCGTCACGTAGATCGCCTTATCGAAGCCGTAGGTTTCCTTACGGTATACGGCGGCGGCGATATCACGCGTGGGATACAGGGTCGATCCGTCACGCTTCAGGATCAGGCAGGGGGGCATGCCGTAGGGCTCAAGATCCACGATAGAAGCACCGTCATCGATCTTGAGAAGGCCGCTATCGCGCAGCTTCTGCACCTGCGCGGGCATTTTATCGGTATAGAAGGACTCGCCCTTATAGCTATCGAAGGTGATGCCAAGCTGACGGTAGGTCTTTTCGTATTCCTCAAGGCTGACCGCAACGAACCATTTCCAAAGCGCGATGTTCTCCTCGTTGCCATCCTCGAGCTTTCTGAACTCTGCGCGAGAGGCATCCGCGAGCGGCGAGGATTTTACTCCCTCGGGAGATGCGGCGGCAGAGGCATCCTCCTCGGCCTTGATCTCGTTATTGATGCGAACGTAAAGCGCGACGAGCTCGTCCACACCCTTCTCCTCAACGGCGGCCTTATCGCCCCATTTTTTGTAAGCAACGATCAGCTTTCCGAACTGCGTTCCCCAGTCACCGAGATAGTTGATACCCACGCACCGATAGCCCGCAAATTCATGAAGAAGCTTCAGCGAATGGCCGATCACCGTGGTGCCGAGATGGCCGATATGGAAGGGCTTCGCCACGTTGGGCGACGAATAGTCAAGCACGACGGTTTTGCCCTCGCCGCACATGGGAGAGCCGTATTTTTCACCCTTTTCGGCGATCTCGCGCACAACGCGCCCCGCAAAAGCCGTACCGTTCACACGGAAGTTCAGATATCCGCCCTGCACCTCGACCGAGGAAAGCTCGGGAAGCGAGATGCCCTCCGCAAGCGTGTTTGCGATCTCCATGGGGGAGCGGCGCAGGCTCTTCGAAAGGCGGAAGCAAGGAAGCGCAAGGTCTCCCATCGCTTTATCCGGCGGATATTCCAGCATATCCAAAATTTCTGCGGCAGAAAGCTCTGCGGCGGGATATTTTTCGGCGATCAGCGCCGCGATGGCACTTGCCGTATTTTTCTTTAAATTCAGCATATTTACCTCTATTTTTCAGTCCTGTTTATCAAATTGCTTTTCGGGTGGGCGATCAGAAGGAGTTTCTCATCTTCACGTATTCCTTGCCATCCGCCTCGTAAGGAACGAGAACGGCGGGGATCAGGGAATTCATATTAAACGCGTACGCAAGCGCGGAGGTCAGGCCGCTCTTGACGTAAAACTCGCCGTCGTGCTCGGCAATCTCAACGTCCGGCACGGCTTGTCCAATCTCAAGCTTCATGGAAAGGATGCGGATCTGCTCGGCATCTACGGCATCGTCAATATACGAAAGACGCTCGGGACAGATCATGGCGTGCGCAAAGGGGCGGTCCTCATTTTTCATGCGGAACGCGGCAAGAATGCAAGCGGAGATCTCCTCGGGCGTTGCATAGGTGGTATCTACGACCAGATCGTAATTGGAAAGATCCTGAATGTCAACACCGTATTTCTCGCTATAGCGCTTTTTCTCGCTCTCGCGGCGGCGCTTCGTTTCGCTGACCTGCACCTCAAGAGAAGCCGTGCTCTCCCCCGTGCGGCCCGCATTCATGATACGCAATGCCGCAACCTCGGCATCCGTGCTGAGATAGACCTTGAACGTTCCCTTCGTGAAATGCCACGCCATGCGGGAATCGATCACGAGAGGGCGCTCGTCCTCCGAAAGCAACGCAAGCCCATCGTCGATCTCCTTATCGATCTCGGGATGCGTTTCCATATACACGTTCAGATCCGCAACGCTCATGCCGCGCTTCTCCGCTACGGCGCGAACGATCGCACCCGTGGAATAGTACTCCGCGCCGAGCGCCTCGATCAAAAGCTTTGCAACCGTGCTTTTTCCGCTACCGAGGTCACCCGCCAAAGAAATTTTATTTCCCATATCCGCTCCTAATTATTTAAAAATATAATCAATATATTATACTATAAACATTAGCTCTTGTCAAGATTTTTCGAAAGTTTTCGATATGCAATAAAAAATTGAAGCGGACGGTGAATATTTTTTGGTAAAGCGGTAAAAATGAGAGCACGAAACCAAAGAAAGGAATAGCTATGGAAAAGAAATTTAATTTCAGCGAGCAACCCATGAAAACAAAAATCATTTACGGCGCCCTGATCGCCATTCTCTGCTTCAGCGCGGTGATCATCGGCATCGTGGCGGCAAGCAGAAAGCCTGCCACACCGCCCGAGCAGACGCCGCCCATCGAGGAAGCGCCGAAGGATGAAACGCCTCCCACCGAGGAAAAGCCCAAGGAGGAGGCGCTGACGTTTGCACTTCCGACCGAGGGAGAGATCATGACGGCGCACAGCCTCACCGTTCCCGTTTACTCCGAGACGCTTGGCGAATGGAGATATCACACGGGCGTTGACATTGCGACCGAGGTCTCCGCTCCCGTATACGCCGCCGCAAGGGGTAAGGTTAGCGGCATTTACAGCGATCCCATGCTCGGAAAAACCGTGGAGATCACGCATGAGAACGGCATCGTCACCACCTACTCAAACCTGAATGCCACGCTAGCAGAGGGGATCGAGGTAGGAACGGAGCTTTCGGGAGGCGCGGTGCTCGGCGTTGTCGGTGACACGGCGCTTTCCGAGGTCGGCAAGGAGGCGCATCTGCATTTCGGAATGCAGGTGAACGGCGTTTCGGTGAACCCCATGGATTATATCGAAACGGCAGAGGACAATTCTTCCACCGTATGATTTTTTTAGCGGAGAGGCGGCGAGCTTCTCCGCTTTTTCTTGTTCCTTTATGGTACAAAACAAAGAAAATCCGACAAAACAGAAAAATATTCTTGTCTTTTTCCGACCGTTTTGCATTTTCAAGACTCAAAAAAAGGACGAGGCATCCATTTTTTTGGCAAAAACTCTTGCTTTTAGAGAAAATATATGGTAAACTGTAATAGTAATAAAAAAACAAGGAAAACGGACGAAAAATCATGAAACATATTGCAATTCTCGGCTTCGGCGTTGTCGGCCAAGGCGTGGCAGAGCTTCTGACAAAAAATGCGGAGCAGGTCAAGCGCCTGGTTGGCGACGATATTAACGTCAAATACATTCTGGATCTCAGAGATTTTCCCGACTCCCCCTTTGCAGACCGCGTGATCCACGATTTTAACGTGATCAAGGAGGACGACTCCCTGGATGCGGTGATCGAGGTAATGGGCGGCTCGCATCCCGCGTTTGAATTCTCCATGGATGTGCTTCGCGGCGGAAAGCACGTGATCACCTCCAACAAGCAGGTGGTTGCCGAATTCGGCGCGGAGATGCTGGCAGAGGCAAAGAAAAACGGCGTTTGCTATCATTTCGAAGCAAGCGTTGGCGGCGGTATTCCCGTGCTGATGCCGATTATCGAAATTCTTCGCCATAACAAGGTGCGTGAGGTGCGCGGCATTCTCAACGGCACGACCAACTATATTCTTACAAAGATGTTTACCTTCGGCGATACCTTCGAGGACTCCTTGAAGGACGCGCAGGAAAAAGGGTATGCCGAAAGAAATCCCGATGCGGACATTCTCGGCATTGACGCTTGCCGCAAGATCGCCATTCTCGGCGGCCTCGTCAGCGGCGCTTCCGTGAACCCCGATCTGATCCATACCGAGGGGATCACCGCGATCCGCGCACAGGACGTTGCCGTTGCAAACAAGAACGCCTGCGCAATCAAGCTTCTCGGCCGCGCGATCACGAAGGAGGACGGAAAAATCATGCTGATGGTTGCTCCCTTCCTCATTGACGCGGATGCACCGCTCGGCGGCGTGAACGGCGTTTACAATGCCGTGGAGGTGATTGCTGATCCCGTGGACAACGTAATGTTCTACGGTCGCGGCGCGGGTGCGGGCCCTACCGCTTCCGCCGTTGTGGGTGATCTTTGCCGCTGCTTCACCGAGGGAACGCACACCGCACCCTTCGCGTTTGAGAAGAAGCCCGAGATGCTTGCGGACTTCTCCGCCTTTACCTGCAAGCACTACGTGGCAACGAAGGCCTGCCTTTGCGAGGTGAAGAAGGCGTTCGGCAACGTGACCGTGCTTTCCGAGGGCGAGGAGCTTGCATTCCTCACCGAGGAGATGACCGAGGCTGCGTTTGATGCGGCGCTCTCCGCGCTCGACGGCAAGGTTCTTTCTCACATCAGAAAGCTCGCTTAATCTAACGCTTCATTTTCTATATCCGCCGCCGTGCGCGGCCGTTCGCTTCGTCTTCCCTCTTCCGAGGGCGCGATCCGTTTCGGCGCATACGGCGGCGCTGTTTTTTATCAGCGTGGGAAGCGCAAGCAACGCGAGAAAAAAGAGGAGGGTGTCACAAAGTGGCAAAAGCACCATCGTACCGAGATACGCTCCGATCGCACAGAAGGCAAGATACGAAAGAAAATACGCTCTGCCGCCGCGGCACTTCAGCGCACCGAGCGCGCAACGCCCGTATTCGTACCAGCAGACGGCACTCGACAGCGCAAACAAGAATACGGATGCAATCAGCGGCCATGCATACCACCGTCCGAGCGCACCGGAAAACGCCGCCGACAAAAGCGCCGTGCCATCCGAAAAGGACTGTGGGTCGCGCACGGAAAGCAGAATGGAAAACGCCGTGAGCATACAGAGAATGACCGTATCAAAAAGGATCTCGAAAATACCGAGAACCCCTTCGAAAAAGGGAGAGACGCCGTGCCCCTTTGCGTGCGCATACGCCGAGGTGCCCGCCCCTGCCTCGTTCGACAAAAGACCGCGCGCAAAGCCTTCCTTCAGCGCCGCCCCCACAGATCCGCCAAAAAACGCGCGTGCGGAAAACGCATCCTTTACGACCCAAGACATCACCCTCCCGATATTGGATATATTCGAAAACACCGTTATTATGCAAATAATTGTATACATAATCATTGCAATCGGTATTAAAACCGCCGTTGCTTTGCAAAGCCTTTTTGAATTTCCGAGGATACAAAACAAAAGAGAAGCAACAAAAAGAACGGCACAAGCCCGTGCCTCTTTTTCCGTACAAAGAGCGCCGACGGTTTCAACGGCCGCCGCCCCCTGCAAGGCACTTCCCATAAAAAACGCGAGCCCCACGGTGAGCAACGCGTAGAGCGAGGCAAGCGGCGCACCGATGCATGGAAAGCTGTTTTTTATCAGGCTTGGAAATCCCGCCGAGTCCTCGCCTTGATTTTTTTGGCGAACTGCCGCTACCGATTCCGCATATTTCAGCGGCGCGGAAAACAGGGCCGATACGAGAATCCAAAGCACGCTTCCTGCGCCTCCGATCAGTATCCCTGCCGCCACACCCGTGACGTTTCCTACGCCGAGCGTTCCCGCAAGCGCGAGCGCAAGCCGCGACAGTGCCCCCTCCCCCTCGTTTTTATATTCCTTCCGTGCGAGCGAAAGCGTCCGAAACGGATGCAAAAAGAAGAATGCGCGAAGGCGAACCAGAAAATATCCTCCCACAGCCGCAACCATGATGGGCAAAAAATGAAGCATAGCTTCTCCGCTTCTCCTTTCGTATAAGCTAAAAAAACTTATGCGCAAAGGCGCGAAAGAATACCATTTTAAAAATGCTTCATCCGCATCGGGCATTTTCGATCGCTTAGCGCATCATATAAAAAACCGCCGAACTTTCAAAACGGCGGTTTTTCATATTCACTTAACGCGCAACGAGGCTGAAACGCAGTTGAGGCGCTTATGATTCATCAGAAAAATCTGCGGATCAGAAGGTAGATAAATGCGGCGGAGAAAAGGCCGAGGGTGATATACCATACCCAGTTCATCACCTTGTCCCATTTTTTGGCGGTCTCGGCTTCCTTTTCATCCAAGGCGCGATCCTCCTCGGTTTCCTGCAGCTCCTCGGGGATCTCGACGAGCTCTTCCTCTTCCGCTTCTGCCTCGTCCTCGGAAAAATCGTACGTACCGTCCGCGATCCTTTTCGCGCGTTCGGTGGCGCGGGAGATCATTTGCTCCATGGTGCTAATGACGGCCATATCCTCGCATCCGATGTGCGCGAGATGATCACCGAGCGTTTTTATAGCCGCCGCGATCTCCTCGGTATCTTTTGACAGAAGCATGCGCTCGATCTCACGGTCGCATTCCTCGCATACGTAGCGCGGATTTCCGTATCCGCCCATGGTGAGGATCGAGGGATTTTCCGCTTCAATGGCGGCTTTGCAAATACTGCAGTTTTCCATTATTATTTTACCATCCTTAAGACTTGAATTTGAATGAAATCGAGGCTATGCGCTTTATTTTTTACGCAACGCGGCGCGAACCTCTGCCATATATTCGGCACGGAGCGCCGCTTGCTCCGCCTTTTCCTCCTCGGTCAGAGCGCGCTCCTTCATAAGACGGCCAAGCTCGTTGATGCGGTCGATTTTCGCTTTTTCCATTTTCGTTCTTCCCTTCTTTATTCATAAAGCTTCGCAAGACCGCCCATGGCGGTTTCACGGTAGTTATGCGCAAGATCGCGGCCGGTTTCATACATGGTGCGCACCACGAGATCAAAGGATATTTTTCTCGAATCGGTCAAAAAGTTTGCAAGGCTGACGGCGTTGATCGCGCGCATGGCGGCAACGGCGTTACGCTCGATGCAGGGAATCTGCACAAGGCCGCGAATGGGATCGCAGGTGAGTCCCAAATGATGCTCGATGGCGATCTCGGCGGCGTATTCGATCTGATCGATCTCCATGCCGAAAAGCTCCGCCAGCGCGGCGGACGCCATGGAGCACGCCGTTCCGATCTCGGCCTGACAGCCGCACTCCGCGCCGCTGATCGAGGCGTTCGTTTTCACGAGATTGCCAATCAGGCCGCCCGTGGCAAGCGCATCGAGCACCTCTTCATCCGAAAATCCGTGCTTTTGCTGCATATACGAAAGGGTGGCGGGAAGGACGGCGCAAGCGCCGCAGGTGGGCGCGGTGACGATCGTACCGTTATCTGCGTTCTGTTCGCTCACGGCGAAGGCATAGGCGCATACGATACGGTTTTCTCGGGTGGTGGGGCTTTCATCCATATGCTTTTGGCGAAAGAGATTTCTTGCCTTGCGCTGTACGCCAAGTCCGCCGGGAAGCTCTCCCGTTCTCGAAAGTCCCTCCTCGATCGCGTTTTTCATCGTTTTCCATACGTCCGAAAGAAACTCACGGAAGGATGCATCCTCGTTGCGGTACACGTAGTCGCATATACGAATGCCCTCGGCCTTGCAGATCGCGGCGATCTCGGCAAAGTTTTTTTCCTTATAGATATGGTGCGAGGCAACGAGCGGCCGCCCCTCAATATGAATATCTCCGCCGCCGACGGAAAGAACGCGCATAGGCGGTACATCCGCGCGGTCGGCATCGAAAATATCCATCGTGTTCGCATGCGGAAGATCCTCCGCCTCGGTATCGAAAACGATCTTTACCTCGCGCCCCTCGGCGGCGAGCTCGATCGCGCGATCCGTCCTATGCCCCTGCCCCGTTTTGGCAAGCGAGCCGTAAAGCACCACGCGAAGCCGCTTCGCCTCGGGATGCTCGGAAAGAAAGACCTCTACCGCCTTGGCGGGTCCCATCGTGTGCGAGCTGGAGGGTCCCTTTCCCGTCTTATATATTTCTCTTACCGATTTCATAAAGCTCACCTCATTTTCATTTTATCACATCTTTTTGGATTATGCAATGCTTTTTTTGAATAATCATGGAGAAAGGAGATGTGGTATGCATATTTTGACTTTTCTTTTCGATCTTTTGCGCTTATGCTTTTGGGCGGTGCTTCTGTTTGCCCTGGATCGGCCGTATCTGGCCGTTATGACGCTGCTCGCGCTGATATGGCACGAGGGCTTTCATATTTTTGCGCTGATGCGCGAGAGCACGGGTGGCAGAATGAAGCCCCTCCTTTGCGGTCTGCACCTTTTTCCGCAAGGCACGCTCTCTTACGAAAGCGAGAGGCGCATCGCGGCGGCCGGGCCGATCGGCGGCTTTATCGGCGCGGGGGTTTGCTTATGCCTTATGCCGCTGGCAAGGCCGTATTTTTTCGAATTTGCGCTCTGCCATATTCTCACCTCCCTCTCCAATCTTCTTCCGATCGAGGGTTACGACGGATATCGCGTGCTCGCGACGAGCATTGCGCTACGGGGCACGGAGCGAGCGGCACGGCGGCTGCGACGACTTTCCTTTCTTTTGAGCGGCGCGATGACGCTTTTTTCTCTCTCGGTCTTCGGCATCCTCGGCGAGGGGCTCTGGCCTGCCGGCACTTTCCTTTTTACGCTTCTTTTTTCTATTCCCGAGGAGAAAAAGGGGATTTTGAAGAATTTGCGAGAAAAACGGAGAATACGGGAGATTTAGAGAGATAATCAAGGTTTTTTCCAAAGAAAAACTCGGCTCAATTCGTCTAATTTCGGCTCAAGCCCAATTTTTTAAAAAAATTTCGCCAAAAACTATTGCAAAACGAAAAGTTTTTTGCTATAATGACGATTGTTAAATAAGATCATTTCTGTTTCTTTTTAAATAGAAAATTAAAAACGCATACAATGTGAAAGGATTTGGGATTTAAGACGATGGCAAAGTTCTTGGAAAAGCTCATTGAATTAAAGGGAATTTCAAAGTCTTTTGATGACGAACAGGTGCTGAAAAGCATCAATCTATATATTCGCGACGGCGAATTCGTGACGCTTCTCGGTCCTTCGGGCTGCGGAAAGACCACGATGCTCCGCATCATCGGCGGCTTTGAGACCGCAGACGAGGGAGAGCTTTTCTTCGACGGTGCGGAAATTTCCGAGGTGCCCGCATATAAGCGCCCCGTAAACACCGTCTTTCAGAAGTATGCCCTTTTCCCTCATCTGAACGTATATGAAAATATCGCGTTTCCGCTTCGACTGAAAAAGGTTGAGGAGGAAAGCATCAAGACGAGAGTGACCGAGATGCTCCGCATGGTGGCGCTCGTCGGCTTTGAGAACAAGGACGTCAGCACCCTGTCGGGCGGCCAGCAGCAAAGAGTTGCCATTGCGCGCGCGCTGATCTCCCATCCGAAGGTGCTTCTTCTCGACGAGCCGCTCGGCGCACTCGACTTAAAGCTTCGCAAGGATATGCAGAACGAGCTGAAGAACATTCAGAAGGCCGTGGGCATCACCTTCATCTACGTAACGCACGATCAGGAGGAGGCACTCTCCATGTCCGACACCATCGTGGTTATGGCAGAGGGCGAGATCCAGCAGATCGGAACGCCTACGGATATTTATAACGAGCCGAAGAACGCCTTCGTTGCTGACTTTATCGGCGAAAGTAATATCGTTGACGGTATTATGCTCGCGGACAAGTCCGTGCGTATGTCCGGGCATACCTTTGAGTGCCTCGACGGCGGCTTTGCAAAGAACGAGCCCGTGGACGTCGTGGTTCGCCCCGAGGACGTAGACGTGGTTGCACCCGAAAAGGGCATGCTCACCGGCACCGTCACCTCCGTGACCTTCAAGGGCGTGCATTACGAGATCATCGTGGATATCGGCGGCTTCAAGTGGATGATCCAGACCACCGATTACGTTGCGCCCGAGCAGCGCATCGGTCTTTACATTGAGCCCGACGCCATTCATATCATGAAGAAATCCAAGTATTCGGGTATGTTCGGCGATTACTCCTCCTTCTCCGACGAGATCGACCAGCTCTCCGATGCCGACGCGGCCGAGGAATTCTAAAATCCCCAGAGAGGAATTTGCTTTTTTGCAGATGACGGTATTTCAAAAGAAATGAAAAGGAATAAGAGTCTTATGCGCTCGGCGGCGGCCGCGCCCCATATCTTCTGGGCGGCGCTCTTCATCGTCGTGCCCCTGCTGATCGTTATATATTACGCATTCACAAGCCCCGAGGGCGGCTTTTCCATGGAGAATATCTTCGGCCTTACCGATTATTTCGATATTTTCCTGCTCTCCATCGAGCTTGCCGTGATAGCAACCTTCGTATGCCTTCTGATCGGTTATCCGATGGCTTACTTCATTGCCAAGGCAGAGCCCTCGCGCCAAAAGCTCTATATGATGCTTTTGATGCTCCCCATGTGGACAAACCTTCTGATCCGCACCTATTCTATTATGGCCATTTTAGATGACGGCGGCTTCCTCAACACCCTGCTCGGCACCGAGATGCATATCATCGGTACAAAGGGCGCCGTGATCTTCGGCATGGTGTACGACTTTTTGCCCTACATGGTGCTTCCGATCTACACCTGTATTTCCAAGATCAACAAGAATATGTGGGAGGCGGCAAGCGACCTTGGCTGCAGCCCCATCCGCGTTCTCACGAAGGTCATCCTTCCGCTTTCGCTCTCCGGAATTATTTCGGGCGTGACGATGGTGCTCGTTCCCTGTATCAGCACCTTCTATATCTCGCAAAAGCTGGGCGGCGGTACGTTTGAGCTGATCGGCGATACGATCGAAAGACAATTCGTTTCCGGCACACTGAACGTGGGCGCGGCGCTTTCCTTCGTGATGATGATCCTCATTCTCATCTCCCTTTGGGTGATGCATAAATTCTCCGACGGACAGGAAGGAGGTATCGTGCCGTGAAATACGCATCCAGAATCTATCTTTGCCTTATTTTCGGCATTCTTTACATCCCGATCGTTACGCTTATTTTCTTCTCCTTCAATGCGAGCAACAGCACGTCGGTCTTCGAGGGCTTTTCGCTCATGTGGTATAAGGAGCTTTTCGCTTCGCCCGACACCTTCATTGCATTGCGCAATACGCTGATTTTGGCCGTTTGCTCCTCCGTTTTGGCAACGGCGATCGGCACGGCGGCCGCAGAGGGCATTTATCGCATGAAAAGCAAGCTTTTCAAGCGCACTCTCACCTCCGTGACCAACATTCCCATGATGAACCCCGATATCGTAACGGGTATGTCCATGATGCTCTTCTTCGTTGCCCTGGTGGGCCTGCTCGGTATCGAATACGAAAACTTCGGCTTCTGGGCAATGCTCCTCGCGCATACGACCTTCTCGCTTCCCTACGTGATCCTTTCCGTGCTTCCCCGCGTGGAGGACTTCGGAAAATCGCTCTCGGAGGCGGCGCTTGACCTTGGCTGCACCCCGATCCAATCCTTCTTCAAGGTGGAGCTTCCCAACCTCTTGCCCGGCGTTCTCTCCGGCATGATGATGGCGTTTACGCTCTCGCTTGACGACTTCGTGATCTCCTATTTCGTCGGCTCGTCAAGCTTCCAGACGCTTCCTCTTCTCATCTACTCGATGACGAAGAAAAAGGTTACCCCCGATATGTATGCGCTTTCCACGCTGATCGTGGTGACGATCTTCCTTCTTCTGATCATTTCCAACGTGAAAAACGGAAAGAAGAACAAAAGAAAGGAGGCAAAAAGATGAAAAAGATTCTGACGCTCCTTTCTCTTTCCCTGCTCCTTTCCGTGCTCCTGCTTACCTTCACCGCTTGCGGCGAAAAGGAGGACGGGGACGATGCTCCCGCCAAGGATACGATCGTTCTGAACGTTTACAACTGGGGTGAATATATCTCCGACGGCTCGCTCGGCTCTTACGACACCAATGCGGAATTTGAAAAATACTGCAAAGAGGTGCTGGGAA
The DNA here is from genome assembly GCA_045630385.1 of Eubacteriales bacterium. Taxonomy (GTDB): domain Bacteria; phylum Bacillota; class Clostridia; order Oscillospirales; family CAG-272; genus UBA1740. The sequence continues at coordinate 5,538 of JAZQTA010000124.1, read as the reverse complement.
AGAACGTCAAGGTCGTATATACCACCTACGCAACGAACGAGGATATGTACGCCAAGATCACGAGCGGAGCAGGCACCTACGATATCATCATTCCCTCCGATTACATGATCGACAAAATGCGCGAGGAGGGCGAGCTTTACGCCTTTGATCCCGCCACCTCTGTTCCGAATTACCAATACGTGCAAAACGCCTACAAGAACCTCTTCTATGATCCCGAAAATCTCTATTCCGTGCCTTATACGTACGGTAAAGTTGGCATTATCTACAATAAAACGATGCTCGACGAGGAGGACCTCGCGAAAATCGAGGCAGGAGAAGGAAGCTGGGAGCTCCTTTTCAGCGAAAAATACAAGGGAAAGATCCTGCAATTCAACAACCCTCGCGATGCCTTCGCTACCGCAATGTTCTACCTTGGGCTGGATATCAATTCCGCAAACAAGGCTGACTGGGAAAAGGCGCTGAAGCTCCTTTCCGAGCAGAAGGCTCTGGTGCAGGGCTACGTTTCGGACGAGATCTTCAACAAGATGACCAGCGGCTCTGCCGCCATCGCAACCTACTATGCGGGAGACTATCTCACCATGGTGGAGCAAAACGAGAACCTCGGCTTCTACTATCCGAAGGAAGGCACGAACGAATTCGTGGACGCCATGTGCATTCCGAAGGATGCAAAGCAGAAGGAGCTCGCCGTTGAGTACATCAACTTTATGCTCTCCGAGGAGGCGGCGATTGCCAACGCGACCTATATCTGCTACGGATCTCCGAACACACTCGTGCTTGAAAGCGAGGAATATGCGGACGAGATGGGCGAGGAAGCAATGGAGGTGCTGTACGGACAGGCTGAAAATCCCTATCCCTTCGATCCCATGTACCACGGTATGACCGGCGGCGAGATGGGCAAGGCGGGCATTCAGGCTCTCATGAACGGCTATTGGGAATCGCTGAAAACCGAAAATGCGATCGAGCTTTGGGTGCATATCACGAGTGGCTTGATCGTCGGCGGCGTTCTCGCTTACGCGATCTATTCCCTCTATATCAAGAAAAAGCATTCACGCTTCTACAGAAAAAGAGAGAATGCTTCGAGAGGAGAAAAAAAGATAATATGAAGGAGAAACGCATATACGACACTCCTACAGCCGAAATTCTTTTCTTCAAGAAGGAGGACGTGATCTGCGCATCCGGCAGCAATCCTCCTCCGACCATTCCGGATAACAGCAATCTCGGAGAATGGGATCCGCTTTAAACCACAATTGAACAGCGCAAAGCCGCCGCAAGAGCAAATTCTTGCAGCGGCTTTGTTTTTTGTGTGATTATTTTTAACCAACGTTTTCGTTCATATTTTGTTTATTTTGAACATTTTTTTAATAAAAAAAGAAAAAATCAAGAAATTATCCTTGATTTTGCGCACACGCGATGGTATAATATTAAAGCTATTATATTACGTTCACATTTGAATTTTATAGCATTTTAAAATCATTTCAAGGAGGTTTCTTTATGAGACAGACAAGAAAAATCGTGACTTTCCTTCTTGCTCTCATGCTTGTTTTGGGTGCGCTCTTTGCACTTTCGGCATGTAACTTTGGAAAGCACCAACACGAATGGCAAGCAGCCACTTGCACGGCACCAAAAACCTGCAAGACCTGCTCCGCAACCGAGGGCCAAGCTCTTGGACATACGGGCGGCACGGCAAGCTGCACAGAGCAAGCAAAATGCTCCCGATGCAATACGGCATACGGCGAAAAGCTTGCACATAATTTTGACGAGGCGACCTGTACGCTTCCGAGGATATGCAAAGCTTGTCTTGCAAGCGAAGGTAATGCACTCGGACATGCAGATGCAAACAAGGATCACCGATGCGATCGCAATGGGTGCACAGCATCCGTTGGCGATCATGCGGACGTATCGCCCAAGGATCACAAGTGTGACTGGTGCGGTGAAAGCGGCCTTGGAACGCATGCGGATGCATCCCCCAAGGATCACAAATGCGACTGGTGCGGCGCCGCTGATTTCGGCACTTGCTCCGATGCGGATCCCAAGGATCACAGATGTGACTATTGCGGCAGCGGCGTAGGCGCATGCAAGGACGAAAACAAGGATCACGTTTGCGATTACGGATGCAACTCGCCCGTTGGCGAGTGCAAGGACTCCGAAGCCGATGCGGATCACGTCTGCGACCACGGATGCGGCAAGGTGCTCGAAGCACACTCGGGCGGCATCGCAACCTGCTCTACGCAAGCATCCTGCGCGGTGTGCGGCGAAAAATACGGCGCTTTTGCGCAACACGATTTCACTGCAAAGACAGAAGCGCTTGCCTACGTGATGACACGCGCCAACTGTACCGAATCCGCTGTTTATTACTATTCCTGCTCTGCTTGCGGTGCAAGCGAAAAAAATGCGGCTCACACCTTCAGCGGAAAGGGATCTGACGGCCACAGCTTCGGTGCATGGTCCAATATTACCGTTGAAAATGCGGAATACCATGTGCGCACTTGCAAGACGTGCTTCTTTGAAGAGATGGGAGCTTGCGCATACGAGGCAACCATACCGCTTTCCGCCACGGAAAATCTCGGTGCTCCCGCAACCTGCCTGAAGCCCGCCAAGTGCTCGGTTTGTGCACATGAATTCGGCCAAGCAAACGGCCACAGCTTTGGTGAAGGCGCGCAAACCACTGCACCCGGATGTACAACCGCAGGCGTTATGACCTATACCTGCTCTTGCGGAACGACTAAGACCGAAACGATCGATCCCAAGGGGCACAGCTACGGTGATTTCTCTATTACCATCCCTGCAACCTGCACGGCCTCCGGCATTCAAACCGCCACCTGCGCTTGCGGAGATACAAAGACTGAGATAATTGCCGCTATCGGCCACAATTATGCAAAGACAACGCAACAGGCAACCTGCACCACTGCGCAAATCGACACTTACGCTTGTCAAAATGCAGGCTGCGCCGATTCCTATACTATTATTGTAGGAAAAGAGCTCGGACATGTCTTTGAAAACGCGACTCCCTCGGAAGTACGCGTAAATGGCACTTGCGAATACCGCGAATTTACGAAATGTAACAGATGCGAAGAGGATATCCTCACCAAGACCGTCACCAAGCACGACAGCTGGACGGCCGAGGTAACAAGATTCGCAACCTGCGTGCTGGAGGGCGAAAAGCTTCTTTCCTGCACCGGCTGTGAAGAAACAAAAACCGAACCCATCCCCGTGGATACCGTGCTCGGCCATGATTGGGACGAGGGCGTGACCGAAAACGGAGTGACGACCTATACGTGTAAGCATAACGGCGAGCACACCAAGACCGTTAAGGTGATCTCCTCCGAGAGCACGCTTTCGAAGGATGACCTGAAGAACGAGCTGGAGACCGAAAACGGAACGAAGTTCGATATGGACGAGGGCGTTCAGGATCTTGTCGGCGACGGCGCATCGCTTTCCTCCGGCGAGATCAACAAGGAGGATCTGAACCTGACCGACGATCAGAAGGCACAGATCGGTGACGCGCCGGTTTACGAATTCGTGATCTCCAAGGGCGGCGAAACCATCTCCGACTTCGAAGGCAACTATATCACAGTTACTCTTCCTTATACCGAACCCGTGGAGGACGCCGATTCGGTTGCGATTTGGTTCATCGGCGATGACGGAGAGCTTACCTCCATCGAGGCGACCTATAATGACGGCTTCGTTACCTTCAAAACCAACCACTTCTCGAAGTACACCGTTACAAGACTTACTCCGAAGGAAAGATGTGCCCTTTACGGTCACAGCTCCACCTTTAGAACCGTGGCAGGCACTTGCACGAGCGATGGTTATACGCTGGAATTCTGCGTTCGCTGCGGCTATTCCAATAAAGAAATTTCTTGGGAAGCAACCGGACACGACTATCTTGAAGCCACCACCCCTGCAACCTGCACGGCTCCCGGCTTTACCGTTTACACCTGCCGCAACGAGATCCCCAACGGCGAAGGCGACTTTGAGCCCTGCGGTCACAGCTACACCGTAGCCATTCCTCAGCTTGGACACGATATGGAATCCGTTGAAACCAAACCCACCTGCACACTCGGCGGATATACCACGCATACCTGCAAAAATGACGGATGCGACTATTCCTACGTTGATTCCTACACCGCTCCTTTGGATCACGTTTACGAAGGAGAAAGCTCCTATGAGATCCTCTTCTATTACAACGGAACGGCAAACGGCAATCCCAATAACGGAAAGTACGACCGCCTCGAAATCATTTTGACCTGCAACAATTGCGGCGAAGAAAAAGCGCTTGGACACGACGAGATCGATCTGACGATGGAATTTATTGCGGCCAACTGCGAGCAGAAGGCACACAATAAGTATCTGATCCGCATCAGCGTGAACGGTCGGGTGAAGGAATTCCAGGTAAAAGAAGAAATTCTTTCAAGTCTTCTCGGACACGAATACAGCGACAGCTTCAATAAGTTTGATGACGAAAAGCACTGGAAGGAATGCAAGTGCGGAAGCAAGACCGAAGAGAGCGCACATAGCTTCGGCAAGGGCGTTATCACCAAGGTAGCAACCTGCGCATCCGGCGGCGAGATCTCCTACAGCTGTGCTTGCGGCTACGTGAAGACCGAAAAGATCGCTAAGCTTGAGCATAGCTTTGCTCACGGCATTTGCCAGGGTTGCGGCGAGAGAAGCAATGATCTTCCTTCGGATTTCTATATCACACTTCTAAACTCCTATAAGAATATCAACGGCTTTGCTGTACGTATTGAAAATCTCTTCTTAGAGCTCTTCTACAGGGGAGAGTTAGAAGAAAGATATTCGCAGCTCCATCTTGCCGAGATTATGCTCTACGTTGAGAACGGCAAGCTCTGCGGTGCGGCAAAGGGCGACATCACTTATACGTATCACCTTAAAACGGTAACCTATGCCATAGAGGCTGTGATCGAGGGCGATTACGTTTACCTCATCATACACGAGGGTGACGAGGAATATATGCGCGCAAAGTATTCTGTAGAAGCCGTTTTGGCAGAGTGGTTTGACGTCGCTCCCGAAACGGCTCGCACGGTCATTGACTTCATCTCCGACACCGCAATTCCCATGCTTGATCTTCTGATTGAAAGCAATGCCGCAGATGCGGAAGCTATACTCGAAAGCTTCTTTGACATGATGTTCACGCTGAATAAGCAGCAGGATGGCACGTATATTCTCGCTTTGGATATTGCAAAGCTGAAGGCGCTGAATGACAATCTGATGGAAAAGACCATCGCAGATGTGATCGACCTTTACTTCGGCGAGGATACCTTTGATGCTTGGGCGGGAGCAATGCGCACCTTGCTTACGAAAAAGCTCTCCGAGCTTCCTGCCTTCGCACAGGAAAACGGCATTGACCTTGATGCGCTGATCGAAGAGATCAATGCAATGCTTGCAACCATGGGCGCGCCTGCCGGATTTGATCTTGGCGAGATCGTTTACGATCCGCAGTACGGCAATTATACGCTCGGCCACCTCATTTTCGAAATGGAAGCTGCTGCCGATTGCACGCAAAAAATCAACTCTTTG
>JAZQTA010000123.1:0-19123 GCA_045630385.1 Eubacteriales bacterium | reverse complement strand
CTGCGCCGCGCGAAAATGCGCGCCGAGCAGAGCCGTGCATACGGTGAAATTGCCTCCGAGGCGATGGAAAAAATTCTTCTTGCCCCCACCGTGGCGGACTCTCCTTATACCAAGCCCGCATCCGGCGGCAAGGTCTGCTACGTTGTGATCGCGGGTGATCGCGGTCTGGCGGGCGGCTTCAACGTCGGCATCTTCCGCACCGTGCAATCGCTCGGTCTTGAAAACGCCTGCGTGATCCCCGTCGGCAAAAAGGCGGTGGAATATTACCGCGGACGTGCCGAATGCCTGACGGATGCCTTCGCTCCCGTGGATGATCTTTCGGTCGGCGCGGCAATGAAAATTGCAAAGCTTTTGATCGACGGCTTCGATCAGGGGCACTTTGACCGCGCGGTGCTGGTCTATACGCGCTTTGTTTCCATGATCTCCCAAGTACCCGCGCACGTAGAGCTTCTTCCCCTGAAGCACGGCGAGGGTGGGCAGGATCCCATGACCGACGAAGATATCTCCGAGCTGCTCGCATCGCTTTTGCCACAGTATCTCGGCGGTATGATCTACGGAGCGATCGCCGAATCGTTAGCGGCGGAATGCGGCGCGCGCCGTACCGCCATGAATGCGGCGAATAAAAACGCCGAGGAAATGATCGTGGGCTTAAATCTCAGCTACAACCGCGCAAGACAGGCAATGATCACGCAAGAAATTACTGAAATTGTTTCCGGAGCGGAAGCGCTGTAAGCGCCGCCGCACGGAGAAAGGAATACTTATGAGCCAGAATGTGGGAAAGGTGATCGGTATCATCGGTCCTGTCCTCGATATTCAATTTGAAAAAGGAAAAGTTCCCGATCTTCTCAACGCCATCGAGATCATGCACGAGGGCAAAAAAATCGTTTGCGAGGTGGCAACCCAGGTGGGTGACGACGTCGTGCGCTGTATCGCCATGTCCTCGACCGACGGTATGAGCCGCGGCATGGAGGCGATCGACACAGGCAAGTGCATCACGGTGCCCGTAGGTCCCGAAACGCTCGGTCGCATCTTCAACCTTCTCGGCGAGGTGCAGGACAACGGCCCCGAGCTTGAGGGCGTGCGCCGTGACTCGATCCATAAAGCACCCCCTGCCTACACCGAGCAGGAGAGCACGGCCGAGATCCTCGAAACGGGTATCAAGGTCGTTGACCTGATCGCGCCCTACGCCAAGGGCGGTAAGATCGGTCTTTTCGGCGGCGCGGGCGTTGGAAAAACCGTGCTGATCATGGAGCTGATCAATAACATTGCCAAGGAGCACGGCGGTATCTCCGTGTTCACCGGCGTTGGAGAAAGAACCCGTGAGGGTAACGATCTCTATAACGAAATGAAGGACTCCGGCGTTCTTTCCAAGACCGCGCTCGTGTACGGCCAGATGAACGAGCCGCCCGGAGCAAGAATGCGCGTCGGCCTTTCGGGACTGACGATGGCGGAATACTTCCGCGATCAGGAGGGGCAGGACGTTCTTCTCTTCATCGACAACATTTTCCGTTTCACGCAGGCGGGCTCGGAGGTTTCGGCGCTTCTCGGCCGTATGCCCTCCGCCGTTGGCTACCAGCCCACGCTGGCAACCGAGATGGGCGCATTGCAGGAGCGTATCACCTCCACCAAGCGCGGCTCTATCACCTCCGTTCAGGCGGTTTACGTGCCTGCCGATGACCTGACCGACCCTGCGCCCGCAACCACGTTTGCGCATCTGGATGCCACCACGGTGCTTTCCCGCGGCATTGCATCTCTCGGTATCTACCCCGCCGTTGATCCCTTGGATTCCACCTCGCGCCTGCTCTCTCCCGACGTCGTTGGCATTGAGCACTACGAGGTTGCCAGAGCCGTACAGCAGATTCTTCAGCGCTATAAGGAGCTGCAGGATATCATTGCCATCATGGGTATGGATGAGCTTTCCGAGGAGGATAAGCTGACCGTCAGCCGCGCAAGAAAGATCCAGCGCTTCCTTTCCCAGCCCTTCACCGTTGCCGAGCAGTACACCGGCATGGAGGGACGCTACGTTCCCGTAAAGGAAACCATTCGCGGCTTCCGCGAGATCCTTGACGGCAAGCATGACGATCTTCCCGAATCCGCATTCCTCTTCGTCGGCACGATCGACGAGGCAGTCGCTAAGGCAAAAGCAATGAAGGCCGCGCAGTAAGGAGGACTTATGAAAGAGTTTTCCTTACAGATCGTCACGCCGGACAAAACGGCGTTTGACGGAAAGGCGGAGAGCCTTCTGATCCGCACCACGGCAGGCGACGTCGAGATCCTTGCGGGGCACGCCGATCTCCTTTGCGCACTCGGTACCGGGCGCGCGCGCATCCGCTTCTCGGACGGTAAGGAGCGCTTCGCCAGCGTGAGCGGCGGCTTTCTCTCGGTTTCCGAGGGCATCGCGCGCGTAGCGGCAACCACCTTTGAATTTTCGGATGAGCTGGATCTTTCCCGCGCAGAGGCGGCGAAGGAAAAGGCGGAGCATCTGATAAAGAACGCAAAAAATCGCTCCGAGCTCGACCTCGCAAGAGTCAAGCTCCAAAGAGCACTTTCAAGAATCAGCGTAAAAAACATGAAATAGCAAATAAAAAGAACGCTCCCGGCAGATTTTAAGGATCTGTCGGGAGCGTTTTGCTTGCGGCACGAAAAGCTTTCTTGTGCAAGTGCCTACGGCGAAAATATTAAATTTTAACCCTTCGTCTCTTTTACTGCGGGCGCTTCCCCGTCTTTTTGGGGATCGTTCGGGCGGCGCAAAAAGAGGACGATAAAGGGAATGCACACAAGGCCCGAGATCGCATCCGCGATCGGCTGCGCGAGCAGAATGCCGTCCAGGCGCAGGAGAGCGCTTAAAATCAGAAGCGAGGGGATAAAGGTGAGGCCGGAGCGCAAAAGCGAAAGGAAGGATGCAACGCCCGCCTCGCGGATGCTCTGATAAAGCATATTCACGGGAACGGTCAAGGGAATGAAGAGAAGGCCGATGCTCGCATAGCGAAGCCCGCGCTTTCCGATCTCGATTACAGCGGCGCTCTTCTGGAACACCGACACGATACCCGGGGCAAAGATCAAGCCGAGCGTGGCAAGCACCGTGCTGATCGCGAAGCCGAGCGCCATCGTGAAGACGAGCCCCTGCTTGACGCGGCGACGGTTACCGACCTGATAATTGAAGGATGCCACGGGCTGGAAGCCCTGACCGATGCCGAGCATTGCGCACAGAACGAAGGAAGAGCAACGATTGACAACGCTGATGGCGGCAATGGCCGCATCACCAAAGGGCTTGGCAAGATTGTTGAGAATACCGTGAGAGATCGAGGTCAGTCCCTGGCGAAGAAGCGACGGGAAGCCAACGCGCATGATCGAAAGATAAACGCAAAGCTCTCTCGAAACCGCACGAAGGGAGATGCGGCTCTGCGCCTTCGTCTGATACATGACGAGAAGGATCGCGAAGCTGACCGCCTGCGAGATCGCCGTTGCCATACCGGCGCCGAATACACCGAGCGGCAGAACGCGAACAAAAATATAATCGAGCAGGATGTTGAGAAGGCCGCCCGTTGTGAGTCCGAACATAGCGTAAAACGCCTTTCCCTCATAACGGAGGTTATTGTTTAACACCAAGGATCCGATCAGAAGCGGACAGGAAAGAAGCACCCACATACCGTAATCCATCGCGTGGGGCAGGATCGTTTCCGTACTGCCGAGAAGGAGCATGAACGGGCGCAGACAAGCAAGTCCCGCCGCCATAAGAACGAGGCCGATGCCCGTTCCGAAGAAAAATGCGGTGGAAACGTAGCGTGTCGCATCCTTTACGTCACGGTCTGCCAAGGACTTGGCGACAAAGGTGCCCGAGCCGTGCCCCATCATAAAGGCAATGGCTTGGATGATCGCCTGCAGCGTGAAAAGAATGCCCGTCGCGCCTTGCGCGCTTTCGCCGAGGCCGCCGACGAAATAGGTGTCTGCCATGTTGTAAATGCTGGTAATCAGCATCGAAATCGTCGTCGGAATACCCAGGGTGACAATCAGCTTTGCGACCGGAGTTTCGGTCATTTTTATGTAATGATCCTGTGTTTTTGTCATCTTTTCTTTACATTTATACGCGATACGTCAGATCGCCATAGGTGGGAACGGGCCAATATTCACGTGCCGTCAGCACCTCCATGCCGTCCACGGCGCGGCGCAATGCCTCCATCTTCGGAAGCACGATGTCCTTATAGCTCATCGCTCTCTGCTCATCGTTTTCCTTTGCGCGAGCCGCCGCCTCTGCCTTTTCAAGCGCAAGCGTTGCGCTGTACGCCTTGGAAAGAAGATCCGAAAGCTTTCCGATCAGGCTCTCCTCCACCGAGGTATCCACCGAGCGGAGGGCTTCCCTCTTTGCGATCAAAGCTTCCGAAAGCTCCTTTACGTACTTGGAAACCGCGGGGATATAGTCGCGCAGGGACATTTCAAGCATCGTGCGCGCCTCAATGCCAACCACGTTGCGGTAGGTTTCAAAGAAGATCTCGCGGCGAGAGCGCATCTCCACCTCGTTCATTACGGCAAATTTCGTGAAGAGCTCAATGTTCTTCTCGTCTGTGAAATGCTCGTACGCCTCGGGTGCGCTCTTGAAGCAGGAAAGGCCTCTGGCTCTTGCCTCTTCCTCCCACTCCTTGCTGTAGCTGTTGCCGGAGAAGAGGATTCTTCTGTGCGCGCGGAAGGTATCCGCGATCAGCTTATCCAGCGACATTTCGAAGTCCTTCGCCTTGCCGAGAATATCCGCAAAATCCGAGAAGGACTTTGCAACCGCGGTATTCAAAACGATATTGGCAAGCGCGATATTCTGCGACGAGCCGACCATGCGGAACTCAAACTTATTGCCCGTAAAGGCAAAGGGCGAGGTACGGTTTCTGTCGGTATTATCCTTGCGGATGCCGGGCAGAGAGGGTACGCCGAGCGACATATACTTAGTTTCCTTCTTGCGGTAGTTCGAGCCGTCCGCGATCGCGTTTACAAGCTCCTCCAGCTCCTCGCCGAGGAAAATAGAAATAATCGCAGGGGGCGCCTCTGCGCCGCCAAGGCGCTGATCGTTGCCCGCCGTAGCGGCAGAAATACGCAGAAGATCCTGATAATCGTCCACCGCCTTGAGAACGGCGGCAAGCATCAGAAGGAAGCGCTTATTGTTTGCGGGCGTCTTGCCGGGCTTCAGAAGATTTTCGCCCGTATCCGTTGCGATCGACCAGTTGTTATGCTTACCCGAGCCGTTGATGCCCGCAAAGGGCTTCTCTGCAAGCAGGCACTCCATGCCGAATTTAGGCGCAAGCTTACGCATATATTCCATCGTCAGAAGGTTCTGATCCACGGCAATATTGGTGGAGCAGAAGACGGGCGCAAGCTCGTGCTGTGCGGGGGCGGTTTCGTTATGCTTGGTCTTGGCGGTAATGCCGAGAGCCCAGAGCGCACGGTCCAGCTCCTGCATATAGGCGCTGACGCGCGGCCGAAGCGCACCGAAATAATGGTCCTCCAGCTCCTGTCCCTTCACCGCGGGTGCGCCGAAGAGCGTGCGGCCGCAATAAAAGAGATCGCGCCTTGCCTTGAAATCCTCGCTGTCCACGAGGAAATATTCCTGCTCCGCGCCCACTGTGGTCTGCACGCGCTTCGTCGTGGTATCCCCAAACAAAGCGAGCAGGCGCAAGGCCTCGGTGCTGATGGCCGCCATCGAGCGAAGAAGCGGCGTTTTCGTATCCAGCGCCTCGCCCGTGTAGGAGCAAAACGCCGTGGGGATATAAAGCGATCCGTCCTTCACAAACGCATAGGATGCGGGATCCCAAGCCGTGTAGCCTCTCGCCTCAAAGGTGGCGCGCAGGCCGCCCGAGGGGAAGGAGGATGCGTCCGGCTCGCCCTTGATCAGCTCCTTGCCGGAAAACTCCATGATCGCCTTTCCATGCTCCACGGGAGAGAGGAAGGAATCGTGCTTCTCTGCCGTTACGCCCGTGAGAGGCTGAAACCAATGCGTGAAGTGCGTGGCACCGTGCTCCAGCGCCCAATCCTTCATTGCGCCCGCAACCACGTCCGCAATCGTGGCATCGATCTCGTTGCCCATTGCGATCGTATTCAAAAGAGATTTATAAACGTCCTTGGGAAGTCTTTCGCGCATCACGTCCTCGCTGAAAACCTGCGAGCCGAAAAGCTCGGGGATGCGAATGTTTTTTTCCATAAGTAAAAGCCTCCTGTTTTTATGCTACAATTATACAACACTACCAAAAAAATGTCAAGAGTTTTATATAAAGTGGATGTATTTTTCTTTATTTGTATGCTTTTTTGATCGTTAGTGGGGAGCTTTTGTAAATATGCGATCTGTTTTCGGAAATTGTGGGGCATCGAATTATGAACGAAAAATGAAGTAAAAATTCCGCCGCTCCGTTTTTTCGGTTTTTAAGCAAAAAAACGCCGTCAATAAAACGCATTTTTTTCCCGCGCTCGCATTTCCCTCTTGACTTTTCCCCAGTTTGTGGTATACTATTAAATGGTATAGTTTTGACCGATTAAATATATAAGGAAGAGAAATGTACTACATTACATTGGACTTAGAGTGGAATCAAGCCTATGCGCAGAAGGCTCTGGCGGTGCAACGCCGTCTTTGCGCGCGCCTTCGCGGCGAGGTGATTCAGATCGGCGCCGTGAAGCTGGACAAGCACATGCGCGTTTGCGGCTCGTATTCGGTGATCGTGAAGCCGCAGCATTTCAAAAAACTTCATAAGCACGTAAGTGATCTGACGGGCATCAGCCAGGAAATGATGGATGCAGGCGTTCCCCTCCCCACCGCCGCCGAGAACTTCAAGCGCTTTTGCGGCGAGGACTTTGCGTTTCTCACCTGGGGACCTGACGACGTCCCGATGCTGAAGGACAATCTGCATATTCACGATATGCCCTCCGAGTGGCTGGATCGCACCTACGATCTGCAGGTGATCTTCAATAAGCAGACCGATGGGATGACCAAGCAACGCTCGCTGGAATATGCGATGGAACACTTTGGAATACCGCAAAATCTGCCGGCGCACGATGCACTCAACGATGCCTATTTCACCGCGCTGGTCGCACAGAAGCTGGACGTGAAGGAAGGCATCCGCGCATACGACGCATCCCAAGGACAATACCTTGAATCCGGCATGATCGGCGATGCCGACGCGGGTGACGACGGATACGTGACCATCAGCGAGATGCTGGACGACGCCACCGTTTGCAGTCCCCTCTGCCCGATCTGCAAAAAGCCCCTGATCTCCAAGGGCAAGCCTCTGCACTCCAAGGGACAACGCTATACCTATTACTACGAATGCAAAAAAGACGGGGATATGTTCCTCACCTTAAAGCTGCACCGCAACTTTAACGACACCTGGCGCGCCAAGCGTCAGATCACCCATGCGACCGAGGAGCAGATCGCGGACTACAAGCAGAAAATGGAGGCGACAACCATTCGCCGCCGTTCGCGCTCGCGCCGCTCTCCCAGACGCAGAAAGAACCCCACACAGAATACGCAGTAATCATTTTGTATATATTTATTTACAAAAAACAGCATCCGCTCCAAAAAGCGGATGCTGTTTTGCTTAATCTTTCTTTTGCTTTCCCTTGATTGCAACGTACTCTGGCATTTTTTCGCGCTTGCCGATCTTCCTTTCCTTCAGCTCGTGGAAGTGCTCCTCCATCGTGCCAAAGCTACGAGGCTCCATATAATAGGGGCACTCCTCGGGGTTCTCAAAGGACTCATACATACCGCCGAGCGCGCCCTCGTGGTCGGTGCCGCCGGCGATAAACAGATTTTTCTCATAAGCAATACGAAGGGCTTCTCTCTGCTCCTCGGGCGTTACCGAGAAGTGGTAGACCTCCAAGCCGTCAATCCCCATTTCGATCAGCTTATCCATATACTGCAAGCGCTTATATGGGTGCGCCACGAGAATAATACCGCCCGCCGCGTGAACGAGATCGATGATCCTCTGCGCATCTAAAAACTCATATGCCGGCGGCACGAGACCTCGCTGCACAAGGAAATTCTTATTAAACCAATCGTCATAATCCTCGGGCTTTACAAGCCCCTTGGCAAGCATCGCATTGTAAACGTGATCGTTGCAGAGCCAGGCAATGCCCTTGTTATATTCAAGCACCTCTTCCCAAGTGATCCCCTGAATATCTCCCTTCTCTACCGCCCAGCCAAAAACAATACGTGTCTGATCGGTCTCTCTGAGCGCCATACCGCGAAGATACTCCGCCATCGGAGGATAGGTGGGATCAAAATCGTAGGCAACGAAATGAAAATCGGGCAGCCCCTCCGCCTTGTTATCAGGAACCGAAAATTCACAGCCGAAGATGCTTTCAAGGCCATGCTTTTTCGCATAATAGGCAATCTCCTCGTTGGCGGTGACGGTATCGTGGTCGGTCACCGCGATCGCGCCGTAGCCTTCCCCCTTCGCAAGCAAAACGAGCTGCTCGGGGGTATATTTTCCGTCGGAATGCGTGCTGTGCAGATGCAGATTTGCGTATGGACGCATGAGATTTCTCCTTTAATTTATCAGATTCTTTTACCGAGCACGTGGCAATGCGCCAAGGAGGTGTACGTATAGCGCTCGGTGCGTGCGCCGATCTTGCGGCTCTTCAGCTCGTCAAAATGCTCCTTCATCGCACCGAAGGCGTGGGGCTCAATATAATAGTAGCACTGAGTCGGATCCTCGAACGAAACGTATTCGCCGCCGAGCGTGCCGCTATGATCCGTTCCGCCCGCGATGAAAAGATTTTTCTCATACGCAATACGCATTGCCTCCAGCTGCTCCTCGGGCGTGAGATCGGGGTGATACACCTCAATGCCGTCAAGCCCCATCTCGATCATACCGTCAATGAAGTGAAGCTGATGATGCGGATGCGCGAGCAGAACGATACCGCCTGCGGCGTGCACGAGATCGATGATCTCCTGAGAGCCGATATACGGATGCAGAGGCGGGATCTCGCCCTGATGCTCATGATAGTACCAGATATCGTTCGCCCAATTCTCGTAATCCTCGGGCTTCGCGAGCCCCTTCTTCACCATCGTGCGAAAGACCTGCTCGTTGCAGAACCATTGCACGCCGGGGTTCTCCTTATACACGTCCTCCATCGAAAGCTCCTGCATAAAGCCCGCTTTGTGACAGCGCTCTAAGGTAACGACGGTTTTGTCGGTCTGCCGTTCTGCCATATCCCGAAGGTATTTTGCCATCGGCGGATAGGTCGGATCAAAATCAAAGGCAACAAAATGGAACTGAATGCCGTCATCATCCTTTTCGCACGCCGTAAATTCACAGCCGAAAATGCTTTCAAGGCCGTGCTTTTTCGCATAATAAGCGATCTCCTCATTGGCGGTCACGGCATCGTGGTCGGTCACGGCAATTGCGCCGTAGCCCTCCGCCTTGGCAAGAAGCACAAGCTCCTCGGGCGTAAATTTTCCGTCGGAATGCAGGCTGTGCAGATGTAAATTCGCATAAGGACGCATAGAACTTCTCCTTTACAAATCAAATGATAGATACAGTATAGCAAAACGCCGAAGGAATGTCAATCGGCGTTTTTATTGTTTTTCTTAACAAAGCTTATATCAAAGATATTTTCCTCGGCGCGCGGTGTGCGTGTAGCGCACCTCTCTTTTGCCGATCCTTCTCGTTTTCAGCTCGTCAAAATGCTCCTGCATCGTGCCGAACACGCGCGGCTCGAGATAATACTTGCATTCCTCGGGATTTTTAAAGGAAATATATTCGCCGCCGAGCAAGCCGCTATGATCCGTGCCGCCCGCAATGAAAAGCTTTTTCTCATACGCGATACGCAGAGCCTCGGTCTGCTCCTCGGGCGTAAGATCGGGGTGATACACCTCGATGCCGTCCAGCCCCAAGGCGACCAGGCGATCGATCTGATCGAGAACGCCGTGCGGATGTGCGATCAGAATGATGCCGCCTGCCGCATGCACGAGATCGATGATCCCCTTCGGGCCGAGGAAGGGATACGCAGGCGGAACGCGCAGCTCCTTATACAGCGGATACCAGCAGGTATCCACCCACTTTTCGTAGTCCTCGCGCTTATAAACGCCCTTTTTAAGCAAAGCGGAAAACACCTGCTCGTTGCAGAACCATTCGATCCCCTCGTTGAGAGAAAGAACCTCCTCCCACGCAATGCCCGAAATACAGCCCTTTTCCACACCGAGATCAAAATACGCCTTCGTCTGATGCGTCTGCCGATAGGCCATCCCCTTCAGATACTCTGCCATCGGCGGATAGGCGGGATCAAAATCAAAGGCAACGAAGTGAAAATCGTCCTTGCCCTGCCCCTGCACCGAAAACTCACATCCGAAGATACTCTCAAGGCCGTGCTTTTTCGCGTAGTACGCGATATCGGCATTGCCGGTCACGGTATCATGATCGGTCAAAGCAATTGCACCATAGCCCTCTTGCTTCGCAAGAAGCACAAGCTCCTCGGGCGTATATTTTCCGTCCGAATGCGTGCTATGTAAATGAAGATTTGCATATATCTGCATTTTGAAATCCTCCTCAATACAAGAATACAAGTGAGGCCGTTTCAAAACACATTGAAACGGCCTCGAATTTGCGAAAAGCATACGGCAATACGCCGCGTGCTATTTTAATTAAAACGTGAGCTTCTGCTGAATATAAGCCTTGACCTCGGCAATGGGAAGGCGAACCTGCTCCATGCTGTCTCTGTCACGAACGGTTACGCAACCGTCGTTTTCGGTATCGAAGTCGTAGGTGATGCAGAAGGGCGTACCAACCTCATCCTGGCGGCGGTATCTCTTACCGATCGAGCCTGCCTCGTCAAAGTCGCAGGGGAACGCCTTTGCAAGATCGTCGTAAAGCTCAAGCGCCTTATCCGAAAGCTTCTTGGAAAGAGGAAGCACGGCGGCCTTGATGGGCGCAAGCGCGGGATGCAGGTGAAGCACAACGCGCACGTCACCCTCGGCGATCTCCTCCTCGTCGTATGCGTCTACGAGGAATGCGAGAGCCACACGGTCAGCACCCAGAGAGGGCTCAACCACGTAAGGCGTGTAGTGGGTATTGGTTTCGGGATCGAAATACTGCATATCCTTGCCCGAATGCTTCTCATGCTGAGAAAGGTCGTAATCGGTTCTGTCGGCAATGCCCCAAAGCTCGCCCCAGCCGAACGGGAAGAGGAACTCGAAGTCGGTGGTTGCCTTGGAGTAGAAGCAAAGCTCCTCGGGATCGTGGTCACGAAGGCGAAGGTTCTCTTCTTTCATGCCGAGATCCAGCAGCCACTGCTTGCAGAATGCCTTCCAGTATGCAAACCATTCAAGGTCGGTGCCGGGCTTGCAGAAGAACTCAAGCTCCATCTGCTCGAACTCACGGGTACGGAATACGAAGTTACCGGGAGTGATCTCGTTACGGAAGGACTTACCGATCTGGCAGATACCGAAGGGCAGCTTCTTTCTCGTGGAGCGCTGTACCGCAGGGAAGTTTACGAAAATACCCTGCGCCGTTTCGGGGCGAAGGTATACGGTGCTGGAGTTATCCTCGGTAACACCGATGAAGGTCTTGAACATCAGGTTGAACTTCTTGATGTCGGTAAAGGTCTTGCCGCCGCAAAGGGGGCAAGCGATGCCCTTCTCTGCGATGAACTCTGCCATCTGCTCAAAGGTCCAGCCTGCGGGATTCTCGTTCGTGCCGTTCTGGAAAGCGTATTCCTCGATCATTTTGTCGGCTCTGTGTCTTGCCTTGCACTGCTTGCAGTCCATCAGAGGATCGGAGAAGCCGCCCACGTGGCCGGAAGCAACCCAAGCCTGCGGATTCATAATGATCGCGCTGTCAAGTCCTACGTTGTAACGGGACTCCTGCACGAACTTCTGCCACCAAGCCTTCTTTACGTTGTTCTTGAACTCAACGCCGAGAGGACCGTAGTCCCAGGAGTTGGCAAGGCCGCCGTAGATCTCCGAGCCGGGGAAAATATAGCCGCGCGTCTTGCACAGGGCTACGATTTTGTCCATTGTCTTTTTGCTGTTTTCCATAACTGTTTCTCCAAATATATATTATTTTTTAATTTCTCCGAAAATAATTCCATCCGCATGGGAAAGCGGACGAACGGGGATCACCTCTCCGTGCTCGCACCCCTCTGCGGGAAAGCGAAGCTCGGCAAAATTCTCCGCGTGTGCGGAAGCAATCCCGTCCTTTACGGTTTCGACAACGACCGAAAGCGGTTCTCCCTCGCGGATCAGCCCGTCTAAAATCTCATCGCGGATGCGATTTTTCTCTGCAATCAGGATCTGACTGCGACGGTGCTTTTCCTCCTCGCTGACCTGATCGGGATAGGTTGCCGCAGGGGTATTTTTCCTTTTTGAATATGCAAAAACGTGCATATCGAGAAAGCGCGCCTTTTTCACGAAATCCAAGGTTTCGAGAAACTCTGCCTCGCCCTCTCCCGGGAAGCCAACCATCATATCGGTGGTAAACTGCACGGCGGGGATATATTCACGCAAGCGAGCAAGCGCGGAAAGCGCCATATCTCTATTGTATCTTCTTCGCATACCGCGAAGCACGCTGTCCGAGCCGGACTGCATGGAAAGATGAAAATGCGGCACGACGATAGAAAGCGCGGAAAGCCTTTTCACGAAATCCTCGCGCATGCCCTCGGGCGAAAGCGATCCGAGTCGGATGCGGCGGCAGCTTTTTCTTTTGTCCAGCGCCTCGAGAAGATCGATCAGCCGATAACCGTTGTCAAAATCCGCGCCGTAGGATGCCGTTTCAATTCCCGTGAGCACCACCTCTGCCGTTCCCGCGGCGGAAAGCGCCTCCACCTCCGCGATCACATCCTCGGGGCACTTGGAGCGAACGCGGCCGCGCGCACCGGGAATCGCGCAATAGCTGCAACGGCATTCGCATCCATCCTCAATTTTGACATACGCTCTCGTTCTCGGGGCGCGGGTGATGCACATCGGCTCAAACGGAGCCTCTTCAATATTTGTAGTCAAAATGTAAGGTTTTGTTTGCTTATTCTCGATTAACTCGCGAGCAATGCGAGGCAAGGACATTTTATCGTGATTTCCGATCACGGCACTGACGCCCTCAATCGCGGCAACCTCGTTCGGTGACGTTTGGCTATAGCATCCGCTGACCATCACGATCGCCTCGGGATTTTTCTTAATAGCGCGGCGAATGACCTGGCGGGATTTTCTGTCGCTCTCCGCCGTCACGGTGCAGGTGTTCACCAGATAAACGTCGCAGACCTCCGAGAAGGGGCGCAGAACGAAGCCCTCTTTTTCAAAGGCCTCTCCGACCGCCTCGCACTCATACTGCGAAACCTTGCAACCGAGCGGCAAAATACCGACCGAAAGAGGAAGGTCACGCATTTTCATAAACCGAGGGAGAAAGAACGCCGACGTAAGGAAGCGCGCGGTAGCGCTCCGCATAATCCAAGCCGTAGCCGATCACGAACTCATCGGGGATCTCCTTGCCGCAATAATCCGGCGTAAATTCCACCTTGCGGCGGCTGGGCTTATCAAGCAGCGTGCAGGTGCGAACGCTCTTTGCGCCCTTCAGAAGCAAATAATCCACAAGATAAGAGAGCGTGTTTCCGCTATCGATAATATCCTCAACGATCAAAAGATCACAGTCGGCAATGTCGGGACGCATCAGATCCAGATGAATATGTATATTCCCCGTGGTCGCCGTGCCGGCGCCGTAAGAGGAAACCTTCATGCAGTCGATCTCGCAAGGCACTGTCAGCTTCTTCATAAGATCGCCCATAAACACGATCGAGCCCTTCAGAATGCAAACGAGAACGAGGCATTTACTGTCCTTATAATCACGGTCGATCTCTGCCGCAAGGCGCGAAACGATTCCGTCCAGCTCCTCTTCTCCAACGAGAATTCTTTCAACGTCTTTATTCATCGCAGACGACTCTCCTTTGTTGACATCATATAGAACTATTTTAACAGATACGGATTTGAAAGTCAATAGATTATTTTTTATTTTATATATATTTTATATATTTTCGCACACGTAGATTTATTTTTAAAAAAAGGCTTGACTTTTTTCTCCGTATGGTGTATAATACTTGTGGCTTTTGTGTGGATACGCAAAAAAATCGTGGGGGCCGGAAATCCCGCGATAATAAAAAACAAGGAGGTGCTACTCATGAAAAGAACCTATCAGCCCAAGAAGAGACAGAGAAACAAGGAGCATGGCTTCAGAAAAAGAATGGCTACCGCAAACGGCAGAAAAGTTCTCAAGAGAAGACGCGCCAAGGGAAGAGCTCGTCTGACCTATTGATTGAGTCACGCAGTGTGACGTACAAAACCTCCGATAAAAGGCTCTTTTTAAGTTGCGACTTTTATCGGGGTTTTTGTTTCCCCGGATTTTTGCAAGGCAAGGGGCATTTACCGCCGCGTGAGATTGGAGTAAAAAAATGAAATTTCGTGCCATCTGTGAAAATCATTTATATCAAAAAGCGTATGCCAAGGGAAAGCGGGCAGTGACACCTGCCGTGGCGGTATATATTCTTCCGGACTATGCCGCAAAGCGATTGGCCAAGGAAAACCCAATGAAAACGAAGATGAACCGCATCGGGCTCACCGTTTCCACAAAGCTCGGAGGCGCCACCGTGCGCAGTCGCGTTCGCCGCATTTTGCGCGAGGGGCTTCGTGCCGTGGAAAAAAAGTCGCCCCTGAAGGTCGGATTTCTCATTGTGATCGCGGCAAGAAGCGCCGCCGTGAACATGAAAAGCACCGAAATCGAAGCGCATCTATCCTCCGCCTTCGCCACGCTTAATATGTATCAGCCGATATGAAGCACGTCATGATATGGCTCGTCGGCCTTTACCGAAGGTTTATCTCTCCTCTGAAACCGCCTTGCTGCAGGTTCACGCCAACCTGCTCTGCCTATGCGATCGAAGCATTTCAAAAACGGGGTTTTTTCGTCGGATTGATTTTGACCGTTTGGCGCATTCTGCGCTGTAACCCCTTCTCCAAGGGTGGGTACGATCCCGTGCCCGAAAAGGGTCTTAAAAATCGCGACACAAGCAAGATACAAGAGGAAGATAACGAAAAAAAGATGATGAAAAGCCGCAAGGCTCATCTTCATCCTCATAAAGAAAAGAGAAATAAAAAATGAATTGGCTCTATAATATTTTTGGATCGATCTTGTCCTTCTTCAACCAGATCACGGGCAGCTACGCGCTCGCGCTTGTGCTTTACGCACTTGTATTCAAGATCGTTTTCCTTCCCTTCTCCATTAAAACGCAAAAAAATCAGATCGCTATGGCGAAGCTTCGCCCGAAGCTTGCCAAGATCGAAAAGAAATACGCAGGCCGCACCGACCGTGCTACCTTGCAGAAAAAGCAGCAGGAAATCATGGAGCTGCAACAGAAGGAGGGTTACAATCCTCTTTCCGGCTGTCTGCCTCTGCTTCTCCAGCTTCCTCTGATCATTTTCCTTTACAACGTAATCAGACGCCCCTTGTCCTTCATCTGCAAGCTTTCCGAAACGCAGATCAAGGATATCGGCACTGCCATCGGAAAGGAAATCAACCTCAAGGATCAGATTCCTTACATTAACGATATTAAAAACGCAACCGGCGATGCCGCTGAAAAAATTGCCGAGATCATGGGCGAGGCACAGCTGCCGAGCTTTGATCTTTTCGGCGTGAATCTTGCAGACGTTCCTTCGCTTCAGAGCTTCAGCCTTCTGCTTCTGATCCCCGTGCTCGCCGCCGCCTCCCAGTGGCTGACGATGTGGCTCACCCGCAAGTGGCAGGGCACGCCCGCCGCGCCCGGTGCGGATGCGCAGGCGCAGATGTCTATGCGCATGATGGATATCATGATGCCCTTGATGACCGTTTGGTTCTGCTTCATGATGCCCGGTATGCTGGGTCTTTACTGGATCTATCAATCCATCTTCGCCATTGCACAGCAGTATATCCTTTCCAAGGCTATGCCTCTACCGAAATATACCGAAGCAGAGCTTCGCGAAATCGAAAAAGCTGAGCGCGAGAAGGCAAAGGCACAGAGAGCGGCTATGCAAAGCCAGCCCAAGGTAAAATCTCTTCATTATATTGATGATGACGATTACGAAACGCTTCCCGAGGTAAGAAAGTCAGCGCCCGAGAAAAAGAGCACGATGGGACTTTCCGCATCGGAAATCAAGGATGACAAAGATAAGAAATAAAGAGGACGATAAAATGATTAAAGAGATTATCGCAAGCGGCAAGGACGTTGCCGAAGCAAAGGAAAACGCCAGAGCGCTTCTCGGCGCCGGCGAGCTGGATGACGTACAGTTTGAGATCATCCATGCAGGTAGCAAGGGTATCTTTGGTATCATCGGTGTAAAGGCCGCACAGGTAAGAGCCTTCATCGAGATCCCCGATAAGGCAGAAAAGAAGCCCCGCCCCGAAAGAAACCACGACCGCGATCGCGCACCCAAGAACAACGGCAAGGGCTCTGAAAAGCCTGCACAACAGCAGAAGCCCGAGAAGAAAGAAAAGAACGAAAGACCTGCCGCACCTAAAAAGGAAAAGGAAAGTAAGCCGAAGAGCGTTGTGATCCCCGAAAACGAACTGAAGCTCACGCCCCGCACCGTTGAGGATGGCGAGGATATGTCCTACGAATTTATCAAGACCTTGATCGCAAACCTCGGTCTTGATGCCACCATCGAGCTTTATTCCTGCGAGGATGGCACGCGCCGCGTGAACATCACGGGCGAGGATGCATCCGCTCTGATCGGCCACCACGGCGATACGCTGGATGCACTTCAATACCTTGCAAACCTTGCAAGCGCACAGAAGAATGCAAAGGGCGAGAAGGATAAGAGCCGCGTGACCATCGATATCGAAGGCTACCGCGCAAAGCGCGAGGAAACCCTTCGCGCACTCGCAAGAAGAATGGCCGCAAAGGCGCTTCGCAACAACAGAAGCGTTATGCTTGAGCCCATGAGCGCATACGAGAGAAGAATCATTCACTCCGAGGTGCAGGGCATCGAGGGCGTTTGTACCAACTCGATCGGCTCGGATAACAACCGCAAGATCGTAATCTATCTGACCGACAAAAAGCCCAAGGAGCTCTTCGAAAAGGACGAGGCAAACGATACCGCGATCCCCGAGGTTGCTGAGGAAAACTGTACCGAAAAGAACTCCCTTTCCGGCATGACATTAGATGACGGCGAAACCGTGATCGAAGCAGATGCCATTGCTCTGCGCGGCACGACAAAAATCTGCGATGAATGCAGCACCTGTGACGATGCCGAAAAGTGCGATGGCGAAAACGCATAAGATGGTAAATTATTCTACCGTCGCCGCTATATCGACCCCACCCGGTAAGGGTGGGGTTGCCGTTATCCGCATCAGCGGCCCCGAGGCCTTCAAGATCGCGGATCGGATGTTCCTTCCCAGAAGCGGCAAGCCGCTTTCCTCATCGCGCCCGAGAACGCAGATCTTCGGTGATATTCTGCTTGACGGCGCGCCGATCGACGACGGACTTGCGACACGCTTCGTATCCCCCTATTCCTACACGGGCGAGGACACCGTGGAGATCAGCTGCCACGGCGGCTTTCTGATCACGAAAATGGTGCTTTCCGCGGTGTTTGCCGCCGGAGCAGAGCCTGCCGCCGCAGGCGAATTTACACGCCGCGCATTTTTGAACGGCAAGCTTTCTTTAACCGATGCAGAGGCGATCGGTAACCTTTTAGAGGCAAGCTCCGCCGCCGCCGTAAGGCTTGCATCCGCAAAATCCCGCGACAAGCTTTCTGCCGCAATGGACGGCATCCGCGAGGATGCGGTCTCACTGATGGGCTCGCTTTTTGCGAGGATCGATTACCCCGACGAGGATCTTGGCGACTTCTCGGATGCGGAAAGCATTTCCCTGCTCCGCTCGCTTCTCTCGCGCCTTGACGCTCTGATCGACAGCTACCGCACCGGCCGTGCCGTGAACGAAGGCATCCTGACCGTGATCTGCGGAAAGCCCAATGCGGGCAAAAGCACGCTCTATAATCTGCTGCTGGGCGAGGAGGCCGCGATCGTAACCGATATTGAGGGCACGACGCGTGATATCCTTGAGCGCACCGTGCCGCTCGGCGAGATCCTTCTCCGCCTTTCCGACACGGCGGGCATCCGCGAAACCGCCGATCCGGTGGAGCGCATCGGCGTTGAAAAAACGCAGACGCGCATAAAGGAGGCCGAGCTTGTGCTTGCGGTGTTTGACACCTCGCGCCCGCTCACCGAGGAGGATACAGCGCTGCTCGACACGTTGGACTCCCTTTCCGCGGCTAAAATCGCCGTGCTCAACAAAACCGATCTCCCCGCCGCGTGGGATGCGGCAGAGATCCAAAAAAGAATTCCGCGCACGATCGCGCTTTCCGCAAAAAGCGGCGACACCGCCCTCCTTCGAGCGGAAGCGGAGGCACTTTTCACAAGCGGCGATCTCACCGTCGGCGAGGATGCGATCGTATCCTCGGCAAGACAGCATGCGGAGCTTCTTACGGCAAGAGAGCATATCTCGCTTGCCCTTGACGCGTATCTCGCGGGGCTTCCCATGGATGCCGCCGCCTCGGATATCGAGCGCGCCATCGCGGCGCTGGGCGAGCTTTGCGGAAAAAGCGTTTCGGAAGTCATCGTCAGCGACATCTTTTCGCGCTTCTGCGTAGGTAAATAAAGGCGAGGTAGGATATGGAAACCAAACGATTTCAAAAAAACGATGCGGGCTTCATCTGCAAAAGCTGTGGCAAGGAGGTTTTGCCTCTCGGCTACACCTCGCGCAACCACTGCCCATTTTGCCTGTGCTCCCTGCACGTGGATATTCTCCCCGGTGACCGCCAAAACCCTTGTGGCGGCATTTTGCGCCCCTATCACGCGGATCCCGATCCCAAGCGCGGATATATCATCTACCACCGATGCGACAAATGCGGAGCCGAGGTGCGCAACAAAGCGGCGCACGAAGCCAAGGTTCAGCCCGACGATATGGATCTCATCATCAAGCTGACGGCATCCGCCATTTGATCTCATGATCCAAACCATTTGAGACTTTGCACAAAACGGACTTACAGATCTATAAAAAACCTCGAGTTTTTCTTCGAAAAACACGAGGTTTTTCTATTTATTGTTTACAAAAACGGATCAAAGCAGAAGCATATAGAACAAGA
>JAZQTA010000122.1:0-11725 GCA_045630385.1 Eubacteriales bacterium | reverse complement strand
TTGAGAAGGAAGTCGTAGCAGCTGATGATCTCAAATTTCACGTCCGCATCCGAGAAAAGATGCACGTGAATTGCCGCGCCGTCCTCGTAGGACATCTTGCAGCTCTTGCCGTCCTCTGCAATCTCGCACTTGATCTTCGCGTTTTCGAAGTTAGCAACCCAGCAAGCGTTCTCCGCTTCCTTGAACTCTGCCTCGTCGCGAAGCACCCAGGTTTTTCTGTCTGCCGTCAAAAGCATACCGCGCGTGGTCTTCACAGCCTTGTCACCGTAGGCCGCCGTGGTATCCACGATCGAGTAAGAAGCCGCATCCGAGGATTTCCATTCGATGATGGGGGAATTGTTTCCCAGCGCCTGGCCGTGCGGCAGAGAGGTAAGAAACAGGGTATTATTGCCCTCTGCATTTCTGCGGAAGAGGTTATTATTGCCGAAATAGCCGCCGGGAAGATTGTAGTCATCCGAGCCAAGGTCGGTAAACCAAAGATGCCCGTAGTTGTGGTAAACGAAGCAACCCGCATCGATCTGCTGATGGCTTCCGCCGATCGGGTTCTTGCCGCCGAGAAGTCCTGCATAGATCGAGCCTCTTTCCCAGCCGCTTCGCACGGTGAAGCCGTCAATGGACTCCATCAGATAGTCAAGCGGCATCGCTTGAAGCTTCGGAATCTCTTCTCCGAGAAGCTCAGGATCGTAAAGCAGGTCAAAAAGACCGGATGCTTTTCCGCGGCGCAGCTGCTCCTTGCGAAGCGCGTAGAGATTTTTATCTCCCGATATATAGGCGAACAAATAGAAAATACCCGTGCCTTGCGCGCCGAGATTTCCGTCGTGGTAGTTCCAGCCAACGTATTCCGCGCTCTCGGTATTGATCGCATAGTAGCAGGTCTTATCAAGACCGTAGGAGTAGTGCAGACCGAGATCTGTGCCGAGCAGACTGTGCAGAGAGCCGAGCGTTTTAAAGAGTGCGCTCGTGCCGTAGGACCAATAGGAGTTGGATTCCACGTAAGAGCCATCGGGTGCATATTGCTTCAGCACAAGGCCGTCCTGCGTAAGCGAGGAAAGGGATGCTCCGATCTGCTCGGCGCACATATCAAGCGTGCCGTCGGTGACGTAGCCCATCTTGCCGTCGCAGATCAGCATAGCCGCGCCAACGATCGAGCCCATGTTGCAGACCGCATTCCAGTTATCGGCCTTCAGCTTGAAGCGCCCGGCACCTCCGTAAGGAGTCGGATGATCGCACTTATCGTAAATAACGGAGTTGATGCTTTGAAGCACACCGTGGGAATAGATGCCGTAATAAATGAATTGCAACTCGTAGCCAAGCTCGCACCAGATATTGTAAAGCCAGTCGTAGGTAAAGCAATAGTTATAGGTAGATATGGAGTTGTTGAGGAAATGGGCAGGGCCCCAGTGCGGGATACGGATCATTTCCTCCAAAATCAGGTAGGCAAGCTTTGCGTATTTTGCATCGCGCGTAAACTGATAAGCAATGGCAAGCTTCGAGGCCGCCGCGCTGAGGCCTTCCTGAAAGTGCGCACGTCTTCCCAGGTTATAGCCGGCGTCTTGGGGATCCTTGACGTGCTCGAGCAGCGCGGTCATATCGGCATTCATCCGATACATATCCTTTGCCATGATCTCGTCCGCCTCTTTAACGAGCTTTTCCATATATCCCTTTAGAGCGGGGTTGGAATTCGTCTTATAGATTTCGTGCAGAGTATCAAGAATGCCGGGCTTTGAAACGAGATAGGGGTGCTTATTGTTTCTTGCCTCAAGTCGTGCGCGAATATCCGCGCCCACTCTTTTGAAGCCCTCTCTTTCCTCGGGGGTAGCAGGTGCGTAGGTGCGCTGCATCGGAATCCTTTCAAAATCGAAAATGAATTCACCCATCCAGTGCAGCATCAGATCGAGATCATCTTCGCGGTTCAGCAAGGAAAGATCGATCTCCTTGTCTATGATAATACAGCCCATCTCGTCAAACTTTTTGTTTGCATCAAGGCTTTCAAGTGCAAAATAATCCTTTCCCTCAAAAACTTCGGTCTTACCGCCGAAGCCCTCGATAAAGGCAGGCACCAAAACCGTGCCGTCTGCCTTGCGTGCAGGCGCGTAATCCAACGCGATTTTCTCGCCGTCCTTCAGCGCGAAGGGAACGTTTAATTTTAGAACGAGGCTCGGATGTCTTTCGCTTGTATACATGGCTTTTCTCCTTTTTCGGCGCGCAGAGTATCATAATGATCTTATTATTGCTGCGCCTGTAATCATACTATCACAAAACCTCGGAATTATCAAGCCGCACAAGGCTTTTTTGTATATTTCGGCAAAATTATTTGTATGTTTTCATATATAAAAAAGCACCCCGATCCGCAAGGGTGCGAATCGGGATCTTTTGATGATTAAATTACTGAATGTTCTTCCACTCAGCAAAGGGAATTGCGTATTTTTCCGCATCGTCAGCGGTGTCGTTTGGCCTCCCTTGTGTAAAGGGAGGTGGCGCGGCTTGCCGTGACGGAGGGATTGTTTTATTTAATGTTCTTCCATTCTGTGGTGGGAATTGCGTACTGTGCCGCATCGCCCACGGGCTCAACCACGATGGAAAGATTGAACTTTTTGAGTCCGCCACAGCGGATGAGCAGGCGAGAGTATTTATCTCTGGGAGATTCGCCCTCAAAGGCGCGCGTTCCGGAAAGAAGGAAGTCGTAGCAGCTGATGATCTCAAATCTCACGTCCGCATCGGAATAGAGATGTACGTTGATGGCCGCGCCGTCCTCGTAGGACATCTTGCAGCTCTTGCCGTCCTCTGCAATCTCGCACTTGATCTTCGCGCTTTCAAAGTTTGCAACCCAGCAAGCGTTTTCCACTTCCTTGAACTCCGCCTCGTCGCGAAGCACCCAGGTTTTTCTGTCAGCGGTCAGAAGCATACCGCGCGCGGTCTTGACGGCCTTGTCGCCGTAAACCGCTGTAGTATCGATGATTGCGTAAGAAGCCGCATCCGAGGACTTCCATTCGGTGATCGAAGAAATGCTGCCGGGTGTCTGCCCGTAGGGAAGAGAGGGGAGGAAGAGCGTGTTATTGCCCTCTGCATTTCTGCGGAAAAGGCGGTCGTTTCCGAAGTATCCGCCCTTGATGTTGTAGCTATCCAGCCCGAGGTCGGTAAACCAAAGATGCCCATGGTTATGGTAAACGAAGGTGCCTGCATCGATCTGCATATGAGTGCCGCCGCCGATGGAATTTTCGCCGCCGAGTATTCCCGCAAAGATTGAGCCGCGCTCCCAGCCGCTTCTCACGGTGAAGCCGTCGATGGATTCCATCAGATAGTCGAGCGGCAGCTCCTGAAGCGCGGGGATTTCTTCGCCGAGAAGCTCAGGATCGTAAAGCAGGTCAAAAAGACCGGCGGTCTTTCCGTTTTTCAGATGCTCCTTGCGGAGTGCATAGAGATTTTTATCTCCCGAAATGTAGCCGTAAAGATAGAAAAGACCTGTGCTTTGTGCGGAAAGCGATCCGTCGTGATAGTTCCAGCCAACGTATTCTGCGCTTTCGGTGTTGATCGCATAGTAGCAGGTCTTATCAAGACCGTAGGAGTAGTGCAGACCGAGATCCGTGCCAAGCATGCTGTGAAGGCATCCCATCGTCTTGAAAAGGTTGTTCGTTCCGTAGGACCAATAGGAGTTGGATTCCACGTACGAGCCGTCTGTTGCATACTGCTTAAGAACCAAGCCGTCCTGCATCAAGGACGTGAGCGAAGCGCCGAGCAGCTCCGTGCAGCGATCCAAAATATGATCGGAAATATATCCGCCGTTTCCGTCGCATATGAGCATTGCCGTGGCAACGATCATACCGGTGTTGCAAACGACGTTTATATTATCCGGCTTCAGTCGGAAGCGAAATGCCGGCCAAGTGCCAAACGGAGGAGAGGGATAGTCGCATTTGTCATAGATGACGGAGTCGTAGCCCGCAACGATACCATGCGAATAAATGCCGACGGCAATGTAGTGGAGATCGTATCCGAGCTCGTTCCAAATATTGTAGAGCCAGTCGTAGGTGAAACAGCTGTCATAGGTCGCCATCGCGGTGTTGAGAAAGTGCCCGGGGCCCCAATGAGGAAGACGGATGAGCTCGTTCAGCAATAGATAAGCGAGCTTGGCGTATTTTGTGTCACGGGTAAGCTGATATGCGATCGCAAGTTGAGAGCACGTGCTCGCAAGCGTTGACTGCCAGGATGCTCGTCCGCCCGAGTCGTATCCGTATGCATAAGGAATGGATGGAACGATCGGATTAAGAAAGGCCGTCATCTCCGCGTTCATTCGGTAGGCTTCATTTTCGAATGACTTATCCGCGGTAGCCACAAGCTGATCCATATAGCCCTTCATAGCGGGATTGGAATTTGTTTTGTATATATCGTGCAGGATATCGAGAATCCCGGGCTTTGAGATCAGCATGGGGTGCTTATTTTTTCTTGCCTCGAGTCTTGCGCGAATGTCCGCGCCCACTCTCTTGAAGCCCGCCCTTTCCTCTGCCGTGGCAGGCCCATAGGTTTTCTCGAGGGGAACCTTTTCAATATCGAAAATAAATTCACCCATCCAGTGAAGCATCAGATCCAGATCCTCTTTTCGGTTGATTGAGGAAAGATCGATCTCCTTATCGAGCATAATGCAACCCATCTCGTCAAACTTCTTATATGCATGGAGAGAGTTGAGAGTAAGATATTCTTTTCCATCCAAAACCACGGTTTCGCCGCCAAATTCATCGATAAAGGAGGGAATCAGAACCGTGCCGTCTTCCTTGCGGATCGGTGCATAATCCAGCGTGATTTTTTCTCCGTCCTTCAGCGCAAAGGGGACGTTCAGCTTCAGAACGAGGTTCGGATGTTTTTCACTTGTATACATGAATTTTTCTCCTTTTTTGCGTGCAGAAAATGGAAAGTATTTCTTATATTGCACCGCTTGTAATCATACTATCATAAAACCTCGGAATTATCAAGCCGCGCAAGATCTTTTTGTTTATTTCGGCGAATGATTTTGTAAGTTCCGTATGTAAATTTTTCTTTCGATATGTAAAAATGTTGTCTTGGAAGAAAAGATCCCGATCCGCAAGGCGCGAATCGGGATCTTGTGATGATAAAATTACTGAATGTTCTTCCACTCGGCAAAGGGAATTGCGTACTGTGCCGCATCGCCCACGGGCTCAACCACGATGGAAAGATTGAAGCTTTTCAGTCCGTTGAAACGAACGAGCAAGCGGGAGTAGTTATCTCTGGGATATTCGCCCTCCACCTTCGGCTGGGTATCCTTCAGAAGGAAGTCGTAGCAGCTGATGGTCTCGAACTTCACGTCCGCATCGGAATAGAGATATACGTTGATTGCCGCACCGTCCTCATAGGACATCTTGCAGCTCTTGCCGTCCTCTGCGATCTCGCACTTGATCTTCGCGCTTTCGAAGTTAGCAACCCAGCAGGCGTCCTCCGCTTCCTTGAACTCCGCTTCGTCGCGAAGCACCCAGGTCTTTCTGTCTGCCGTCAAAAGCATACCGCGCGTGGTCTTCACAGCCTTGTCACCGTAAGCCGCCGTAGTATCAATGATCGCGTAAGAAGCCGCATCCGAGGACTTCCATTCGGTGAGAGGGGAATTGTTTTCCAGCGCCTGGCCGTGAGGCAGGGAGGTCAGGAATAAGGTGTTGTTACCCTCTGCATTTCTGCGGAAAAGGTTGTTGTTTCCAAAGTAACCGCCGGGAAGGTTGTAGTAGTCCGAGCCGAGATCGGTAAACCAGAGCTTGCCGTGGTTGTGGTAAACGAAGCAGCCCGAGTCGATCTGCTGGTGGCTTGCCCCCTTGGGGTTTTTGCCTCCGAGAAGACCTGCGTAGATCGAGCCGGTCTCCCAACCGTTACGAACGGTGAAGCCATCGATGGATTCCATCAGATAGTCCAAGGGGAGTGCCTTGAGGTCGGGAACCTCCTCGCCGAGCACGTCAGGCTCGTAGAAGAGATCGAACATTGAGGCGGTCTTGCCCTTCTTCAAATGCTCGCGGCGCAAAGCATAAAGATTCTTGTCGCCCGAAATATAGCCGAAGGAATAGAACATGCTCGTGCCCTGTGCGCTGAGCGAGCCGTCGTGATAGTTCCAGCCAACGTATTCTGCGCTCTCGGTGTTGATCGCATAGTAGCAGGTCTTGTCAAGACCCCACGTGTAGTGCAGGCCGAGATCCGTTCCGACCAGGCTGTGGAGTGCGGCAAGAATCTTGAAGAGGTTGTTCGTACCGTAGGACCAGTAGGAGTTGGATTCCACGTAAGAGCCGTCGGTTGCGTACTGCTTGAGAACGAGGCCGTCCTGCATCAGAGAGGAGAGGGAAGCGCCGATCTGCTCGGTACAAACAGAGAGAATTTGATCGGTGATGTAGCCGCCCTTGCCCTCGCAAATCAGCATCGCCGCGCCAACGATCGAGCCCGTGTTACATACGGCATTCCAGTTGTCGGGCTTCAGCTTGAAGCGCCAGCCCGTGCCCTGGCGAGGCGAGGGATAGTCGCATTTGTCGAAGATCATGGAGTTGAAGCTTTGCAGAACGCCGTGCGTATAAATGCCTGCGGTCAGATCCTTGAGATTATAGCCAAGCTCCGTCCATACGTTGTAGAGCCAGTCATAGCACTGACAGTAGTCGAGCGTTGCCATCGAGGTGTTAAGGAAGTGGCCGGGACCCCAGTGCAGGCGGCGGATCATTTCCTTCATGATAAGGTAAGCGAGCTTTGCGTACTTTGTGTCGCGCGTGATCTGGTACGCCATAGCAAGGTAAGAGCAGGTGCTGAGCTTGCCGTTGGGATCACCCGCGCGGCCACCCACGTCGTAGCCATCCTCGTAAGGATCGTCCAGTGGCTTGAGGAGTGCGGTCATATCCTCGTTCATCTTGTACTGCTCTTCATCGAAATACTTCGTGTAAGAGGGAAGAAGCTTGTCAATGCAAGCCTTGAGGGGTGTCTCTTCATCGGAAAGGTATGCCGCGTGGATCTTATCAAAAACTTCTTGCGTGGCAAAGAGATAGGGGTGCTTGTTGTTTCTTGCAAGCAGTCTTGCCTTGATGTCCTCGCCCACTCTTCTGAAGCCCGCTCTTTCCTCGGGGGTGGCAGGCGCGTAGGTTCTCTGCATGGGGATCTTTTCAATATCGAAAATAAATTCACCCATCCAGTGCAGCATGAGATTCAGATCTTCCTCGCGGGTGATGGCGGAAACGTCGATTTCCTTATCAAGGATGATGCAGCCCATCTCGTCAAACTTTTTGTTTGTATCAAGGCTTTCAAGTGCAAAATAATCTTTTTCTTCGAATTTCTCGGTCTTGCCGCCAAAGCCCTCGATAAAAGCGGGAACCAAAACGGTGCCGTCTGCTTTGCGAACGGGCGCATAGTCAAGTGTGATCTTTTCGCCGTCCTTCAGCGCGAAGGGAACGTTCAGCTTAAGAACGAGATTCGGGTGTCTTTCACTTGTGTACATGTTTTTTCTCCTTTTGGGCGCACAGAGTATCGTAATGATCTTATATTATTGTTACGCCTATAAAATAGTAACACATACAGCCGAATTTATCAAGACGCGCAAGGCTTTTTTGGTTAAAACGGCAAATAATTTTGGTTCATTTGTCATCTCACGAAGGCGCAAAACCGCAAAACTTTGAAAGTCGGCCGCGTTTTGCAAAAAACATGGCCGAGTTTTGTATTGAAATATGGGACAAGGCGTGCTATAATAAGTGCATAAATCGTTGGAGGTGGATGGTATGATCCATATCGGAAGCAGAAGAGAGTGCTTTTTTGATAATTTTTTGATTGATGAGGAGCGGACGAGCGCCGAGGTGCGCCTGCACCGTCCCGCCCCTCGTGAGGTGGTATTGGTTTGTGATAAGCCTTGGGAAACGCGCGGTATTGCATACGAAAATTTCTTTTATGACGAGGAAGTCGGAAAGTACAGACTGTATTATCTCGGTCGAGAGGCCTTGACCGAGTCGCTTCGTGGCGAGCAGATCCGCGTTTGCTATGCCGAAAGCCTTGACGGCTTGCATTGGGTGAAGCCCGCGCTCGGCATTTGCGATTTCAAGGGAAGCCGGGAAAACAACATTATTCTCGATGATAAGACTGCGCCCTTCTACGATAACTTCTGCGTGTTCAAGGACGAAAATCCCGCTTGCCAGCCCGAACAAAAATACAAGGCCATCGGCGATTATCTGCATACCCTCACCTGCTTTTACAGCGCGGACGGCGTGCATTTCAAGGTTGGTCATCTGATCACCGATAAGGGCAGCTTTGACTCCCTGAATACCGCCTTTTTCGATAAGGAAATAGGGAAGTACCGCGTGTATTTCCGCGGACTTCATGCGCCCGGAGATCTCGAGGGAAAAAGCCCCTTTGATCAGACGCCGCTTTTGCTTCCGTGGCAGAAAAAGGAGCAGTTCGTCCGCGATATCCGTTACATTGAGTCGGATGACTTCGTGAATTTCACCGAGCAGAAGCGTATCAAAATGACGGGTGAGGACGTGCAGGTATACACCAACTGCATATCTCCCTATCCCTTCGCTCCGCATATCCTTGTCGGCTTTCCCACGAGATATATCTACCGTCAGCAATGGACGGCGTCTTACGATGCGCTTTGCACCAAGGAAGCGCGCGTAAGAGTTGCCAAGGAGCATCCGCGCTACGGTCTTGCATTAACTGATTGCGTTTTTATGACCTCGCGTGACGGTGAGAGTTTCAAGCGTTATAACGAGGCGTTTATGCGCCCCGATGCGGAGTATGACGGAAATTGGTGCTACGGTGATTGCTATCCCGCGCGTGGATTTATTCTCACCGATCCCGAAAAGGGAGGAGCGGGTGCGGATCCGGAGCTTTCCATGCTCTGCCATGAAAGAGAAAAATACGGCGGCCGTCTGCTTCTTCGGCGTTACACCATCCGCAGAGACGGCTTCGTTTCCCGCCGTGCAGGAGAGGAAGAAAAGCTCCTCGTTACCAAGCCCTTCGTATTTGAGGGAGAGAGGCTAACGGTTAATCTTTCCACCTCCGCCTTCGGATACGCGATCTTTAAGCTTGAAACCACCGACGGTGCGCTCTCCACCGAAAGCGTGGAATACTTCGGCGATAGTACGGATAAGCCCATCGCTTTCCGCGATCCCGTGGTTCTTTTCTCCGGCAAAGAGGTCGTCATGACCGTGCGTCTTTTGGATGCGGATCTCTATTCCTTCAAATTTTCGTAAAACGATCGTACCGCCGTTTTTTGACGGCGGTATATTTTATGAATGCTTCTTGATTTTTTTCATCATCTGTGCTACAATGGTTTGTGTAAGAAAGAAATAGGAGAAAACAGAATGATCTATAAGCAGTTTAAGGGCGAAATGCTTTCCGCGCTTGGTCTTGGTTGCATGCGCTTTCCGTGTGACGAGAGCGGTGCGGTGGATATGGAGAAAACCGCGGAGATTATAGACCTTTGCATGAAAAGCGGTGTCAATTATTTTGACACGGCGTGGTTTTATCATCAGGGGAAAAGCGAAGAGCTGATGGGGCATTTTCTTTCAAAATATCCGCGTGAAAGCTTTTATCTTGCCGATAAGATGCCTTTTAACAAATTCGCATCGTTCGAGGAAGTAAAAAGCACCTTTGAGACGCAGCTTTCCCGCACGGGTATGACCTACTTTGATTTCTATCTTTTGCACAACGTTTCGGATGATACGGTTTCTATCTTTACCGATGAGAATTTGAAAATAATGGACTATCTTTTGGAGCAGAAACGTATCGGACGCATTCGTTATCTCGGCTTTTCCACCCATGCCTCGCTCCCTGTTTTAAAGGATTTTCTCGCTAAATATCACGAGCATATGGAGTTCTGCCAGATCCAGCTGAACTGGCTTGACTATAAGCTGCAAAACGCCAAGGAAAAGGTTGAAATTTTGAATTCGTACGGCATCCCGATCTGGGTAATGGAGCCCGTGCGCGGCGGCCGCCTCGCGGTGCTTTCCGAAGAGGATGAAAGGTGCTTGAAGGGATATCGTCCCGACGAGAGCATCCCTGCCTGGGCATTCCGTTTTCTGCAAGGAATTGAAGGTGTCACGGTCGTGCTTTCGGGCATGTCGTCGCTCTCGCAGGTAGCGGATAATATCAAGACGTTTTCCGAGGAGAAGCACCTCTGTGAAAAGGAGCGCGCGTCGCTTCTTGCCATTGCGGATAAGCTTCTTTCGAAGCGGACTCTGACCTGCACAAACTGCAAATACTGTGTGGAAGAATGCCCGATGGGGCTTCCGATCCCGAAGCTGCTCCGCCTTTTTAACGATACCTTCCTCGTTTCGGGCGGCGCACAGAAAAACAAGAGCATCACGTTCCCCGATGGGAAGATGCCGAGCGAATGCATCGCTTGCCATGCCTGCGAGCAGAAGTGTCCGCAGAAGATAGAGATCGCCTCCATCATGGAGGAATTTGCCGAAAAGCTGAAGTGAGTGAAAGGATAAGAGGATGAATAAAGCCGAAGCTGTTGCGCTCTTAAAGCAGGAAGCCTGCACGCTTCTTCTGTATAACGAAGAGGAAGTGATCCGTTCCCATGAGCGCGGCGTTGCTCCGCTGCTTTCTCTTTTGGATAGCGGCAAGGACGTTCGCGCGATGCGCGCGGTGGATAAGGTGGTTGGCCGAGCGGCGGCGTTTCTTTACGTCGAGCTGGGAATTGCCGAGCTTCACGCCGTCACGATCAGTGACTCCGCTTTGGAGATCCTTTCAGCTTGTTCGATATCCGTGAGCTATGAGGTGCTCGTTCCTCGCATCTTAAATCGGGCAGGGGACGGTTATTGCCCGATGGAAAGCGCCGTTCTTTGTGAAACAGAGGTTGCCGCGGCAATAAAAAAAATCCGAGAAACGCGAAAAGCGCTTTCGGAAAACAAAAACATATCATAATAAAAAATGAAGTGACCCTTGATCGAGCCGCATGCCTTTGCGACTTTCCCCGACCAAGGGTCACTTCTGTTCGTTCTTAGTATCTAACATCTTTCCTAATCCTCCTTTGCTTTTTCTGCCCATCGTATCAATGTTCGCCGTTATCAAACGCTTCCTTTTTCATTTCTCTAACGAGAATACCGTTGATTTGTTTTTTTGCTGCATCTGTCCGAGGGGCGAATCTCCCTGATCGAACCCTTTTGACCGTTCCCACCGATTTTTTTGCGCGATCTCGGCGCATATCCTCCTCGCCGTTCGCATCTATATTCTGCGTACCACCGCCGTGTTTTTCTGCTTATTTTCCGTCATGGCGGGAAGCTTTAACTTATATACGTTTTGGTTCGGATGTTGGGAGTTTTTTTGGTTACTTCTGCATTGGTTTTTCCTCCTTTTGTGATTCCATTATATCATATTTATTCGGCAATTTCAATTGGTAAATTGTAAGAATGTAACAGTCTTTTTTTGTTGAAAACGCAGAAATTGTGCATCGTGAACAATAACTTTTAAAAAGCACTTTACAAGCGCTCATTTTTCTGCTATAATAAAAATGTTGGTGCCTCCGCGAAAGTAATGCGGAAGCACCTTTTTGTTATATGAATGCAAAGGAATAAAGATGGCAGTCCTTCAGCGTGATCTTCAAGCGAACCGCTTTTCCGACGAGTGCGTTCAATTTACCCGCGAACCGAACGGTGCGATCGGTGCTGTCGCCAAAGATCGTATTGCTTGTAAAGCCTTCCAGCGGCGATCCGCTTGCATCGCAAAGCGAGATCTTCATTCCGCCGGCGCAGGAGCTTGCGAAGTT
>JAZQTA010000121.1:0-3220 GCA_045630385.1 Eubacteriales bacterium | reverse complement strand
GAAAAGATGCCAAAAATTTTAGTCGCACAGTGTTGCTGCCATGACGGCTTTGATCGTATGCATACGATTTTCCGCTTCGTCAAAAACCACGGACTGCGCGGACTCAAATACCTCGTCGGTCACCTCCATGGAGGTGAGGCCAAACTTTTCATAGATCTCGTTTCCGATCTTGGTTTTCAGATCGTGGAAGGCAGGAAGACAGTGCATGAAAATGGCGGTGGGAGCGGCGTTTTGCATCAAGGTCTTGGTTACGGCGTAGGGAGAAAGCTCCTTGATACGCTCTGCCCATACCTCGGCGGGCTCGCCCATGGAAACCCAAACGTCGGTATACAGAACGTCAGCGTCTTTCGTTGCTACCATGGGATCGGTTTCAAAACGAAGCGTTGCGCCCGTTTCCTTTGCGATCTTCTCACACTCCGCGATCAGCGCGGCATCGGGGAAATACTTTGCAGGCGCGCAAGCGGTGAAGTTCATGCCCATTTTCGCGCAGCCGACCATCAGAGAGTTGCCCATATTGTAGCGGCAGTCGCCCATGTATACGAAGTTTACGCCCTTCAGGCGGCCAAGCTTTTCCTTCACGGTGAGAAAATCCGCAAGGATCTGCGTGGGATGAAATTCGTTGGTAAGTCCGTTCCAGACGGGAACCTTGGCATATGCCGCAAGCTCCTCCACCAGCGCCTGGCCGAAGCCGCGGTATTCAATACCGTCAAACATACCGGAAAGCACTCTTGCCGTGTCGGCAATGCTCTCCTTCTTTCCGATCTGCGAGCCCGTGGGGCCAAGATAGGTGGAGCCCATGCCGAGATCCGAGGCGGCTACCTCGAAGGCACAGCGCGTGCGCGTGCTATCCTTTTCAAAGATCAAAGCGACGTTTTTGCCCTCGCACATTTTGTGCGCAATGCCCGCCTTTTTCTTTGCCTTCAGCTCGGCGGCAAGATCGAGAAGATAAGAGATCTCCTCGGTAGTAAAATCAAGAAGCTTTAAAAAATCTCTGCCCTTCAAATTCATATTTTTATCCTCTTTATTGTTCATTTTGATTATTTTTGCAAACAATTCTTTGCATATTCGATCTGTTTTTGAACGGAAGCGAGCGAAGTTCCGCCCTCGGAAATTCTCGTTTCCACGCAAGTGCGAAGCGAAATTGCTTCAAAAACATCCTCGCTAAAGAGCTCGCTCTCAGCGCGGAAGGCATCGAGAGACAGCTCCTCCAAAACAGTGTTTTCACGAATGCACTTGGCGACGAGGCCGCCCGAGATCTTATATGCGGTGCGGAAGGGCATGCCCTTCTTTACAAGATAATCCGCAAGGTCGGTCGCATTGATGAAGCCCTTCTGCGCCGCGCGGAGCATATTTTCCTTATTCGCCTTCATGGTTGCCACCATGCCGTCAAAGACCTTTAAGCACATGGTCACGGTGTCGATCGCATCAAAGACGCCCTCCTTATCCTCCTGCATATCCTTATTATATGCAAGCGGCAGTCCCTTCATGGTGGTGAGAAGCGCCATCAAATCGCCGTACACGCGCCCGGTCTTGCCGCGCACAAGCTCGGCCATATCGGGGTTCTTCTTCTGCGGCATGATGGACGAGCCGGTGGTGAAGCTATCCGAAAGCTCCACGAACTTGAATTCCCAGCTGCACCAGAGGATGATCTCCTCGGAAAATCTCGAAAGATGCATCATCAGCACCGAGAGCGCAGAAAGCATCTCCAAGGCAAAATCTCTGTCCGAAACGCCGTCAAGGCTATTGAGGCAAATGCCGTCAAAGCCGAGCTGCGCCGCCTCAAAGCGGCGGTCGGTGTTGTAGGTCGTGCCGGCGAGGGCGCAAGAGCCGATGGGCGAAAAATTCATTCTTTTTCTGCAATCCGCCAGCCGATCAATATCGCGGAGCAGCATCATGGCGTACGCCATCAGATGATGCCCGAAGAGAATGGGCTGGG
Organism: Eubacteriales bacterium; assembly: GCA_045630385.1. Taxonomy (GTDB): domain Bacteria; phylum Bacillota; class Clostridia; order Oscillospirales; family CAG-272; genus UBA1740. Next base: position 1,284 of record JAZQTA010000121.1, on the reverse strand, counting down.
CTCTTTGCAAATGCGTGTAGCCGGGCATGATGAGATCCGCGTATTCCTCGGCCTTCTCGGTCACGGTCGCGCAAAGCTTCTTTGTCAAAGCGCTGATCTCGTCCAGCTCACGGCGCAGATACATGCGGAAGTCAAGCGCCACCTGATCGTTTCTGCTTCTCGCGGTGTGCAGCTTCTTTCCGAGGTCGCCGAGCCTTTCGGTCAGCACCTGCTCGACGAACATGTGGATATCCTCCGCCGTCATATCAAAGGCAAGCGCACCGCTCGAAAGATCCGCAAGGATCGAGGAAAGCCCCTCGATCAGCCGATCGGCCTCGTCCTTTCCGATGATGCCCTGCGCACCGAGCATAGCCGCGTGTGCCATGCTTCCCTTAATGTCCTCCTCGAACATTCTCGAATCAAAATGAATGGAAGAATTGAAATCGTCCGCGATTTGGCTCACCGCGCCGTCGGTTCTTCCCGCCCACATTTTAGCCATAGTTTTCTTTTTCCTTTTTTAAAATTTCAAGGGGCTGTCGCCCTCGTTCTCTCAGGAGACAGCCCTTTTTCGTCATTCGTCTTACGAATTACTTCTTATTCTTTGCGTTAACCTGTGCCTGCACCTTGATCGGAAGGCCGAAGAGGTTGATGAAGCCTGCGGCATCTGCCTGGTTATAAACCTCATCCTCGCCGAAGGTTGCAAGCTCCTCGGAGTAAAGCGCATAGTCGCTCTTCACGCCGGCCTTGATGATGTTGCCCTTGTAGAGCTTCAGGCGAACCGTACCGGTCACGTGCTCCTGCGTCTTGTCCACGAACGCGGAGAGAGCCTCGCGCAGAGGCGTGAACCACTGGCCGTTGTAAACGAGATCTGCGAAGGTGATCGCAAGCTCTGCCTTCTTGTGCGCGGTGAGCTTATCGAGCGTCAGCGTTTCAAGATAGTTGTGAGCGAAGTAGAGGATCGTTCCGCCGGGAGTCTCGTATACACCGCGGCACTTCATGCCGACAAGACGGTTCTCAATGATATCGAGAAGACCGATGCCGTTTTCGCCGCCCAGCTTATTGAGAGCAAGGATCAGCTCCTTCGCGCTCATCTTCTCGCCGTTGAGCGCAACGGGCGTACCCTTTTCGAAGTCGATGGTGATGTAGGTAGGCTTATCGGGTGCTTCGATGGGAGAAACGCCCATCTCAAGGAAGCCCTTCTTCTCGTAGAGAGGCTCGTTCCATGCATCCTCAAGATCCAAGCCCTCGTGAGAGAGGTGCCAGAGGTTCTTATCCTTGGAGTAGTTGGTCTCGCGGTTGATCTTC
>JAZQTA010000120.1:0-22639 GCA_045630385.1 Eubacteriales bacterium | reverse complement strand
CCGCTGACACGGATTTGGAGATCCTCGTATTTTTCAGGGTTAGCCTGTGCATCGCGAAGTGTATCGGCATCAAAAACATTAATATGCATTGCAAAACCGCCACGAGCGGCATATACCATAAGCATAGAATACATTGCTTCTAATCCGTCTTCTCCTTTGACAGCCGTCGGGTGAAGTCCAAGGTCTAAGCAACTGTCTCCGCCGCATAAATCAACACAATTGATTTTCGTTGTGGAAAGAATTGCGGCGGTAGGACCATTAACGGCTCTTCCGATAGTGGCAGAGGAGTTTTTGGATAATTCATCTCCAAAGTGTCTGCCATCCGGAGATGCTGCAGTGTGCTTACCGAAAATATATGAGTGTCTGGCAACATGTGTATCAACTCTATAATTGTAACCGTATCTATTCTTTTTACCGGTAACAGTATTACATATAAAGGATAAGACATTTTTTACGATTTCATCCACCGAATCGTCATTGTTTCCAAAATGCGGTAGTTTGTGAATCATTTCCAGACGCAAAGATTCATTGTCTTTAAAGTCTGAATCAAGAATATCTTTTAACTCCTTTAAAGTGTATCTTTTACTTTCAAAAACAAGTTCACGAATGGCAGCTAAGGAATCACAAACATTAGCAATTCCACCGCAACAAACCGTTGTATTGGCTCTGGTTGCACCTCCGCCGAGAATATCGATGCCATTTTCAATTGATGATAAAGTTGCGCCCGAAAGAAGGGATTGCGGATTAATGTAGGAAGTAAATTCTGACATTGCATATTCAATTTCCGTTACTGATTCAAGACATTCCTTTAGCTGAAGCAGATAACAATTATAAAAAGCATCGTAGCTTTCAAAGTCTGTAGATGTTTTAAGTCCTACCGGATTTCCTGTAACGGCATCATATCCGCCACTGATGGTGTATTCTAACGGTTTCATAATATTAAGATAAGTACTGCAAATCGGAACGGCGTCTTGAATATAAGCAGCATAGCAGCCTGTGATATCGTATTCTCTTGCTATATCATAGTCTATTCCCACTTTTTCAAATGCGGCACGAACTGTTTTATCACACACAAAAACAATGGAATTGTTTCCGCGGCGTATCATGTCAAGTGCTTTCAATACAATGCTTTTAGGCGTTTCATTCGAAATTTTAAGTTGGAGCTTTGGGTTGTATATACCCATTTTGTCATAAACGTCAAGAAATACGTAGGAAAATTCATTGATAACAGTTGATCCATCCTTTTTGGTGCCACCAAGATAGGTAGGCTGCCCCCAATAATTATTTATTGATTGAAACTGCAAAAGATAGTATGCAAGTTCTTCTCTCAGAGCCTCCTCGCTTTTTCCCTTTTCTATGTCATCAAAATAATATGGGGCAAAGAGCCTGTCAAAATTTCCAAGGCTTCTGGCTTGCATACAGTCAATATGTTCAATTACAATGAAGAAAAGATAACTCAGCAGTAGTGCTTCATAAAACGTTTCCGGTTTTCCCGTTGAAAGCCTGCGAAGCGCTATGCAAAGCTTGGGATTGTTGATTTCTGCCAATTTAGCCATACGAATTATTAAACGGTTAAAAGCCTCATACTCTATTTTGATAGCTTCATAAAACGATATTTCCTCCGGGGATAGTATTTTTTTCGTTTCGAGCTTTGCTTTGAAAATGTCGGCATCTTCTATAATGCCCGGAATTCCTCTGTTAAAAAGCCTTTCCCAATTGGGCATAGAGTGGTCATAATCAATATAAATATTCAAAGCGCCTCTTGATTCAAGCTCTTTCTTTTTACGAATAGTTTCTGGAATTCTATCGTTGAAAACCTCTTGCTCCCATTTTGAAATCAGTGTCTTCCAAAGTGTTCTGTCAATCGAGCAGATTGCAGGGAAGATATCTCTTGCATCACATGAAATTTTTGTATTATCAAGTATATACTCAAATGCTCTTGCTTTAATTATACAGTGTGGATGATTCGCATATTTTTCCTCAATCACACCAATATGAGCATGTATTTGCTCCGGAGAAATACCCGTGGATTCGTCAAATATTTTCTCGTTCGCCATAAATCTGTAAGATGATTCTGCTTTTGTAGCATCGTGATATTTGTTCATGATGTAATCATAATCTTTGTCTTTGATATACTTCATTCTACTTAACTCCTTTCAAGCCTTTCAAGGCGTTTTGCTTCTTTATGATATCACATAGATGAAATTTTCGCATTGATTTTTTGATTAGACTTGACTTATTCGGCACAAAATATTATAATAACTTCAAAAGGGGGGGTGTTTGGATGAATTTTTTTGACAAAACTATCAATATAACAAAAATCATTCTTGCTATAGATGTCAGACCAATAGCTAATACGGTTGTGCATACCAATCGCCCTTCCCATGGGTTGGTATTTATTGCCAAACCTCACGAAAGTGTGTATCAATTTGCAGACGGAAAAGAATTTGTTTGCAATCATGGCGATATTATGTATTTGCCAAAGAACTCATCCTATAAAAACACCATAAGAATAGAGGACTTTCACCAATTTTCAAAAAAAGACCAAATGGTTTTTTGTATTAATTTTTTAATAGATGAAGAAATTGATACACTACCGTTTAAATTAAATATTAAAGATATTGATAATCTGACGAAAGATTTTAATAAAGCGGCAACGGCTTGGAAGAAAATGGGGATGTGTTACGAAGAAACCTGCCGTTCAATTCTATATAAAATCATTGCAGAGTGTAAAATGATTTATGCGAATCCATACAAACATTCAAAACAAAGACAACTGTTGGAGCCTGCTCTGCAATTTATACAAAACGAATTCTGTTCACAAACAATTCAGGTACCGATGCTGGCGAAATTATGCGGTATATCCGAAACTTATTTCAGGAAACTCTTTTTATTGGAATTCGGTATTTCCCCTTCAAAATACATACGAAACAAGAGACTGATGCTTGCAAGGGATTTGTTGAATTCCGGGGAATTTTCCGTGACTGATGCGGCTATAACATCGGGGTTTAACGATATATCTTACTTTAGTAGAGAATATAAAAAGCTGTGGGATGTTAGTCCTTCCGCAAAATAAAACGGTCTGAAGCCGAAATAACTTTTCGTTCAAACATAAAAAATGTCCGCCTTCAATGAAGACGGGCATTTTAAATTATGCAGCCTTTTGTTGTGACTGATTATTTGCCGCATTTAGCATATTTTCAATAATCAAGCGAAGCCGAGTCGGCAAGCTTGCTTGTCAGCGAGCGAGCGCAGATTGCTCCGCGAGCGCTCCGAAAACGGAGCAAAGCACGAAGTGCCGCCGCAAAGCGGCGAAGCTCGCAGGGAGTATGAAAATTCCGTAACCTTCTGTCGGATCTGTAACCATTACATGGGTAACCGCGCCGACGAGCTTGCCGTCTTGGATAATTGGACTGCCGATCAGGTGTGTGGTCAATAAAGGACAACACTTTTTACGTAAAATTCACAGTTTTAGAAATGATACATATAACACCGCTGTTAATCAGAAAACAAAATTTCAAAAGATAATTTTTTGTTTGCCTCGGTGATAAAATTGATATATGAGGATTCCCCGACGAGCTCGGACGCGAAAGCGTATTCGTTGCCGTCTATAAGGAGCGTTTTGCATTTTTTATTCTTGGGCAGAAGGATATGCGCCTGTATCCTCTTTGCAGGAGAATATATGTCATAGCGCATTCCTTTATCGGTCAGGATATACCGCACGTCAACCATCGCACCCGTGACCTCATAGCCTGTCAGATAGCGAAGCTCGGTATAATACGTAACGGGAAATTTGGGTGCAAAAAAGATCTCATCGTAATTAACACCAACGTCATTTATACCCGCAAGTCCCTCGTCGACCGCGCTGACCAAAGCAGCGGCGCCCCATGCGCTTGGTCCGCCATCGGGCTGCGGTGTTCCGTCGGTATCGTAAAGAAAGTAGATGGTTCCGTCACGCTCCACAAGCTCGATAAAACGCTGAATGATATCCCAACCGTATTCTTCATAGCCATTATTAAATGCCGCTTTGGCAAGCTCGCCCGCTGTGAACGGAGAGATCGCGCCGTTGACGTACCTGCCGCTTTCATATATAAAGAACTTTTCGTAAGGCGGATCGATCGAAAACCATTCCGCAAAGCAATTGGTTCTAAGTCGGAGGCCAAGCGGTCTTAGGAAGACAACTCTAGGTTGCAACTCCTTGGCTCACAGAACGACATGGCTACGATCGGACTTGGGAGAGATGGCGCCGTTGACGTACCTGCCGCTTTCATATATAAAGAACTTTTCGTAAGGCGGATCGATCGAAAACCATTCCGCAAAGCAATTGGTTCTCTTGCGCCTTGCTATGTATTCCTCAATGATTGCGCGGGACTGCTCGGTATCGGTCAGTCCTCGGTTGATATCATAGGCATTGGAAAGAGAGAGACGCTCATTTTCGAGCTCGTCAAGACCGCTGTGATTTAAATGAAACTGATGAATGAAAAATTTTCCGTTCCAAAGGTGCTTGAATATATTTTCTTTGAGCACCTCTGCGCGATCTTCCCATTCCCGTGCTTTTTCCTCGTTTCCGAGGCGGCGGTTCAGCCACGCAAGCTGATTCATTGCCTGATATACTCCGGAGTTGTCGCCGTGCATTATCGACATTGGGCTGTCGGGATTTATTCTGCGGTTTGTGCCCGCGTCGTGGCGGTAGGTGAAGTCCCACGTGTCGATGGTAAACGGTCTTTTTACAAGTCCGCGCTCCTCATCGAACCGCTTTTCATCAGACGTTACATATTTAATGCCTTTTTCAAGCTTGGGAAGAACTTTTTTGAGCCATTCGTCGTCACCTGTTGTTTTGTAAAGATAAACCGCGCCTTCCACTACCAGATATTCAATATCTGCCTCAAGCTCCAATCGAACGAGAGAAAGATTATCCTCGGGGTACATTACATAGCAATCCTCATTGACAAAGCTCCAATGCTTGTCATCGACCTGCTTGATCAGCTCGTAAAATTGACCGTCCTCACGTTGTGTTTCAATGATAAAATCCAAAAAGGATTTAAGGTCGTATTCCCAGTGGCGCATTGCTTTCATTACGTGAACGTGGTCACGTATCCAGTTCTTGTCGGTCATAAGTATTTTGCCGTCTATAAAAACAAGACTTCTGTCGGCAAAAATATTGCTTTGCATTTGATGCAAGAAAAGACCGAGCTTTGGATCGGTGGTGGTGAGGATCGAGGGGAAGCCCAGCTCGCGGTTGTTATACGTGCCGCAACGGACACCGTTTATGTTCATCGCGGGCAGCTTGTGTTGAAATTCAATCATTTTTATTTCTCCTTTTTGTGAATTTTATAAAATACCTATTATGCAAATACCCGATATACCCAATAACAGACCCAAAAGCTGCTTTGCGGATAACTTTTCCTTGAAAATGATCATACTCACGACAGTAGATAACACGACGACGCCTCCGTTGAAGGACGGGAAGAATATGACACCGTCGAGCGCACCCGAAAGATAGATATTCAGTCTGTTATAAAGACAGCTTAACAGTCCCGAGACGAGAGCGAGAATGATAAATAAGCGTTTTTCTTTTTTTGTGTATTTGTTCGATTTTGAAGCAAAGCCCCCTGTAAAGAGGCAGATTGCCGTATAAGAGATCAGCATGACAAACGCGGCAACGATCATCATATCCGACGTGTGCGCCGTGCCGCCGCTTTTCCCGAACGCCTTAAAGGTGATACCGACTCCCGCTCCTAAAACAAGGAACAGAAGGGAAAGCACCGCCCATTTTTTCGTGAACGTCCCGTTTGATTTTTTATAAGTAGCCAAAGTAAGTCCAAGCATCAACAGCGCAAGTCCTATCATATCCGCGAGAGAAATAGGCTCATTCCACAGAATAAAGCACACAACGACCGATACGACGAGTGAACAGTTACCGATCAATGTTGTAATTGAAACGGGACCGCTGTTCATAGCCGCAGTCTTAAACAGGATAAATAGCGCCTGCGTAACACCGTATACACATCCCCAAAGCAAAGCGGTTGTGTCAAAGTGTAGCCTTCCGCCGTTTGCAATGAAAAGGCATATGCACCATACCAGCGCGCCAAACAGGTTAAATTTATAGATCGCACCCTTTTCGGTCAGGTTGGCCTTGTGCATAACCGCACTGTTGAGCGATGCCGCGAAAACGGAAAACAGCAATAAAACGATCATAGTTCATCCTTTCCTTGAAAATCCCTGCTTATTTTATCACAAGCTGCAAATTTTTTGAATGTTGCTTTCCGCCAACATTATGTGTTTTTTGATCATCATATTGACAAAATAGATTATATTTATTATAATTGTATGCGGAATTTCATTCTTTTGCAAAAGGAGGGATCTCTGTTGGCGCCAGTAGTATATCAATTTGACACGATCGTTCACGGAGAACAAAAAAATTATATTTTTCAGCTTGTAAAAGACAGAAAGCTGACGAATATCTATCATTCCCATGATTTTTACGAGTTGATCTGCTTTTTGCACGGCAAAGGAACACAAATCGTCAACAATGAAAAGATCACAGCTGAGGAAAAAACGGTAATACTGTTATGCCCCGGCGACACGCATTGTTTTGTGGAGCAGAGCGATGATATAGAAATCATTTCACTGTCGGTAAGACGTGAGAACTTCGAGCTGTTATCAAGTGTGTACGGGCTCTCCTTCGAGCAACGCCCTCTCAGTTTTGCTTTTTCTCGGGTTTCTAAGCTATATGACCTTTGCAAAGAAAATCGTTTGGTTTCCGAAAGTGATTGTACACTGATCCTATCTACACTGTTGCACGCGTTTATTCATTCAAAAGATCAAACCGGTCATTCAAACATTCCAAGTGAACTTCTCTGTGCCGCCGAAGAAATGAAAAAAATCGAAAATCTAAAAGAAGGTATTTCGGCATTTGTCGCTTTATCAAATTACAGCCACAGCCACCTTGCAAGGCTTATGAAAACGTATTTTGGCACAGGGCTTAAATCATACATAAACGAGCTGAGGCTGCTGCGCGCCTACGATGACCTCATTTGGACGGACGAAACTGCTGAAACGATTTCGGAGAACCTCGGTTTTTCCAGCTATAGCCATTTTTATAGGATCTTTAAGGAGAGATTCTCCGTATCTCCCTGCGCTTTGCGAAAAGGCAATAAAGCCGAAAAAATTGAGGAGACGTTTGCAACAAACGGCATCGTCCGTGATATGTGAAAGTGTGATACAAGGAACGGTGCCTCTCGTTTCTAAGTACAAAGAAACGCAAACAAAAAACTGTTGTCCCTATTATATCACACTCGTTCGGTGTGTTACAAAAGGGACAACTTTTTCATATATTTTTCTGTTTTGCCACTTTATGCCGCCTTTGGCTGAACCTGACCTTGCGCCGCGCTTAACATGTTTTCAATGAAAATGCCATAACCTTCCGTCGGGTTGGCTACTAAAACATGGGTCACCGCGCCGATGAGCTTGCCGTTTTGGATGATAGGAGAGCCGCTCATGCCGCGGACGATGCCGCCCGTGAGGGCGATCAAGGTGGGATCGGTGGCCTCGATGCGGAAGGATTTTGAATCCTTTGCGGAGCGGTCGATCTCGGTGATGCGGATTTGATAGCGCGCGGGAGCTCCGTTTTTGATGGAGGAGAGGATCTCGGCAGGGCCTGCGGTCACCTCGTCGCGCGTGCCGACGGGAATGGGAGAGGGAAGAGAACGGTTTTTCAGCGAGAGCATGCCGAAAACGCCGCAGTCGCTGTTTTTGGTAAGAGAGCCGATCTCGGTATGCGAAAGCACGCCGCGGAGCTCGCCCGGCTTTCCGGATGCGCCCTTCAGAACGCCGCCGAGGATCACCTCGGTTGCCGTTCCGCTTTTCATCGGATAAAGCTCGCCCGTATCCGGAGCGCAGATGCCGTGCCCAAGACCGCCGAATGCGCCGTTTTCGGGATCAATATAGGTGACCGTTCCGATGCCTGCGGCGCTGTCCTTGACCTCGATGCCGAGGCGATATCCTCCGTCGGTGTGGTCGGGGTGGATGAGCAATGCCTTTTTCTCCTTTCCGCGCAAAACAGTGAGAGAAAACGGCGCGTTTTGCGCGGAAAGCTTCTCGCAAAGATCCTGCGCACCTTCGATGGGCGTGCCGCCTATGGAGAGAATGATATCACCGACGGCGAGCTGCCTTCCGGCGGCACTCTCGGGATCGTGAATGGCGGTGACGGTGGCGCCGTTTTGGCGGATCTTCATCCCAAAGGCCTGACCGCCGGGGCAGAGATAGAGCGTCTTTTCCTTCGTTTCCTTCTTGCCGAAAAAGAGGTCGAGAATGCGGGAGGAGATCTCTATATTTTCGCTTGGTGCCTGCTCGCTTTTTGCCTGTACGTTCATTGGAGATATCAGCGCAGATACGCAAAGAAGGGATAAAAGCATGCCACGGAGGCGAGCGGTTGTTGTTTTGTGTTTCATGGTTTGTTCCTCGTTTTTGATCATCCGTGGCATTTGCCACAATGATACTTTGCGTTTAAAGGCGCTAAAATATGTGTAACAAAAAATGGTCTGAAAATAAAAAATCCGAGTGCGAATTTTTCTTCGCACTCGGACAAAACTATTAAAAATGTAAACTATCATGTGCTTTTTGGCTTTATATTCCAAACCTCGCCGCACGGATTGACGCCTTCGCGATCCTCTGATTCGTCAAGCTCTATATCGTTTAATGCATAGAAGAAGGGGTTGGCGTGCTTCGGCGCGTAAACGGCTTGGAAAAGCGCGCTGTAAAAGGGGAACACCAAGGTCATCGTTGCTTCGGTTTCGTTTTCCTTGTATTCGAGCTTCGCCTTGGAAAGCTTTGCATATCGGAGCAAGCGGTATTTTTCCGCCTGCGGGATTTGGGTGCTTTTATCGTAGGTAAAGGAAAGATAAAACACCTTGTCGATGCGCTGTCCGTATCCGATGCGAAGAAGCGTTCTTCCGAAAAGATCGTTTAAAAGCAAGCGGATGAAAAAGCAAAGCGCATCCTTGGAAACGAAAACGTAGCCGCTCAACGCCGCGCCCTCCTCCATTACGAAGGAGCCGCGATAACGCTCCTCAATGTAGGTGAGAATGCCGGCACGAACCTCGTCAAACATATAAAGCGAGGAGGAAAGATCCAGCGTTTCCTCGGATAAAAGCGGAATGCGTATGCGTTTGCGTCTCATTTCTCTTCCTCGTCCATGGAGATATCCTTCAGCACAAGTCCCTTATAAAAATCGGTGAAAACGGCCGAGCTTTCAAGGTCGCTCTTGGCTTTTTCAAAGCGCTTTCCGATCTCGTTTTCAATAAAGTAATTGGTAACGCTCTCGCGGTTGGCGGCGAGATTTTCTGCGCTCTTTTTTGCGCGGTAGAGAATAAAGTGTCCGCTCTCGCCACCGTAAAGTCCCTCGATCGGCATGGAGGTCTCGCCCTCCTCAAGTGCGAAGGCCGCCTCGGTGACGGCAGAGTAAACAGAGCTGTCAAGACTGTATTTTCCGATCACAAGACCGTCCTTTGCATCGGCCTCGGATGCGGTCGTGTGGCCGAGGATATACGCGCTGACGGCCTCATCCGTATCCTTAGATGCGATCTCGCCGCGAAGCTCGGAGGCTCTGAATTCTCCCAGGGTGGTGAAAACGAGGAAGATGCGCCTTGTGTCCTCGCTGTTATAATATGCCGTGATATCGTCGGCGGTATAGGTCAGCTTGCCGTCGCGATTCGGGTTGCCGTAAGCATCCGTCGTGCCGCGGAAGTACGTGCCGATCGCGGAAACACCGTAGGAATAGCGGAGCATCAGATCCTGCACGGCGTAGTTCATATAATAGAGGGAAAGATTTTCAAGATATTTTTCGTAGCTTCCGAGTCCCGTGATCTGCTGGCCGTCCGCGCCGAAGCCGCCCTCGATGCTGACGGTGATGCTTTCCTCCACCGCTTTATTGACCTTGCGGGAATAAAGCTTGATCCCAAGCTCCTCGCAAAGCGCGAAAACGCTGTAGATCTCGTACATCTTGTCCAGCGCGATCTCTCTCGCCTTTTCTAAAAGTGCATCGCCCTCCGCGCCATCAAACCGCGAGGGATCGTTATTCGAAACGGTTTCCTTCGCGCTCAAAAGGAGCATGCGGAAAAGCTCGTAATTCGCCTCGTATTTTTTGCCGCCGTACTGCATGGCGGCAACCTTCGTGCTCTCCAGCTTGGTGCTCTTCTGCGGCTCGTATTTTTTGCAGCCCGTCATAGAGATCAGCGCGGCAAGGGTGAGCAAAAGCGTAACGATTCGTTTCATATTCTTTCCTTTTCGTCGAATGGAATTTTTGATAAAATAATTATATCAAAATATTGTGAAAAAATCAAGAAGGGAAGCGGGATTTAAAGAAAATTGTCCGATCCGTAAAAAACGATTGCTTTTTATGAAGAAGTGTGTTAGAATAGAGATAATAAAACGTGCGAGGAGAACGCCATGCATACAGAAGAAAATTATGAGGTTTCGCTCGATAAGGTCATCAGCGAATTTCACATGGAGACGATCTATTTGCCCGATCTGCCCGAAAATATCAAGATCACCTGCGCCAGAGTCAATCAGCCCGGACTGCAGATGGTTGGATTTTACGATCATTACGAGCAGGCGAGATTGCAGATCATAGGTAAGGTAGAGAATCTCTTCCTTGCGCAGCTTCCCAAGGAGGAGCGCACGCGCAGACTGGAGGATTTCTTCCGTTCTGCCCCCGTCGGCGTGATCGTCACCTCTTCGATCGATATTCTGCCCGAAACGGTGCATCTGGCACAAAAATACCGCGTGCCGCTGCTTCGTACGTCCAATACCACCTCGGATTTTATGGCGGCTCTGATTTCTTATCTGAACGTGCAGCTCGGCCCGCGCATCACGCGCCACGGCGTTTTGGTCGAGGTATACGGTGAGGGCGTTTTGCTGCTTGGTGACAGCGGTGTCGGTAAGAGCGAAACCGCGATCGAGCTTGTCAAGCGCGGCCACCGCCTGATTGCGGATGATGCCGTGGAGATCAAGCGCGTGTCCGCTACCACGCTCGTCGGTCGTGCGCCCGAGATCATTCGTCACTATGTGGAGCTTCGCGGCATCGGTATCGTAGACGTGCGCCGCCTCTTCGGTATGGGCGCGATCAAGGAAACCGAGAAGATCGATATGGTGATCAATCTTGAGCCTTGGCAGCAGGGCAAAATGTACGACCGCTTCGGCCTTGAGGAGCAGACCACGGAGATCCTCGGTATTCACGTTCCCACGATCGTGATCCCCGTATGTCCCGGCCGAAACCTTTCGGTCGTTATCGAGGTGGCCGCGATGAATAACCGCCAAAAGCGCATGGGCTATAACACGGCGGAGGAGTTTAACAAGCGCCTCATGGAATCCATGGGTGTGGACGTTTAATTGTATAAATCAAAGATTTATTCTTTTAAGGAACAAAAAAATCAGAATTTTTTATCGCTTTGATCGTAAGGCGGACAGAAAGAAAACGGAGGAGATTTTTTCTTCCGTTTTCTTTTTTCATAAAATGCGGCGCTCCTGCATAGAGTGTAGTAAAAAAAGGAGGTCGTTATGGAAGAAACGTATCAAAGAGAGGTCGGCTCTGCCGCGCGGATATTGGAAAGCCATGGGGAATACCATTTGCCCGATTATGCGGGGGATATAAAAAAGATGCTGTGCTCGTCGGCTCGCATTGTTCCGACGGGGAAGTTTTTTGGCGGCGAGGAGGTGCAATTTGCAGGAAGCGTGCACTATGATTTCTGGTATCTGGATTCGGAAAACACGCTGACGCACGAAGGCTTTTCTACCGATTATGAGTTTTCCTGTCCGCGCGGCAATGCGACGGATGGAGGGATCACGGTCACGGTGGCGCAGTTTTCCTTGCGCCCGTCGGGGCCTCGCCGCGTGAGCGCCAAGGCGTCCTTGGAGGGAGCGATCTCTCTGCGCGAGGGAGCGGTCTACACCTGTGAGGCGGAAGAGGGGGTACGCTTGCATAAAAGATGCACCGAGATCGAGATGGGGCACAGGATTTTTTCTTCGCCGCGGGAAAGAGAATTCGCGGAGCGCATACCGTTGCCCGCCGCCCTTGCTGAGCAAGAGGCGGAGATCCTCTTCTCGGAGGCTAACCTGCAGATCGAGAGCGCGGAGGCGCATGACGGTGAGATACTGCTTCGCGGAAGCATCGTTTTTTCTGCGATCGTATCCGTGCGCGCGCTTGCACCGATGCGCCTTCGTGAGCGGTATCCGTTTGAAGAGCGCATCCCCTGCGAGGAATGCGAGGCGGATATGGCGGTGGCTGTGGCCAAGGGCTTCGTCACCTCCCTGACCGCGACGGTACAGGTTGTGCGGGAGCGCGCGATCGCGTTTGACGCGATCTGCGAATTTGACTGCGTGGCGGAAAAAAATAAAACGCTCTCCGTGGTGCGGGATGCGTTTGCCGAGCATGCCGAAACGAGCCTTGAGACGGAAAAACTGCAATACGAGGTCTTTGGAGGCGCGAGAGTGCTTCGGAAAAATATCGATCTGCGTATGCCGCCGGAGCGAGAGCAGATCGGCGCGGACGGTGTGTTTTATGCGAGTGCCGTGCTGAAAAACGCAACCTGTACGCCGAGAGAGCGCGAGCTCGATTTTTCTGCGGAGGCGGAGATCACGGCACTTGTGTATACGCTTGCCGAGGGAGGCGCGATTACCTACGGCGCAAGGAAGGCGAGCGCACCGATTTCGTTTTCCGTCCCCAAGCTTGAATGCGATCTTGCGGATGCCGATTGCGTATTGGAGGCAAGCGCGTACGTCTTTGACTGCTTCGCGGAGGACGGCGATCTTCTTGCTTCGATTGATCTGCAGCTTGCGCAGAAATGCCATACGCAACGGGAGCTTGACTGTGTGCATCGGGTGCATTCTGCGCCGCGCACAGAGGAAGGCTTTGTTCCGTCCTGCACGCTTTGCTTCCCGACGGAGGCGGACTCGCTTTGGTCGCTTGCCAAACGCTATGCGGTTTCTCCTGCCGATCTTGCAAGGCAAAATCACATATCCGACGATGAAGAAGGCTTTGATTTAAAACTACCTTCTCCTATGCTGATACAATGCAGAAATAAATAAAAAAGCGGAATATGCAAATAATTCTTTGCATATTCCGCTTTTTTTACTCTTGATCAAGCCAATTTGCACCGCTTGTGACGTCTACGGTTAACGGAATGGAGAGACTTGCCGAGGCTTCCATTTCCTCGCGAAGGATCCCCTTTACGCGCGCGACGTCCGAAAGCTTCGTTTCCACCAGAAGCTCGTCGTGCACCTGCATCACGAGCTCGGCATCCACGCCTTCGCTTTTTAGGCGGTTGAAAACGCGGATCATAGCGCATTTCATAATGTCGGCCGCCGCACCCTGGATGGGCGCGTTCATGGCGATGCGCTTGCCGAAGGCGCGCATCACGCCGTTTGCCGCATTCAGCTCGGGGATATATCTGCGCCTTCCGAGCGGCGTTTCGGTGTAGCCGCTCTGCTTTGCGTTCTCCACGACCTCTTCGAGATAGCGGTCAACGGAGGGGTAGTTATACATATAATTTTTGATGTATCGCGAGGCCTCGGGAACGGTGGTTCCGATGTCCTTGGCGAGCGAGAAGCCGCTGATTCCGTACACGATGCCGAAGTTCACGGCCTTGGCCTTTTTGCGCATTTCATCCGTAACGGCCTCCTCCGGAATGCCGAATACGGCAGAGGCGGTCTTTCTGTGGATGTCCTCGCCGTTATTAAAGGCCTCGATCATGTGATAATCGTCCGCAATATGCGCAAGAAGTCTTAGCTCGATCTGGGAATAGTCGGCATCCACGAGCGCGTAGCCCTCACGGGCGATGAAATATTTGCGCATCTGCCGCCCCATTTTCGTGCGTATGGGGATGTTTTGCAGATTTGGCTCGGCGCTGGAAAGGCGCCCGGTAGCCGTCAGCGCTTGCTTGAAATCGGTGTGCACGCGCTGATTTTCATCCGCGGCGCGAACGAGGGCCTCCGTATAGGTTCCGTGAAGCTTCGTTACCTGACGGTATTCAAGGATATCGTCGATAATAGGGCTCTGGTGGCGGATCTCCTCGAGTGTCTGCGCATCGGTGGAATAGCCGCTCTTGGTCTTCTTTTTGGTGTATTCCAACCCCATTTTTACGTAAAGCACCTCGCCGAGCTGCTTGGGGGAATTGATGTTGAATACCTCGCCGGCCTGCAGATAAATGCGGCTCGCAAGCTCCTCGGAAAGCGCAAGGAGCGCTTCGCCGAATTCGTTCATTCCTGCGGTATCAATCATAAGACCTGTCTTTTCCATAGAGGCAAGCACGGGAAGAAGCGGGATTTCAAGCTCGTAGAGTATCTTTTCTCCGCCGCTTTCCTTCACTCTTTTGGCAAGCTCCTCCTCCAATCTTAACAGGTGGCAGGGAGAGAGTGTGGCTTCGCCCACGCTCTCGTTTAAAAACATGGTTACCATGGAGGCAAGCGTGCCTGTGCCGCTGCCGGGATTGAGCACGTAGGCGTAAAGAGAGAGGTCGAGTAGGCGTACCTTCGGCTGTATGCCCACCTTGTCAAGCTTGTGCCAAAGCTCCTTGCCGCCCATGCAAACGAGATCGCCCTCGCGCTCGAAAAAGGGCTTCAGATCGGCAAGCTTTCCTCTGTAAAGGAGGGCTTCCTCGCCGTCGGAAATGAGCGTATCCTCGCCCTTGATAAGGATGGCGGCGCGGCCGCAGATCTTGTTGATCCGCTCGGCATCTGCCTCCTTGACGGTGAACGGTGCGGCCTCGCATTGCTCAAATCTTTCGATCGGAATCTCTTCGTCAAGATGAAATCTTGAGATGAAGCTTTGAAGCTCAAGCTCGTTGAATTTTTGCAAAAGCTCTTGTTTTTGTAAACCTTTATAGGCAATATCGTCGATTTTCATGCCGAGGGGGACGCTTGTATCAATGGTTGCAAGTGCTTTTGAAAGATAGGCCTCTTCCTTGTGTTCAATAAGCTTTGCGCGAACGCCGGGCTTGATGCGCGCATCGTCGATGCTCTCGTATATGCCGTCGAGCGTCTCAAATGCGGCGATCAGGGCCTGCGCGGTTTTTTCGCCAACGCCCGCTACGCCGGGGATGTTGTCCGAGCTGTCGCCCATCAGTCCCTTCATGTCTACGAAGTGCTTCGGGGGGATGCCGTATTTTTCGCGAAAGGCGCAATCGTCCATCGGAAGCGTATCGCTGTTGGTTGCGAGAAGAACGGTGACACGGTCGTCGATCAGCTGGAGCAGATCTCGGTCGCCCGAGAAAACGTAGCTGTGCGCATCCTCAAGGCCGTGCGCCATTTTTGCAACCGTGCCCTGGATATCATCGGCCTCGTAGCCCTCAAGCTCCAGGACGTGGAGTCCCATGCCGCGAAGCACCTCTTTTGCATCCGGAAACTGTGAGGAAAGCTCCGGGGGCGTGGGATGCCGCCCTGCCTTGTAGGCATCAAACATTTTATGGCGGAAGGTCGGTGCCTTCAGATCAAAGGCCACTGCGGCGTAATCCGGCTCAATGGCGGAAAGCTGGCGATGCACCATGTTTACAAGACCGAAGATGGCGTTGGTGTGCTTGCCGGCCTTCGTGGTGAGCGGTCGGATGCCGTAGAATGCGCGGTTGAGAATGCTGTTGCCGTCAATTACCAGTATTTTCTTCATTATTATCCTCCTGCGCGCACGCGAGATCGGGCTCGGCGGCTTCGATCTCTTCATTGGGCGCGGTTTCTGCTTTTTGCGCTTCGGCTTTCTCGGGCTCGTCTTGCGCTATGGGAGCGGGCTGTGGCTCAAAGGGGAGAGGCCCGTGCGAGGCAACCTCTTCCTTTCTTGCGCTCGCATCTGCGTTCAGCGCAACCATCAGCGGCGTGGCGCTCTCGCCCTTCAGCAGAAGCGAAAGCACGGTGCGGCTGAAAATGAAGGCAAAAAGAAACAAAGTCACGAGCGTTTCCTCGATGCTGTTGCTGATCACGCTTCCCTTGAAAAGATAAACCAAAAGAGAGGGGATCGAGGAGTAAGCGCAAAGGGATGCCGCCGCAAAACCGCAAGCGGTGTAGAGCGGCCATTTTTCGCGCCCGAGCGAAATTCTTGTTTCAAAAAGGAAGAAAAGCGCTGCCGCTACGTACGCGGTCTGGTCGCAGATCTTGGTGTGCGCGTTGAGCGGGAGGGCGGTGTCGAAATAAAGATAGCCGGCATACAGAATGAAAAACGCCGTGCAGATCATACAGAAGATCGCGCGAAGCTCACAAAGCTTATGCTCGTGCAGCATCGCAAGCAGGAAATAAAGTGCACCCGAGATCGCAAGCAACGCAAGAAGAGGGAAGAGCAAGCGCCCGATAGGCGCGGTGGCCTTCTTTTGCATAAGTATGATGCCGAGCCAAACAAGGGAGATTGCGAGGGGAATGCCCGGAGCGTAGGTGAGCGGTCCTCCGAAGCTTGCTTGCTTGCTTGTGTCGGCGCGGTAAACTACGGCATAGCTAAGGAGCAGAAGCACGCCGATCGCCGCGAGATAGCCCGAAACGGTGGCAAGTGCTCCGTCATAGTAGCCGTATTCATTCAGCGCCGTAAAGGATGCGGCGGTGCGCAGCGCGGTGGCTATACACGTGAATAACGCGAAGATTAAGAGATAGATATTTAACTTTCGTTGCTTGGATTCCATGTTGCCTCGATTCCGAAAAAGAACTGCGGCGAGCAGTTTCCTTCATTTTAATATTATATAAGAATAAGAATTCAATGCTTATATTCTACACCAAAAATATGAATAAATTGTATACAAAACGCTTTCCTTGCGTATTTTTTTGAAAAAAACACAAAAATTACACAGCGTGAGCTCTGTTTTTTTGAAAAAAACATCCGAAAACTGTTTCAAAACTGCTGTTTTTAAATAAAATTGTTTATATTGCACAAAAAAGATTGTTCGATTAGTGCATAATTTCTACGAAAGAAAAAGGTAAAATCAAGAAAAGGTATTGACATTTTACCTATTTTAATGTATAATAGTGAGGCTTGATATGCGATGAAGCGGGAGGTTGCCGTCGTTTTGGCGGGTAATTTCCGCGGAGTATGTCCGTTTTCAATCGGGCGAGACAAGAGAGGCTTGTTTTAAGTCGCTGTTTTTGCAAGTCGGTTCGTTGGCATCTGCGGTATGCTTTCAGAACTGATTTTGTTGGGGTGTAAATGATACGCCCGGAGCAGTGTAAACCTCTCCGCCCTTCTTAACACGGTGCAAAGCAATACGTAAAAAGGAGGACAATCCAAATGGCAAAGGGAAAGATCAGAGTGAGACTCAAGAGCTACGACTCCACCATCATTGATGCCGCAGCACAGAAGGTTGTGGAAGTAGCAAAGAGAAATGGAAGCCGCGTCAGCGGTCCGATTCCGCTTCCTACCGACAAGGAGATCGTAACGATCCTTCGTGCGGTTCACAAGTACAAGGACAGCCGTGAGCAGTTCGAAATGCGCACGCACAAGAGACTGATCGACATTCTTGACCCCGCGCAGAAGACCGTTGAGGCTCTTATGAGCATCGAGCTTCCCGCAGGCGTTGAGATCGAGATCAAGGCTTAAGTGAAAAAGGGAGCTTCAAATCCCGAAAACACCACGACCTCGTGGTCACGTTGGCAGGCTCCGCCGCAAGGCGAAAATTCAAAACTTGTCAACCAATAACCTAATGGAGGAAAAAATGAAAAAAGGCATTATCGGCAAGAAGCTGGGTATGACCCAGATCTTCGACGAAAAAGGCAACGTAGTACCCGTAACCCTGATTGAAGCAGGTCCCTGCGTGGTAGTACAGAAGAAGACCGTCGCAAATGACGGCTATGACGCCATTCAGTTGGCATTTGAGGACGCGAAGGAGAAGAGCCTCACGAAGGCAGAGCTCGGCCACTTCAAGAAGGGTGGCGTTAGTCCCAAGAAGCATCTCAAGGAATTCAGACTTGATGACACGGCAGCATTCGAGGCAGGTTCTGTGGTAACCGTCGATACCTTCGCCCAGGGCGAGAAGGTCGACATCACCGGTATCACGAAGGGACACGGCTACACCGGCTGCGTAAAGAGATGGGGACATCACGTGCTTCGCATGACTCACGGTACCGGTCCGATCCACCGTCAGCCCGGCTCTATGGGCTCGATCGACCCCGCAAGAGTATTTAAGAACATGAAAATGCCCGGTCAGTACGGTCACGAGCAGGTTACCATTTTGAACCTTGTAGCAGTGAAGATTGATGCGGAAAAGAATCTGATCGCGGTGAAGGGTGCAGTTCCCGGCGCAAAGGGCGGCATCGTATTCATCCGTGATTCGGTGAAAGCATAACGGAAGGAGGAACTAAAACATGCCTAATATGAAAGTTGTAGCTATGGCGGGCAAGGAAGTCGGCGAAATTACTTTGTCTGACCTCGTGTTCGGCGCAGAAGTAAACGAAGCAGTCCTCCATACCGCAGTAAGAGCATTTTTGCTCAACCAGAGACAGGGAACTCAGTCCACTCTGACCCGTTCCGAGGTTTCCGGCGGCGGTAAGAAGCCCTGGAAGCAGAAGGGTACCGGTCGTGCAAGACAGGGTAGCACCCGTTCTCCTCAGTGGACCCACGGTGGTATCGCTCTCGGCCCGAAGCCCCGCAGCTACCGCGTGACCATGAATAAGAGAGTGAAGAGAGTTGCTCTTTTCAGCGCCCTCTCCGCTAAGGTGAATGCAGGCGAGATGATCGTTGTTGACAGCATCACCATGAATGAGTACAAGACCAAGACCGTTGTTAATATGCTGAGCGCTCTCGGCGCACAGAAGAAGGCTCTGATCGTGCTGCCCGAGGTAAACGAGTTCGTGATCAAGAGTGCCGCTAACATTGAGGGTCTGAAGACCACCCAGTGGAACACCATCAACGTATACGATATTCTTAACTGCGATACCTTCATCGTAGCGAAAGATGCCGTGAATAAGATCGAGGAGGTATATGCAAGATGAAGTCTGTTGCAGATATCATTGTAAAGCCTCTTATCACCGAGAAGAGCATGGACTCTGTCGGAAATAAGCGTTACAGCTTTGAGGTTCAGAAGACCGCAACGAAGGCGGAGATTGCTACCGCTGTTGAGACGATGTTCAAGAAGACCAAGGTTGTAAAGGTTAATACCATTATTATGAAGAAGAAGCCGAAGAGATACGGCGTGCATGCCGGCTACACCGGCGAGTGGAAGAAAGCGGTTGTTACCCTTTCCGAGGATTCTGCTCCCATCGCCTTCTTTGAAAGCATGAACTAAGGCAGGAGGTAGAGTAGAATGGCAACTATGAAATATAAGCCGACAACTCCGTCGCGCAGAAACATGATGAGCCCCTCTTTCGACGAGGTAACTAAGTTTACCCCCGAAAAGAGCCTTCTCGCAAAGAAGAAGAAGACCGCCGGCAGAAACAGCTACGGCAAGATCACCGTTCGTCATCACGGCGGCGGCAACAAGCAGAAGTACAGAATTATCGACTTCAAGAGAAACGTTGATGAGACCGCAAAGGTTATCGGCGTTGAGTACGACCCCAACAGAACCTCCTACATCGCTCTCCTTGAGAACGAGGCAGGTAAGAAGAGCTATATCATTGCTCCCGTTGGTCTGACCGATGGCGACGTGGTTTCTGCAGGCGCAGATTCCGATATCAAGCCCGGTAACGTGCTTCCTATCTCTGCAATTCCCGTAGGTACTATCATCCACAATATCGAGCTTTATCCCGGTAAGGGCGCTCAGCTGGTTCGCTCCGCCGGCGCATTCGCGCAGCTGATGGCGAAGGAGAACGGCACCGCTCAGGTTCGTCTTCCCTCCGGCGAGGTTCGCATCGTTCGTCTTGAGTGCAAGGCAACGATCGGCCAGGTTGGTAACATCGAGCACGAGACCGTTAAGCTTGGTAAGGCAGGTAAGACCCGTCATAAGGGTATCCGTCCTACCGTTCGCGGTTCCGTAATGAACCCCTGCGATCACCCTCACGGTGGTGGTGAAGGTAAGTCTCCCGTTGGCCGTCCCGGCCCTGTGACTCCTTGGGGTAAGCCTGCTCTTGGTTACAAGACCAGAAACAAGAAGGCAAGAACCAACAAGTTCATTATCAAGCGTAGAAACGCGAAGTAATGTGATTAGGTAAGGAGAATAACAATGAGCAGAAGCTTGAAAAAGGCCCCCTACGTCGAGAAGAAGCTTTTCGACCGTATCGTGGCAATGAATGAAAAGAATGAGAAGAAGGTGCTGAAGACCTGGTCTCGCTCCTCTACCATTTTCCCTGAGTTCGTCGGACACACGATCGCCGTTCATGACGGTAGAAAGCACGTGCCGGTATACGTAACCGAGGATATGGTAGGACAGAAGCTCGGCGAATTCGCACTGACCCGTACCTTCAAGGGACATGCGGGCTCTAAAACTTCGAACAACTAATATAAGTTAATCGCAATCAGCGAGAGGAGGCAATTCCTAAATGGAAGCAAAAGCACATCTTAAATATGTGAGAATTTCTCCGCGTAAGGTTCAGATCGTACTTGACCTCATCAGAGGCAAGGATACCGAGACCGCTATGGCAATCCTGAAGAACACCAACAAGATCGCCGCTGAGTCTCTCGTAAAGCTTCTGAAGAGCGCGGTTGCAAATGCACAGCACAATTTTAACATGGATGCAAGCAATCTCTTCGTTTCCGAATGCTTCGTATGCCCCGGTCCTACTCTCAAGAGAGTACAGCCCAGAGCGCAGGGCAGAGCGTTCCAGATCCTTAAGAGAACCAGCCATGTAACACTTACAGTAAAAGAGAAGGAGGTAGGCTGACATGGGACAGAAGGTTAATCCCCACGGTTTGCGCGTAGGCGTAATCAAGAACTGGGATTCCAGATGGTTTGTAGCCGACAAGGATTTCGGTGATAACATCGTATCCGACTACAAGATCAGACAGTATATTAAGAATAAGCTCCAGAGCGCAGGCGTTCCCAAGATTGAGATCGAGCGTGACAGCGCACGCGTAAGAGTATTCATCCAGTGCGCGAAGCCCGGTGTTGTTATCGGCTTCCACGGTGCTGAGATCGAAAAGCTCAGAGCAGAGCTTGAGAAGATGGTTGGCCGCCCCGTAGTAGTCAACGTAATCGAGATCAAGAATCCCGACATCAACGCTCAGCTTGTTGCAGAGTCTATCTGTGCACAGCTTGAGAAGAGAGTTTCCTTCCGCCGTGCAATGAAGCTTGCGATCGGCAGAACCATGAGACTTGGCGCAAGAGGTATCAAGGTATCCTGCTCCGGTCGTCTTGGCGGCGCCGAGATCGCTCGCACCGAGCACTATCACGAGGGAACCATTCCGCTTCAGACCCTGAGAGCCGACATCGACTACGGCTTCTTCGAGGCAAACACCACCTACGGTAAGATCGGCGTTAAGGTTTGGATCTACAAGGGTGAGGTTCTTGCCGAGACTGCATCCGAGGGTAGAGCGGATCGCCAGGACCGTCGCCCCAGAAGAAACGACAACAACCGCCGTCCTCAGAACAGAGACGGTCAGCGTCGTGACGGAGGCCGCGGCTTCAGAAAGAACGCAGAGGAGGGCAAGAGATAATGTTAATGCCTAAGAGAGTCAAGCACCGCCGCGTTCAGCGCGGACGCTTGAAGGGTAAGGCCCTTCGCGGTAATAAGCTTGCTTACGGATCCTTTGGTCTCGTAGCACTTGAGCCCGCATGGATCACTTCCAACCAGATCGAGGCTGCCCGTATCGCAATGACCAGATACGTAAAGCGTGGCGGTAAGGTTTGGATCAAGATTTTCCCCGACAAGCCTATCACTGAGAAGCCTGCCGAGACTCGAATGGGTTCCGGTAAGGGCTCGCCCGAGTACTGGGTGGCCGTTGTTAAGCCCGGACGCATCATGTTCGAGATGGACGGTATCACTGTAGAGCAGGCAAAAGAAGCAATGCGTCTTGCTTCTCACAAGCTTCCCATTAAGTGCAAGTTTGTGACCAAGGAAGACTTGGAAACCAAAGAGGAGGCTTAAGCAATGAAGGCAAATGAACTTAGAGCACTTAGCAGTGCAGAGCTCACTGCAAAACTCGGTGAATTGAAGGAAGAGCTCTTCAATCTCCGCTTCCAGCTTGCTATCAACCAGCTTGAAAATCCTCACAAGATTACCGATGTAAAGCATGACATCGCTCGCGTGATGACTGTTTTGCGTGAAAAGAATGCCTGAGGAGGACGACAGAGATGACTGAGAATCGTGATCTTAGAAAAGTAAGAGTTGGTAAGGTAGTCAGCGATAAGATGGACAAGACCATCGTTGTTGCTATCGAGGACAACATTCGTCACCCCAAGTACGGTAAGATCATCAAGAGAACCGTGAAGATTCACGCTCATGATGAGAAGAACGAGTGCGGTATCGGCGATAAGGTAGCTGTAATGGAAACGAGACCTCTCTCCGCAACGAAGAGATGGAGACTCGTTAACATCGTCGAGAAGGCGAAGTAATTAAAAATAAGTTTTAGACATCACTAAACCAGTACGCAGGTTAAAGGATTGCGGAAAAAGGAGGAAAAAACAGTGGTTCAGCAGCAATCGTTAATGAAGGTTGCCGATAACACCGGTGCAAAAGAGCTTATGTGCATCCGTGTTCTCGGTGGCTCGGGACGTCGCTATGCCAGCATCGGTGACATCGTAGTATG
>JAZQTA010000119.1:0-7833 GCA_045630385.1 Eubacteriales bacterium | reverse complement strand
AAGAATCTTGAAGGCGTCCTTTGCCTCCTTATCCTTTCCGATGCATTTGAATTTCAGCGCATCGGCAAGAAGGCGGCAGAATTCGATGTGCTTTTCGATGAGGCGCACCGAAACGGTCTGCGCGCGGTCGGGCATATTGTAATGCGCCTCCACGGCGGCCTTGCCCTTCGCAAGAACGGCATCCAGCGCGGAAAGCTTTTCTCCGAAGGCGGGGTTATAGTATTTTCCGATATTTGCATTGGAGGAAAGCTCGCCCGCGAGATATCTTTGATCAAGAACGTGCTCCACGCCCTCGAGATAATCGTAGAACTCGCGCCAATCCTCACCGAAGGCGGCAGAGAAGTATTCTTCCTTGATCTCTTCATAGGTAAGAGAGGTATCGAAAAGCATGCGGGAATAGAGATAGAAGGGGAAGCCTGTCGGGAAGTAAGAGCGCTGGCTTCCGTCCTCCAAGATTCCTTGATAGCTTTCCTTTTGATACATCGGGATATCCTCTGCGATGCGCCTTGAAATGGCAAGCGAGGAGGGATCGTAATATTGCGGCATCCAGAAGTAATATTCGAAAACGAAAGCGCCGCCGCCAAAGCTCTCTCTCCATCTGCGGCCGTAGGCGAGAAACTCGGAGAGGGAGGTCGGGGGTGCGGTTCGGTTGCGCTGATAGGGAACGGTTTTCGCCTCCTCCACGGGGAAGGGCAAGGTCGTCGTATAAGAGCGCGTGATCGGCGCGAGCATAAAGGTGAAGCGGTCGGGGTTTTGAAGGCGCTCGGTCTCGGCGGGATAGATCAGATCGGAATAAGCGATGAAAACGATGCGCGTCTTTAAGCCGAGGCGCGTCATTTCGGCATCCACCTCGTTGAGCCAATCGATATACCAATCCGAGGCGCTCTTTTTGATGCATTCGGGGCATTCGCAGTGGTTGTTGCGCCCATCGGCCAGCCAAAGGTGCAGATAATCCACGTTCGTGCCGCGGCGCGCGTAGTCGATCACGTAGTCCAGGACGGTTTTTCTCGCCCGCTTATTCGACATGCAGAAGTTTGTGTAGATCGGATAGCCGTGCGGCGCGTCCTTCATATGTGCGGGCTTGAAGAAGCCGCGCTTGCCGTTCACGAGGGCCAGATTTTCGATGGCCTCCTTCGGGTATGCGGATTCGTCCTTGGCATCGAATTCCACGGAGGAGATGCCGAAGGGCTCAATGGTGAATCCATGCCCAGCATCGTGAAATTGTAAACCTCTCTTTGCAATCTCTGCCTCGCATACGCGCTTATACTGCAAAACGTTGGCATCCGTCAGGCGCGCGGGATTGCGGGTTTTGTTGTAAAAAAATCCGTAGTATTGGTTATAGTATTCCGTCGGAATGAGGAACTGGATCATGTAGCAGTTCTGGCCGACCTTCGGACCGAAGTCGATCGTTTCAAGCATGGCGCGCTGGCTGGTGGCGGATTCGTTCACCTGGCCGCGGTAGCGCATCGAGGGCTTAAAGCGGTATTTCACGGGCGCGATCTTCTTGATGGGGATCAGTTCGCCGTCCACGCCGGGGAAGAGGAAGCGGCAGCCGTTCTGGCTTAAGTATTCGTAAACCGAGGGAAGCACCGAGCGCGGATTGTCGCCCGCGATGATACCGCCCTCGCAGGCGGTGTCCATATAAAGAATATCGTCAAGCTCCGTGATCTCGGCATCCGAGGTATCCAGCCCGAAGGTCTGCATAAGACCGAGGCGGAAGCCCTCCTCGGCGTCGGGCTTGTATTCGATCGTGATCTCGCCGTCGCTTGGCATCATCATGCGCAGATATTTTTTCAGCTCCTCTGCGGCGAAGTCGATGACGGGGCTTGCATCGATTTTGTAAATTTTCAGCATGGTGCGGTCCTCCGTATAAGAAAGAAGTGAATCAGAGCGTTTTCAAAAAGGAATCAATGATATCCGCCGTCAGATCGTAGCCGCGCGAGGAAAGATGCTGGCTGTCGATATACATAGAGCCGCGGGCCTCGTTTTCCTCGGCGTTCTTTTCCTTATCGTACATCCAGGGAAGCGAGGAATTGAGGTAGCAGCCGTTCCAGAGATCGAGGTAGGGAATGCCCCATTTTTTGCAGATCTCGATTGCGAGATCAAAATAGGAGCGGCGATTGATAAAGCAAGCGCCCCAGGTCATTTTGTGCGCCACGATATAGCAGATCCTTTTGCCGCACCAAAGCCGCGTTGCGCGGTAGAAGATGCTCTCCAAAGCGCCTGCAAAGGTCGTGCGGTCGTAGTCGCCGCTGAAATCGTAGGGATCGAAGCCGCCGCGCAGGTCGCGCTCCTCGATATGGCTGTGCAGGTCGGCATCGTTGGTGCCGCCCTCGATCACAATATAGTCGGCATCGGGATATTCCTCGTGCATTTTTTCAAGCGACGCGGAAACCGAGTGGCGCGGCGTGCCGCTTTGATAGCAGAGCCCCTCGGAAATGATGCCTCCGCCAACGGCGTAGTTCTTATAAGCCTTGAGCGCGTTTTTCTCCGCAATTCGGGTGGCCCAGGAGCCGCAGCTTTCGCGCCCTGCGCAGATCGAATCGCCGTTAAAGATCACGGTTTTGCCGTAGAGCTTGTTTTCCATATTTTTATCCTTTCGGAAAAGATTTTGTAAGAAAAGGAGATGCTTTGGGGTTAGTATACCATGCGCCAAAGAAAAAGTCAATTCTATCCTATTAAAAAGAACCGAAATTGCAAGAAAATCGTTTGATATTACCAAGGTGCGCCGCGAAGGATTCGTTTTTTATTCGGCTCGCCCCGCATGGATGCCTGCATTTTTTCAAAAAGCATTGATTTTGCGCCTTGGATGTGCTACAATTGGGAAAGGAGAAAGCGGAATTTCGATGCTTTGCTTTTTTTATTTCCGCTTTTTTGAAAAATACTTTGTGAGAATTTGTATCAAGGAGATACTATGACGAAATCGAAAAACTATAAGAAAACGCTGATTGCCTGCTATCTCGGCTTTATCACGCAAGCGATCACCGCGAATTTCACGCCGCTTTTGTTCCTGACCTTTAAGGGATCGTATGGAATTTCGCTTGAAATGATCGCGCTGATCCCGCTTGTCTTTTACTTAACGCAGCTTCTCGTCGACCTGGTGGCGGTGAAGTTTGCCGATCTGATCGGTTACCGCGTTTGCGTGGTCGCCTCGCAGGTGGTTTCCGCTTTGGGACTTGTGCTGATGGCATTCTTGCCTTCGCTTTTGAAAAATCCCTTCGTCGGTATCATTATTTCCGTCGTTCTTTACGCCATTGGCAGCGGTCTTGTGGAGGTTTTGCTCAGCCCGATCGTCGAGGCGTGTCCGTTTGAGAATAAAGCGGGCGTCATGAGCCTTTTGCATTCGTTTTATTGCTGGGGCGCGGTCGGCGTGATCCTCGGCTCCACGGTCTTTTTTGCGATCTTCGGTATGGCGCATTGGCAGATTTTGACGCTGATATGGGCGCTCGTTCCTTTGGTGAACACCGTGAATTTTCTCTTCTGCCCGATCGAGCGGCTGGTGGAGGAAGGCGAGGGAATGGGGATCGGTCGGCTTCTCGGGCTTCCCGTGTTCTTGCTGATGATCCTGCTTATGGTCTGCGTGGGCGCATCCGAGGCAACGATGACGCAATGGGCCTCCGCCTTTACCGAATCGGCGCTCGGCGTTTCTAAAACCGTCGGCGATCTTGCAGGTCCTTGTATGTTTGCCGCATGCATGGGACTTGCGCGCGTATTTTACGGAAAGAAGAGCGAGCGGCTGGATCTTGTTAAGGTGATGCTGATCTGCGGCGTGATGTGCGTGGCTTGCTATCTGACGGCGTCGCTTTCTCCGATCCCGATCCTCGGCTTGATCGGCTGTGCGCTTTGCGGCCTGGCGGTCGGCATCATGTGGCCGGGAACGCTTTGTATCTCCTCGCAAAAATGCCCGAAGGGCGGAACGGCGATGTTCGCTTTCCTTGCGTTGGCGGGAGATCTCGGCGCGGCGATCGGTCCTGCCGCGGTCGGCGCGATCGCGGATGCGGCGGGCGGCAATCTGAAAACGGGCTTGCTTTTTGCATCGGTTTTTCCTGCCGTTTTGATCCTCGGCCTGCTTTTGCTGATCAAGAAATTCTCCGGCCGTGAGCATTCGTAAGACAGAGAGTGAGGGTGCCTTCCAAGGAAGGCGCCCCTTTTTCTTTTGTTTTTGAAATGAATACAAAACGGCGTAAAAATCTATGATAGAAGCATGTGTTTCAGAAAAAATATTTATATATAAAATATGGGTTGTAAAAAAAATCTTGATTTTTTTGTCGAAGAGTGCTATAATGAATAAATAAACAATCTGAAAACAAAAAAGGAAGTCGCCCCCCCGGCGGCGTAACTGATATGAAAAAAGATTTAAGCAAGGCTTTTAAAAGCCGGAAGCTCAAAAAACCGAGTCAGCCGCTGGCGTTTATCATTATGCACGCCATGCGCTTGATCTGCCGCCGGCGTAAGGTTAAGTTCGTGTATGACGAGGAGTATCGCGCCCTTGGAAAGCGGCAGATGGTTTTCCTTTGTCAGCACAAATCCACGCTGGATTATATCTACGTTTTTGCAGGTCTTGGGCGCTGTGACGTGCACGTTTTGTGCGGCTATCAGAATATTTTTCAGCGCTTTGTTTACACCCTCCTCAAAAAGCTTGGGGTAATTGCCAAGTTCCTGTATCAGCCGGATCTTTCGGCCACGGTGCAAATGCTTCAGGCCGTGCGGCTTGGGGATAGCCTCGTGATCTTTCCCGAGGGCATTCAATCCACAAGCGGCTCCTGCCATCCCATCAACCCCGCAACGATGGCGCTCCTTGAAAAGCTTCGCCTGCCTGTGGCGCTCATTACCACCGAGGGCTCTTATTTTGCCAGAACCCGCTATTCCTCCGACGTAAAGCGAGGACAAATTACCGTCCGCTTCCGTAAGCTCTTTGATGAGGGGGATTTTGATACGCTGTCGCACGATGCGCTTCAGGAGCGGCTTCTTGAGAGCTTCCGCTATAACGAGTTTACCGACAGACGTCAAAAGGTTGCCTTTCGCGGAAAGAAGCCGAACGTTTACGGTCTTGAAAACATCCTGTATAAATGCCCACACTGTGAGAAGGAGGCTTGCCTTTATACAGAAGGGGATCGCATGATCTGCCGCGAATGTGGCTTCACTATTTCGATGGACTGCTATTACGACATCCATGCGCAGAAGCATCCCTTGCCCTTCGCGAATATCGACGAGTGGTATAAGTGGCAGAGGCGCGTTTTGGCGAAGGAGGTGCAGGACGAGGGCTTTGCTATGCAAACGCATGCAAGGCTCGGTAAGATCAACACCGAGCGCCTGGGGAAAAATTATTCTCTGGTCTATATCGGTGAGGGCGTTTTGACGCTTACGAACCAAGGCCTTCGCTATCAGGGAACGCAAGACGGGGAGACGGTTGATCTTTTCTTTGAAGCAAAGGCGCTTTACTCCATGACGATGTCACTGCAATATGACTGCGACATTTATTACAAAAACAAGTATTATAACTTCAAATTTACGGAAAATGAAAAGCTGATTGCAAAATGGATGATCGCCTCCGAGGAGATCCATAATTTGTACGATGAGGTTTGGAAAAAGGTGAGTGACGAGGTGTACGATTATGCGCAGTAAAAAAGAACGGCTTATTCTTTTGTTTACGGTCCTTATTCTGATCGGCATTCTCGTTTTCTCGATCTTTGAGTGGGAGATCATTTCCTATCTCTTCAAGCAGGTGGTCAGCGGTGCCTCGATCGTAAAGGATTACGTGCTTTCGCTTGGCGTGCTCGGCGCGAGCGCGATCACTCTGGTCATTGTGGTGCTTTTCTTTTTCCCGATCATTTCCTCCGTTCCCGTGCAGCTGGCCTCGGCCGTCAGCTATGGGCTTCCGTTCGGCGTTCTGCACGTGTCGCTGTCGATATTTTTGGCGAGCCAGCTTGCGTTTCTTTTCACGCGCAGTGCGGTGCTCTTGAGCTCGGAAAAGCGGAGAAAAGAGCATCTTCTCATGGAAGAAAAGATCAAAAACAGCAAGCGAAGCATTTACGTTTTCCTGTTTTTGGCTTATCTTGCGCCCTTCGTTCCTTTCCTCTTGATCCACACGGTTGCCGCGAGCAGCGGAATGAAATGGTGGAAATACGCGCTGATCACGCTTCTCGGCCCCTTGCCCGACGTTGTTATCACCCTTTGGGCAGGCGTGAAGATCACCACCTCGTCCTCTCCGCTTACCTCGTATATCATTCTTTTGGTCATCATCGTTTGCGTCGTTGTGTCGATTGCCTTTAAGGATAGGATCATTGATTTTATTTTCGCGCCAAAGGAGAAAAAAGATGAATGATAACAATGAGCGTTTAAATAGCGATATTAAATTTGGTCTAAAAAGCTTTTTGTCGATATGTGCGATCCTGCTCGGTATCATGATCCTCGTCGGCATTTTGACCTACGTGATTCCGACCGGACAGTACGCCTTTGATGAAAACGGCGATATCATCCCGGATTCGTTTTCGTTTATCGAAAGCGAAACGCGCCTGCCGGTATACCGTTGGTTCAGCGCTCCGATCGAGGCGCTGATCATCGGAGAGGGAAATTTCAATATCATTCAGATCATTGCCGTGCTTTTGGTGCTCGGCGGCACCTTCAAGGTGCTGGACCTTACGGGTGGGCTTTTTGCCATACTGAAGCTCCTTGTCGATCGTTTTTATCATAAGCGCTATCTTCTGATCTGGGTCGTCACGCTGTTTATGATGCTGCTCTCCGCCTTTTTCGGCTTGCAGGAGGAGCTTCTTATCCTCTTTCCAATCTTTCTGTCCTTTGCCAACGCCATGAACTGGAGCAAGCAGCAGGCCATCAGCCTTGTTCTTGTCACCACCGGCGTCGGCTTCACCACGGCACTCTTCAATCCCTTCACCGTCGGTATTGCTTCCGATCTTGCGGGCGTGAATATCTTGGACGGAATTTGGTATCGCCTCCTGATCTTCGCCGTTTTGTACGTCGTTACCTCGTTCCACCTCGTCTTTATGGCCAAGCGCGATGAAAAATTGCTTGCGATAGACGAAACGGAGGAGGAATTCGTAGCCCTCACCGAGGGGGAGCGCCGCAGCTACGTTGCAAAATCGAAGGGGATCCTCATCCTCTTTTGTGCGGCAACGCTGGTGCTGGTGCTGGCATCGGCGATCCCGCCGATTGCCGATCTTGGACTTTCGATGGTATTTATGGCGCTCGTATTCGTCAGCGGTACTTTTATCATCGGAAAACTGGCGCTTGGAAGCATGAAGGAAACTGCGCGCGGATTTTTCGGTGGCGTGCGCGATATGTTACCCTCGATCGTCATCATTCTGCTGGCCTTCAGCGTAAAATACATTGCAGAAAACGGAAATATTTTACATACGCTTTTCCATTATTTCCGCTCCTTCACGGCCTCGCTCTCGCCGTACGTTACGGTCATTTTGCTCTATCTTTTGGTGCTCCTTTTCGAGTTCTTTATTCCGGGATCCTCGGGAAAGGCGTTCCTTCTCATTCCGCTTCTGACTCTGGCGCCCTTGCCCGGCATCAGTAAAAATATTGTGATTTTGGCCTTTTTGTTCGGAGACGGATATACAAACGTGCTCTTTCCCACGTGCGGCACGCTCGTGGTGGGATTGGGATTGGCGGAGGTCAGCTATATCGATTGGATCAAGCGCACGGGCCTTTTCCAGCTGCTTTTGTTCGCTTGCTCGGTTGCATTTCTGCTTTTGGCCGTCCTTTTGGGCGTATGATCTTTCTTTTTTGGTTAAATCCGAAAAGGGCGCTCGGAGTGCACCCCACGGGGGTCCCCTCCCCGAGCACTCTTTTTTTATATTCATTAAT
>JAZQTA010000118.1:0-16525 GCA_045630385.1 Eubacteriales bacterium | reverse complement strand
CCTGCAGGGGCGAAGTACGGCGTTCTCGTGCAGGCAACGCTTGGGCACATCACAAAGCCCTTTGCGCCCTATCCCTTCCAGCCCTCTGTCAGCCTTGTGACGGGCGAGGATCGCGATGTGACCTGCTGTCCCTTAGATCCGAATTTCCATGATTACATCCGCGAGCAGTTCCGCATTCTTGCCGAGCATAAGCCCGCGATGGTCATGCTGGACGATGACCTTGGACTTCTCTATAAGCCCACGAAGGGCTGCGCCTGCAAGTATCACCTTGCAGAGTTCGCGCGCCGCGCAGGTAAGAAAATGACGCGTGAGGAGATCTACGCCTGCACGCAGGGAACTACCGATGAGGATAAGCGCCTCACGCAGATCTACGTGGATACCCAGAGAGAGGGTATTGTTTCCGCCGTTCGCGCCATGCGCGAGGGACTGGATATGGTCGATCCCACGATCCGAGGCATCGTTTCGGGTATTTACACCACGACCTTCGTGGAGTTTTCGGACTCTACCGCCGTGGCCTTTGCGGGCAAGGGGCATCCGCCCACGATCCGCCTCAACGGCGGCCCTTACGCCGTTTCTTCCTCTCCGAGAGGCTTTTTGCAGCAGCTCTTCCGCGCCGCGATCCTCAAGGAAAACGTGAAGGACACCGTGAAGGTATTCCTTGCCGAAACCGATACCTGTCCGCAGAACCGATACAGCACCTCCGCCGCGTATATGCACGGCCATTTCGTCGGCTCGATCTTGGAGGGCGCGACGGGTGCGAAGCATTGGATCTCCCGAACGTTGGCTTACGAACCGAACGCGGGTAAGGCGTACCGCAAGGTGCTTGCAAGGCATGAAAAATTCTATGAGGCACTCGCGGAGTACGTGAAGGATTTTTCGCCCTTCGGTTGCCGCATTCCTCTGACGAAGATGCAGAACTACGGCTTCGTGCCCGCCTCGCAGGGAAAAAATCTTTCCCCGTGGGCAACCTGCGTTCTGGAGCGCCTCGGTTTGCCCGTCTATTTCGGAAATGCGGGCGAGGGCGCTGTGTTCCTTGACGATTTCTCCACCGACGGCTTTGACGATGCGCAGATCCGCTCCTTCATGCGCGGAACGCTGATCCTCTCGGTCGGCGCGGCAGAGAAGCTTTGCGCGCGCGGCTTTGCCTCCGATCTCGGAGTCACCGTCCGTCCCTGGGAGGGCAAGGTGATCAACGGCGAGATCCTCGCGGGCGAATGCATTGCCAAGCAGTATGATTTTAAGGAGCTCGTGCCCTGCAAAGCGGATATAGAGATCCTTTCCGAATGCTACCACGCGGATCAGAGAACCGGGGAAAAGATCCCGACCTCCCCCGCCGTGACGAGATGTAAAAATTCCGAGGGCGGCGAAACGGTCGTTTTCTGCGGCACGCCCGATATGCCCTTCCTTTATCACACGGCGTTCTCGCTTCTTTGCGAATCGAGAAAGAATCAGTTCATCGAAATTCTCGGAAGGAACGGCCTTCTGCCGATCTATTATCCCGAGGACGGCGAGGTCTACCTCCGCGCCGGCCGCCTTGCGAGCGGCGAGAGAATGGTCGCCGCCTTCAACCTCGGCTTTGACGTTCTGGAGGATATGCCCCTCACCGTCACTGAGCCGGTCGCACGCGTCGAGCGCCTTATGCCCGACGGAACGCGCGAGGCCGTGCCCTTCAAAAAAGAGGGAAGCACGATCCGTATCGCGTGCGAAATGCGCACCCTCATGCCCGAGATCTTCTTCCTGTCCTAAAGAAAATACAAAAAATAAAAGCGATATCCGTTTTCCCGTTCGGGTTGGATATCGCTTTTTTTCGCAAATTGAGTGGGAAATTTCAAAGCGGTTTTTTTGAAAAATCAAAAATATTTGCGAAAAATATGATATGATTTTTGAAAAATGATCAAAAACTTTGAAAAACAACAATTGAGTTGCGAAAAAATACTGAAATTTTAGAAAAATCATAAGAGTGTTGCGAAAAATCTTGACAAGTCTTTTGAAAAATGCTATAATTCTTTTGAAGAATATGAGGAGGAGAGGTTTTATGCTTCCCGAAGAACTTTATGCATTGGTAGAGAGCGTGCAAGCGAATCGCTGTGAGCGCCAGAATCTGGAGCTCAAAAAGGCAGGCAAAGGTGCGCCCGAAAGGCTATATGACACCTTGTCGTCCTTTTCCAATCAGCACGGCGGCGGAACGATCGTTTTCGGTATTGATGAGAAAAACGGATATGCCGTTACGGGCGTGTACGATCCGCAGGATCTGCAGACCAAGGTGGTGCAAAAGGCGTTGCAGATGGAGCCGATCGTTCGGCCGATCTTCACGGTTGTTGATTTTGATGGCAGGACGGTGGTTTCTGCGGAGATCTCGGAGGTTGACGCCCATGAAAAGCCGTGCTTTTATAAGGCGGCCGGACGGATTCGCGGTTCTTACATTCGCGTTGGCGAATCGGATGAGCCGATGACGGAATACGAGGTCTACGCATACGAGGCGTATAAGAAAAAAACGAGAGATGAGCTTCGTGCGGTGCAGAGAGCCGAAGTAGGCGATTTTGATCAAGATTTGCTGGATGAATATTTTTTAAGGATAAAAAAGGAGAAAGCAAATCTTGCAAAGCATCCTCAGGAAAAAATTCTTGCATTGCAGGGCATGACTTCGGAGGGGAAGCCGAGCGTTGCAGGACTTTTGGTGCTCGGAGATTATCCACAGGCCTTCTTTCCGCAGATGAGCATCACGGCGATGGTGGTGGATGGACTTTCCATGGGCGAGCTTGGAGCATCGGGCGAAAGATTCGTTGATAACAAGCGCTTTGACGGAACGATTCCACAGATGCTGGAGGGGGCAATGGCGTTCGTTCGCCGCAATATCCGTACGGCAACGGTGATCGATGCAAGCGGCGCTCGCAAGGATCGCCCCGAGTATCCGCTGAAGGCTGTGCGAGAAATTATTTTAAATGCGCTGATCCATAGAGATTACAGCGTTCATACGGAGGATTCGCCCATTCGCATCATACTGTATAAGGATCGCTTGGAGGTGGAAAATCCGGGTGGATTATATGGAAGATTGACCGTGAATGATCTCGGTAAGCTCCCCGCAGACACAAGGAATCCCTTTCTCGCAGGAAGCTTAGAGGTGATGATCAACACGGAAAACCGCTTTTCCGGTATACCGACCATCGTGAAGGAAATGCACGATGCAGGGCTTTTGCCGCCTGTGTTTGAGAGTCAGCGGGGGAATTTTAAGGTAACGCTCTATAATAGCCGTGCTTCGCAGGAAAAAACGGAGAGCGATACCGTGGTATCCGCCGAGCAATCGATAGAGGAGCAGATCCGCGCCTTTTGCCAAACGCCCAAATCTAAGGACGAGGTTGTGGCGCATTTGAAGATGAGCTCGCCGTATTATCTCGTGACGAAATATTTGAAGCCCATGATCGAAAAGGGATTGCTTGCGCAAACGATTCCGGAAAAGCCAAAGAGTAAATTCCAAAAGTATTATACCTTGAAGTGAAAAGAATAAGCAAAAAGCGATATCCGCTTCCGAAATGGGTACGGATATCGCTTTTTAATGTTGTGTTTGTAAATAAATATGTGCAAAATTGCACTTTTTTGCTTTACAGCATAGCAAGGATCTCCTCGGCGTTGGTGTCGGGCTTGACCTTTGGCATGACGTGTGTGATTTTTCCGTCCTCGCCGATCACGAAGGTGGTGCGCACGATGCCGAAGCTCACCTTGCCGTAAAGCTTCTTTTCCTGCCAAACGCCGTAGGGCTCGATGGCTTTTCTCTCGGGATCGGAGAGAAGGGTGAAGGGAAGGCTGTATTTTGCGGCGAATTTTTCGTGCGATGCCACGCTGTCGCGGCTGATGCCGATGACGGCGATATTTCTCTTTTTAAATTCCTCGAAATGCGCGGCGAAGGCGCAGGCCTGGCGCGTGCAGCCGGGGGTGTTGTCCTTCGGGTAGAAGTAGAGAACCACGCGCTTGCCGAGGAAATCCGAGAGGCGCACCTCGTTTCCGTTTTTGTCCGCAAGGATAAAATCAGGGGCGAAATCACCGATGTTCAGCATTTTTATTTCCTCCGTTTTTTGCATTTTTTTGTGCATTCGTTGGCTTTATCATAGCACAATTTTGATAAAATGTCAACAATCGAAGCGCGGTGGAAATTTAAGGGAAATTCTTTGCAAAAAATTATCTTGACATTTTTTCGTTTATCCTATATAATACATAATCGGGGAATTTCCTTCTTCTTTGTTAAAAAAATATCGGAGGTCCTATGGCGGCAATCTTGAATGCGCTGAATTCAGTGCTCAGCTTTGCGTACGATCATATTCTCAGCATAGCAATGATGGTGCTGATGATTGCGGTCGGAGCGTTTTTGACTTATAAGACGCGTCTTTTCCAGTTCAGAAAATTCGGCACCGTGATGAAAAGCACGGTGGGAAGTCTTTTTGATAAGAAAAATCATGAAAAAAGCGAAAGCGGCGTTTCTCCCTTCCAGGCGGTGACGACGGCGCTTGCCGGCACGATCGGAACGGGAAGCATTGCAGGTCTTGCAACGGCGCTGGTTTCGGGCGGTCCGGGCGCGATCTTCTGGATGTGGGTGAGCGCGCTTCTCGGCATGGTAACGAAGTATTCCGAGATCGTTCTCTCCTTGAAATACCGTGAGAAGACCATGGGCGGCGCGTATGCCGGCGGCCCGATGTATTATATCAAGAACGGACTCGGTGTTAAGTGGCTGGCGATCGTTTTCGCCGTATTTGCCATGATCGCTTGTATCGGTACGGGTAACGCGACGCAGTCCAATTCCATTTCCGGCGCGCTTGACAGAAGCTTCGGCGTTGCGCCTTGGATCACGGGCATTGTTCTCACGGTGATCGTCGGCGCGGTGATTCTCGGCGGCGTGAAGCGCATCGCATCGGTGAATGAAAAGCTCGTTCCCGTGATGGCTTCCTTCTTTATTCTCGCATCCATCGTTGCGCTTTGCATCAACGTGAGCAAGATCCCCGAGGCCTTTGCTCTCATCTTCCGCGAGGCGTTTAATTTCCGTGCGGCATTCGGCGGCGCGGCGGGCTACGGGATTATGGCGGCAATGCGCTACGGCGTTGGCCGCGGCGTGTTCTCAAACGAGGCAGGTCTTGGCAGCGCACCCATTGCGCACGCGGCATCTACAACGAAAGAGCCCGTGAAGCAGGGTATGTGGGGCGTTTTCGAGGTATTTATCACCACGATTGTGATCTGCACCATGTCGGCGCTCGTCGTTCTTACCTCCGACGTTTATCTTGCGGCCTTTCATGCGGGCGTTGAGCCCTCGGTCAGCGGTGCGGCGCTCAGCGGCGCGGCTTACGGTGAGGCAATTCCCGTGGTGGGCGAGATCGGCATCGCGATCGCAACCGTGTTCTTTGCGCTTTCCACGATTCTCGGCTGGGCGTATTACGGAGAGGTCTGCGTGGGCTACGTGTTTAAAAACCACGTGCTCGGCGCGGTGGCAACCTACCGCCTGATCTACGTGGCGTTCGTTTTCATCGGCGCGGTGGCAGAGATCAAAACGGTTTGGCTCGTGGCCGATTGCTTCAACGTGCTGATGGCCGTCCCGAACCTGATCGCCTTGATCGCGCTTTCGGGCGTGGTCGTGAAGGCGACGAAGGAATATTTTGAGAGGCAGAAGCCCTTGTCGAGGGAAATCAAATAATTTTACAGCAATAAAAACCAAGGCGCATAGCGTGAAGTCCTTAGCGGACAAATCGTGCTATGCGCCCTGGTTTTTATGATTCATATAAAGCGGAAATCGCTCTTTTTATCGTCGGCGTAGCGGAAGCCCGGGTTTTCCTGCGTAAGCTCCTCGAGAACGGCGACCTCGCCATCCACGTAGCTCAAAAGGCGCGCCTCGGTGTATTCCATTTCCGCGATGGCCGCGCCGTATACGGCATTCAGACCGCCAAAGCCGAAGGGCTTTTGCACCGCAAGCCAGCGGTTTTGCCGCGAAAGGCGCAGAGCGCGAAGCAGCGCGATCACGCGCGGAATAAGCACCTTGGCGGCCTTTTCCATATACGCGCGATCCTTTGCCGCATAGGCGGGCTGCAGGCGGTTCAAAAGCTCGCATTTGATGGAGACAAGCTCCAAAAGATCCGCCGCGAAGGTATAGAGCGCATCCCATTTCTTGCTCTTATAGGTGCGCATTTTTTCGGATGCCGCGCGGTATTCGTCCGCAGGGTTGTCCGTGCGGCCGACGGTGTTGATCAGCACGGGAGAGTCGAGGTATTTTTCGCCCTCGTGGAAAAGGAAACGGGTGGGGCTATGATAGATATCGAAGAGGCGGATCGCGCAAAGATCCATATCCGTGCAGCTTTTCAGCAGGCGTGCGATCGCAGCCTCGCTCGTATTCGCGCCCTCGTAGCCGTATTGACCGTAGATGGCGAGCGTGGGAAGCGTCCAAAAGTAGTCGCCTGCCTGCGTACCCGCCGTCCAATGCGTGGCAAATGCGGTTTTCAGGCCGTTCTTGACAGCCGCGCGCAGAGCGGGCGTTTGCGTTTTGAAAATGTAGTCTGCATAGGGGAGCTGTCCGTCCCAGCACCAGGCGGCGGTTGCCATGATGCAGTCACCGCCGAGAGGCGCGTGCGCCTTGATGATCGCATCGTAGACCGCCTCGCTTTGCTCCTCGTATTCCCAGTACACCATCTGCATTCCGCTCGGCACCTTGGCAAGGATTTCGGGGCGGATCGGCTCGGTGGCGCTGTACTGAATGCCGTAGCCCGGATGCTTCATGCAGAAGCGGAAGAAGCAATCCGACCACATCATAGGCCTAAGGCCGTATTTTTCGCAGATCTTATATACGCGGCAAACGTGCTCCGTGTAGACCGAAAGCGGATCGGCAGGGCCGTGAAGCGCCTTGTATTTGCCCTCACAGAGACCGAACACTTCGTCAAG
Source organism: Eubacteriales bacterium (assembly GCA_045630385.1). Classification (GTDB taxonomy): domain Bacteria; phylum Bacillota; class Clostridia; order Oscillospirales; family CAG-272; genus UBA1740. Next base: position 9,616 of record JAZQTA010000118.1, on the reverse strand, counting down.
CCCCACGTGGATGCGGCGCGAGGAAATGCTCTCCGAGATCGTTTTGATGCATTCTTCGATGAATTCGTAGGTTTTTTCTTCGCCGGGGAGAAGCAGGGTGGCACTTTCCGAAATGTCCGAAAAATCCGCCCATTTCATCACTTGCTTCATATGTCCGAGCGTCTGGATGCATCCGATCAGCTCCACGCCCATAGAGCGCGCATAAGAATCGATCTCGGCAAGCTCCGCTTTGGTGTAGCGTCCGCGCTGATAGCCCATCTGCGGATATTTTTCCACCTCGTAGGTGTCCTCGGTGTAGAGCATCAGCATATTGAGTCCCATAGCGGCCATATAGTCGATATATTCCTTAAGGGCGGAAACGGTCAGCATTCCCTCATAGGAGGCATCCAGCATAATGCCCGTGGTTTCGATGCGGCGGCGCTCCTCAATGTGAAAGACCTTTTCGCCCTCGCGGATCCTCATGATCGAAAGCGCGATCGCGCGGCAGAAGTCCGTGATGCCCTCGTAGCCGATGGAAAGGTGCGTACCGTTGCCTTCCACGGTAAGGCGGTCGGATGCGTGCGCATGGACCGAAAGCGCACCCTCATAGCCGCAAACCTTTTGGATCTTTTCCTTCAGTATATTCATCTCGATGGCAGAGAGATTCATTTTAATGACTCCTTTTTTTGAGGCTTGGTGCGCGTGTGCGCCGTTGTCTATATTTGTATTATATTATGGAAAAAGGAAAAAATCAATAGATTATTTCACTTTGTGCTTATATTATTTTGCCATCGATCCCGAGGCATCCGCGGAGAAAAATGCGGCGAAAAAACGCATTTTTTAATTTTTTTAAAAAACTTTTCGAAAAGGGGTTGACAAATGGATTTTCTTTTGCTATAATAGTTAAGCGCAATCGGAACGGAAGCTTAGCTCAGTTGGGAGAGCATCTGCCTTACAAGCAGAGGGTCAGGGGTTCGAGCCCCTTAGCTTCCACCATTAGAAGAGCTTGCTCTTCTTTTTCAATAGTGACTCCCACCGGGTCACAAACGAGAATGGCTTGGTAGCTCAGTTGGTTAGAGCGCTAGCCTGTCACGCTAGAGGTCGTGGGTTCGAGCCCCATCCGAGTCGCCATTCTCGCATCCGCCTCTGTAGCTCAGTTGGTAGAGCAGAGGACTGAAAATCCTCGTGTCGTTGGTTCGATTCCGACCGGAGGCACCATGTGCGGATTTAGCTCATTTGGTAGAGCGCCACCTTGCCAAGGTGGAGGTGGCGGGTTCGAGCCCCGTAATCCGCTCCAGAAAAAGAAAAAACCATCCCTCGTGGATGGTTTTTTTCTTTTCCCGAGCCGCTTACGGGCTCGACGAACCCAAAGGGTTCGAAAATCAAGCGAAGCGCGTCTGCAAGCTTGCTTGCAAGTGCGCGAGCGCCGATTGCTCCGCGGCGGCGCGGCATAGCCGAGCGAGGGGCAGCGCCCCAGGCCTGCGAAGCAGGCGAATGCCGCAAGGAGTATGCCCGTAATCCGCTCCAAGAAAAAAGCAAGTCGAGAGACTTGCTTTTTTCTATCCAATCCGAAGGATTGGTATGTAATCAACGCGCTTGCGCGTTGTATGGAATTGCGACGAAGTCGCGCATGGCATCGCGCAAAGCGCGCATAAACCGCATCTCCTTCGGATTGATTACATTCAACACTTCGTGTTGATTCCATACCGCAGACAAGCTGCGGATTTCATCCACGCCTATCGCCGTGATTTTACGAGTTGCTTTTTTATACTACGATCCCAAAAATCCAAGTTGAAAGACTTGGATTTTTGCTTTTTACCTTTTCACTTTTCACTTAACATGCGCCAAGAACAGTGCGACGATATGCTCCCGGTGTCATGCCTGCGTATTGCTTAAAAAAAGTGTTGAAATAATATTCGTTGCAAAAATGCATCTCCTCGCTGATTCCGGATAGTGTCCTCGAAGGATCCGCAAGGAGCTTTTCAATATGACGGCAACGCGCTTGTCTCACATATTCCATCGCAGTACATCCTTCCTCACATAAAAATATACGACTTAACTGCTTTTTCCCGAGATGGCAGTAATCTGCAAGCTCCTCAGCCGAAATGGCGTTGCAAATATTATCCTCGATATACCGTTTGGCAAGCTCCAGTCGAATATCTCCCGATTCCTCGACCGTTTTTTCAGTAACTGCCGGCGGCAATAAGCGTAATATTTGAATCATACACTCAAGCACACGATGGCAGATGAGCACCGAATGATATAGCTTGTGTGCTTTTTTTTCTTCTTTTATGAAGGAGATATTCTCTCGTACCGAAATTGGTGTTTCACACGAAATACACCCCCTCACTTCCTTGAGAAGCTGCTCCGCCATACTGTTGCTTTTTAGTTCAAATGAAAAAGAATACTTTTCTGTTTCACTCGCCTCTGCAATCAGACGATGATACGACAAGGGGGAGATCATCAAAAGAGAGCCTTCTTCAATCTTTATAGATTTATCCCCCATATCGTAGATCTGATATCCTTTTTTGATGATATGTATCTCAACACCTTTGTGATAATGTCTTTTTTTTGTAACATTTGTTTTATCATATACGGAGCGAATTTCTTTTAGATAACATTGCGCAATTCCGCATTTTTCAAGAGCGTCCTCACCTTGAAATCCGTTATTTTTCGATTGGTTAAAAAGAATTTTCATCTTTCATCCTCCGGTTGCCCCCTTTTGTTTTTTTATTATATCATGTTTTTATCATAATATCAATCGTAATGTCCATTTTTTATAAAAACAGGTCGCGATCGCATATTGAACTTACCGGGCAGAAGTGATATAATATGTAAAAAAACTCAGAGGTATAAAAATGAATATTTTCACCACAATGATCACCCCCTATACCCCCGACGGTAAGGTCGATTATGACACTGCGGTCAAATATGTGGATTGGTATTTTCAAAATGGATTGAACGGAATTTTTGCCATTTGCCAATCCAGCGAGATTTTTTATCTTTCCTTAGAGGAAAGAACCACACTAAATCAAAAGGTCTATGCACGCGCAAAAGAGTTGGAGAATCGTTTCCAAAAACAGTTTACCGTCGTCTCCTCCGGTCATATCAGCGAAAGCGTTGAGGATCAAATCGAGGAACTGAACGCCGTGTGGAAATCCGGCACCGATGCGCTGATACTCATCACAAACCGGCTCGACCCTAAAAATGAGGGAGATGACGTCTTTATTTCCAACGCAGAAAAGATCATCGCCGCTCTTCCCAAGGATGTCAAGCTTGGTCTATACGAGTGCCCATATCCCTACAAGCGGCTCGTTACTCCAAAGATACTCGATTGGTGTCTCTCCACGGGAAAATTCTACTATATGAAGGATACTTCCTGCGATACAGCAATTATGGCAGAGCGTTGCAGTCAGCTTAAGGGCAGTCAATTCAAGCTTCTCAATGCCAATTGTCAGACCCTTTTGGAATCCATGCGCAACGGTGGTGACGGCTACTGCGGTATTATGTGCAACTTTCACCCCGCACTGTACACATGGATGGGTGAGAATTTTGCCAAAGATCCTCATACGGCAGAGCTTGTGCAATCGATCATCGGCACTTTCGGCTTCACCGAGGGTGGTCTCCCTTATCCTTTAACCGCAAAATATCATATGACTCTGTGCGGTATTCCAACGTCAAACGTTGCGCGCAACCGCAACAGTGACGAGCTGACGGATTACGGTCGTAACTGTATGAAGCAGATGAAGCATGCAACAGATGCACTGGAAAGTTATTTGAATCAAAAAGGAGCAATTTTATGAAAGGAATCAGCTCTTGGAGCTACGCCCCATACCGTCCTCTGTTAACCAATGTTGGAGATATCTATATTTGTCGCGTCGTTCCACAAAAAAAATCAATCCATTTTGAATGGTTGGATATCGGTGATACAAGCTATAGCATTTTTTACCGCGAGCGTAACACAGATGATTTTTTGTACGCAGGCACGGTAACGGGTACCGAATATACAATTGACGGACTTATTACTGACACCGACTACGAGTTTTTTGTCGCTACGGAGAAAAAGAAAAGTCGCGTACGCCTTGCTCGTTGCGGTGAGAGTGTTGGAAGCATAGTCAATTATCTCCATCCGGAGGATGACGCTTATGCCTTTTCGGGTCGCTATCTCTGCTCCCCCTCGCTGGTACGCCATCCGGATGGTTATCTTCTTGCCTCAATGGATATCTATGCAGGGAAACATCCGCAAAATCTAACTCTTATTTTTCGTTCTGATGATAACGGAGAAAGCTGGCACTACGTCAGCGAGCTGATGCCTTGCTTTTGGGGAAAACTATTTGTGCATAAGAAAGAGCTGTATATGCTTGCCTGCTCAACAGAATACGGTGACCTTTTGATAGGCAAAAGCATTGACGGAGGAAAAAACTTTTCTGCACCTATCACGCTTTTACGCGGATCCAACGGCAAAAACGGAAACGATGGCGTACATAAAAATCCACAAAACATCTTCTATCATAACGGACGAATTTATGAAACGCTGGAATGGGGAGCGTGGGAAAATAAAGAATATTGCCATGCCGCTATGGTTATGTCCTGCGACGAAAATGATGATCTGATGTGCCCCGAAAACTGGAGCTTTTCCGAGCCGCGCAGGTTTTCCCGATTCGATGCCTCCTTGAAGGAGCTCGAAAACACAGCGATGACTATCGAAGGCACGCTAACACTTTCCCCGGATGGAAAGCTTCTCAATATCATGCGATTCGGAAAGTATCACCACGCCCTCGCCTATGAGGTAAACGTTTCAGATCATGATGCCCCCTTGACATATTCACATTGTTTTCAGTTTCCTGCAAACTACTCAAAATTCATGATCAAATATGACGATATTTCGCATCGGTACTATTCTATTGGAACAATGGCATATGATCCCAATAATATTGCAACACGCGATTATCTCGCGCTTCTGGTTTCGCGCGATTTAGAGCACTGGGAAGTCGTCTGCGATTTGCACAATTATTGCGGAATTGACACGGAACATATTGGGTTCCAGTACGTTGATTTTGAATTTGAAAATGAGGATATCATTTATTTGTGTCGGACTGCTATCAACGGTGCACATAATTTTCATGACAGCAACTACGCAACGTTTCATAGGATCAAAAACTTTCGCAACATCTTTTTCAAGGGGGGACTTTGGGTGGCGGAGTAAAGCGTGCCGATCCGCTTATAAATGAATTGACTTTCCCTTGGGGGTGTGATATAATACGTGTGAACCCTTCGGAATCCAATTTCAATCATGTTTTTTGTGGGAGTGAGAGTTATATGAAAGAGCTTAAAATCAAAGCAAGTGAGGTCAAGGGCTTTAATTACCATCCCGGCTATTCGGTCACTGCGATGACCGATTGGCTGCTTTTTGATGAGGATGCTTGGCGCAGGGAGCTTGCCAACGGTAAGGAAAAATTCCCCAAGATCAATACGGTTCGTCTGTGGCTTTCCTGGAACGCCTACTGCGGAATGCAGGGGCGCTTTATCGAATGCGTGAGAAAGGCCATTGAGATTTGCCGAGAGCTTGGCTTGTACGTGATCCCCTGCCTTTTCAATCGCTGGCATGACCCGATGGTGGATTGCGACGGCGTTTATATTGACCATTTTTTGCCCAACAGCAGTTGGCTTTTAAAGTTCGGCGATCCGTTTAGTGACTATATTGATGCGCTGTGCGAGGCCTTCCGCGATGAGGAGCAGATTTTGGTTTGGGATATCTGTAACGAGCCTCTGGCATACAACGGTGATTTTCCGATGCGGGAGATGGTTGAGAAATACGAGCTGGAATGGCTGCATCGTATGGCGGATCGTATGCGTGAAAATCGCGTATCGCAGCCTTTGGGCTTGGGCAGCACCGGCATGGAGCCGATGGAAGTCTTTGGTGATATTTGCGACGTGTATCTCACGCACCTGTATTACACAGGCGGCGAAGCCGAACACTTTGAAAACAAGGTGAAGCGATTCGTTGCCGAGTCGCAAAAGAACGGAAAGCCTCTGATCTGCTCGGAGTGCTGTTGGGGTTCGACGGATGACAAGGAGCGCGGAGAATTGATCCGCGTGACGCTTTCGACCTTTCGGCAGTACGGCGTCGGCTTCGTGGCGCACGCATTGCAGTATTGCGGATGCGCCGACCTGCACGATCCTGCGGACGGCCGCTTGACGCCCAATATCGGCAATTTGTGCTTTGTTAACAAGGACGGCTCGATGCGTCCGTATCATGAGGTTTTCAACGAATTTTAAGTCTTCCGTTTTTGTATTCTGAAATCCTATCAATGGAGGTGGCTATATGACCTTATTGGAAAATACGATAAACGAGCTTGTCGAAAACGGCATCCTCTCGCACGCCGCAGTGCGCGTTGGAATGGGCGATGCGGTTTTGTACGATACGTTTCGCGGCGGCGTGGATGAAAAAACGCTCTTCGATATGGCTTCGGTCACCAAAATTATGGCAACGACCATGCTTGCGCTGATCGCGATGGATCGCGGGCTTCTTTGCATAGGCGATCCGATCGGGAAATTCTTTCCGACCGCGAAGCCTCTGACGGTAAAGCACCTTCTGACGCACACGATGGGCATCGGGCATAAGGCGCTGAATCAAGACGGCAATACGTATGAAAATATCGCGGAGAGGATTCTATATATCCCATCGGATCTTCCGATCGGGACGGACGTGCGGTATAGCTGTCCCGGGTTTATTTTGCTCGGGAAGATATTGGAGGGGATCTTTGGCGCGCGCTTGGATGCCTGCTTTGATTCCATGGTTGCGCACCCGATCGGGCTTCAAAGCACATCGTTTTTGCCGAAGGATAAAGAGCGTGCCGTCAATTCGAATTCAGATCCGAAGGCGTGCGGCACGGTGAATGATTATAACTGCCGATTTCTTGGCGGCGTTGCGGGAAACGCAGGGCTTTTTTCCTGCCTTTCGGACGTAACCGAGTTTGTGCACGTCTTGCTTCAAAAGGGAAAGCCGTTGATGGGCGAGGATACCTTTTTGTCGGCGGTGAAAAATCATACGATAGGAATGAGCGAATCGCGCGGACTTGGCTTTTTGTACGTAGACGATCGATATCAGCAAGCGGGCGGACTTTTTGCAGATGGCGCAATCGGACATTGCGGGCACACGGGGCAATCCGTTTTTGTGGATTACAGAACGGGGCTTTACGCGATCGTTTTGTCGGATGCGACCGTATCGACCGTAAGAAAATACGGCAAGGAGCATTATGACGAGGTTGTGGATATGCGCGCGCGGATACACAAGGCCATAAAGCAGGATCTTTCGGTTGGTTTTTCTTTAAAATAACGTGGGCACTTTTGCGTGCATCGATGGAAGCGCGGATATTTTGACGATCGAAAACTTCTACGTGCCCACAAATTATGAGCTCCCCATCGCAGAGTGGAGGGAAAGCATTGCAAAAAAGAACAAGGATCGCCGTTCCTACCGCTTGCTTTGCGGATCGGATTGGGGCGTTTCCTGTGTGTCTCGATACAGCATTGCGATGTCGCCCGCTTTGGTCAGAGGCTTTGCAGATGCTTGCTTTTCGAATGGCGCGGACGGCCTTGTTGACAAGGGCGGTTATATATGTTATAATAATCAAAATTCTGTCACGCGGAGTGCGGATCATGGAAAAATGCTACGATAGCCACTTGTATGAATACAAACGCTTTTGCGAAACTGTGCCGCGGCTTGCTTACGACGCTTCACAAAGCTTTGCGGATTGGCAAAAAAGAGCAAGGGAGAGGTTAGGCGAGCTTTTGGGACTGCCGCTTGATTTTTGTCCGTCCGAGCTGCAAAAAGAATACACGGCGCAAAAAGAGGATCACACGGAATATCGGTTTTCCGTGCAGACCGAGCCCGGATATTACGTTCCGTGCCATTTGCTGATCCCTACGGGAAGGGACGGAAAGATCCCCTTGACGCTTTGCCTCAGCGGACACGGCGCAGGCATGCATATTGCTTTAGGGGTTGCTAAAACCGAAAAGGATGAGCGATCGCTTGCAGAGTGGCCGCATCGAGCCATGGCGCCGAGGGCGATCAAGGAAGGCCGCGCCGCTTTGGTGATCGAGGCAAGAAATTTCGGCGAAAGCAGTCTTGAGGGCTATGGCACGAGCTGTACGGAAGCCGCGAAAATTGCCATTTTGGCAGGGAGAACCGTGATTGGCGAGCGCGTTTGGGATGCGATGCGGATTCTGGATGCGGTGCTCCGGGCGTTCGATATGCTCGATGCGAGTGATATCGTATGCACCGGAAATTCGGGCGGAGGAACGGCGGCCTTTTATCTTTCTTGCATGGATGAAAGAATTACCGTCGCGGCGCCGTCCTGCTCTATATGCAATTTCGAGTTTTCCATTGCCGCAATGCCGCACTGTATGTGCAATCATATCCCCTCCATTCGCAAATATTTTGAAATGGGGGATCTCGCGGGCCTGATCGCGCCGCGCAAGCTGATCGTTGCCGCGGGCAAGGAGGATGCCATTTTCCCGAGGGAGGGAACGGAGAAAACCTTTGAGACCATCAAAAGGCTGTATGCTTATGCGGGCGCACCTGAGGCCTGCGCCTTGGTCTGGGGAGAGGGCGGACATTATAACTACGCAGACCTTTTATGGGAGAAAATAAGAGAAATGCAGGCTTTCCCGAAGGATTGATATAAAGGAAAAAATCAATATCGATAAAAAGCAAAATTTTAGAGCGAAGCTACCGTTTTTGCGGTATCCTCGCTCTTTTTGTTTATGAAAAATGAAGCATCGCGCGTTCTTGCCGAAACGGCGGGAAAGAATTTTTGCGCCGTTATAGGCTTACGGTGCAGTATACTTTTTCCGCGTACGCTGCGAGGCGCTTTTGCTCCTCCTTGCCGATGGTTTTCAAGGCTCGCTTTTTCGGCTTGCCCCAGATACCAAACAGGCGCGGGCCGATCCATTCGCCCGCCGCCGTGGGGGTAAAAAGTCCCTCGAGGATCGAGAGCGCGGCCTTTTTCGGCTTCATGAAGATCAGCTTCATCGGGTAGCGGATGAGGGCGAAAATCAGCTTCGGATAATGCGCGGTGATGCCCGTGAAGGAAATGCCAGGATGCGTGAGCGCAACGCTTTCGCCCTTCTCGGCCAGATCAAAGAATGCCGCCGTCAGATGGCGCTTGGCGTTGCCGTAAACGAGGGAGGCGCGCTCGCGTGAGGAAAAATCCTCGTCCGTGAGATCGCTTTTTGCATAGTTGTGCGCAATGCTTCCAACGGCGACGGTGCGGCCGCCGCGTGCCGTCAGCATGGGCGCAAGCGTGCGCGCAAGATAGTAGGGGGATACGAAGTTGATGCAAAACACGTTGTCAAGCCCCAAGGCCGTTTTGTGGCGCGGAATGCTGTATGCGCCCGCGTTGAGGATCAGAAAATCCAAGGGGCGCGCTTTTAGCGCTTCTGCAAGCGCCTTCACGCTTTCCATATCCTCCATATCGGCGAGTAAACCGTCGATCGTGCTTTCCTTATAGGCGGCTCTCAACTCCTCGAGCAGAGCCGCCTGCTTTTTTGCGTTTCGGTCGATGACGATGAGATCACCGCCGCTTGCTAATATTTGTTTGCAAAGTGCGCGTCCAAGCCCACCGGATGCGCCCGT
>JAZQTA010000117.1:0-6044 GCA_045630385.1 Eubacteriales bacterium | reverse complement strand
TGATCGGGCAACGGGAGGCAATTCGCGCCGTTGCCGCAGCCATTCGCCGCAGCCGCGTGGGCATTCGCGACAGCGCGCGCCCCGTCGGCTCGTTCCTCTTCCTCGGCCCCACGGGCGTAGGCAAGACCGAGCTTTCGAAGGCGCTTGCCGAGGCGCTCTTTGACGATGAGAAAAATCTCGTGCGTATTGATATGTCCGAGTATATGGAAAAGCACAGCGTTTCGCGCCTGATCGGTGCGCCTCCCGGCTACGTCGGCTACGACGAGGGCGGTCAGCTGACCGAGGCGGTGCGCCGCCGTCCCTACAGCGTGATCCTTTTTGACGAGGTGGAGAAGGCGCATCCCGACGTCTTTAACGTCCTGCTTCAGGTGCTGGACGACGGTCGCATCACGGATAGCCACGGCCGCACCGTGGATTTCAAAAACACCCTGATCATTCTGACGAGCAATCTCGGCTCGGATATCATTCTTGAGGGAATCGAAAACGGAGAGATCCGCCCCGAGGCGGAAAGCGCCGTGGAGGCACTTCTGCGCCGCACCTTCCGCCCCGAGTTCCTTAACCGATTGGACGAGATTTTGATCTTCAAGCCTCTGTCGAAGGAGAATATCCGCGCCATCGCTTCGCTTGCGATCGAGGATCTTTCGCGCCGCCTCGCGGAGCGCCGCCTCTCGCTTTCGGTCACCGATCGGGCGATCGAGCATATCATAGAAGCAGCGTACGATCCGATCTTCGGCGCAAGACCTCTGAAGCGGTATATCAAATCGAAAACCGAAACGCTTCTCGCAAGAAAGATCTTGAGCGAAAACCCGGCGCCCGATACCGAGTTTTTGCTTGATTGCGACGAGGATGGACTGAAAATTCAATAATATGTATAAAAAACGTCGCGAAAAGAAAACTAATGTTGACAATTCGCGGCGTTTTTGCCGCAAAAGATGCGGGAGCGGAGGAAAAGAAGATGAAAAATGAGCGGTGCGGCGGCGTTCTGATGCCGATTTTTTCTTTACCGGGGGAATACGGCGTCGGAAGCTTTGGGGAGGGAGCGAGAGAATTCGTGCGCGCGCTTGCGCAGGGCGGCTTTCGTATCTGGCAGGTGCTGCCCTTTTGCCTTACGGATGAGTGGCACTCACCCTATAAATCCCCCTCCTCCTTTTCGCTGAATCCGTGGTTTGCGGATATCGGGATCCTTGCGCAAAGGGGGCTTCTTACCGAGCGGGAGCGGGAAAGCGCGTTGCAACGCGTGGCGTATACCTGCGAATACGGCCGCGAGGGGGAGCGCATGGCGCTCCTTTCGCTTGCCGCCGAGCGCGCTCGCTCGCGCGAGGATCTGAGTGAGCGCACCGGTGAAACGATGGCGCGCTTTCCGTATCTTTCCGAGCTTTGCTCCTTTATGGCGGAGCGCGAGGGCGCGGATCGGCTCTGGTTCTGGCAATTTATAGAGAGCGAGGTGCTTATGCAGTGGATGGAGCTGAAGGCGTATGCCAATTCGCTTGGCATCCGCATCGTCGGGGATATGCCGATCTACGTCAGCGCAGAAAGCAGCGAGGCGGCGTATCACAAGGAATGGTTTTGGACGGATGAAAACGGAAGGAGCGCCGCCGTTGCGGGCGTGCCGCCGGATTATTTTTGCCGTGACGGCCAGCTTTGGGGCAATCCTTTGTATGATTGGAGACGCATGCAGGAGGATGGCTTTGCCTTTTGGCGCGCGCGGCTTTCCTATATGCTCACGCTCTTCGACGGCGTGCGCATCGATCATTTTCGCGGTCTTTCCTCCTTTTGGGCGGTGCCTGCCACGGCGAAAAGCGCCAGAGAGGGGCGCTGGATCGAAGCGCCCGGCTACGCTCTGATCGACGCGCTTCGCCCCCTGACCGAGGGAAGGCTTGTGATTGCGGAGGATCTCGGGGATATTACCGATGACGTCCGCGATCTTCTGCGCTACAGCGGATTTCCCGGGATGCGGGTGCTTCAGTTTGGCTTTCTTACGGAAAACGATGCGGTGCATCTGCCGCATTTTTATGAAAAAAACACCGTGGCTTATACAGGCACGCACGATAATAACACCCTGCTCGGATATATGTTTTCCGCATCGCGAGAGGTGCGGGAGCGCGTGCTCGCGTATATCGGGCGCGAGGGGGGGGACTTTGATACACCGGCTGTATACGAGGGGATTTTGCGCTCTCTTTTTGCTTCCGCTTCGGATACGGTGATCCTTCCGATGCAGGATATTCTTCTTTTCGGCGAGGATACGCGCTTGAATACGCCGGGGCAACCGAATGGAAACTGGGCGTTTCGCTTTACCGAGCGGCAAATATCCTCTGCTCCCTGGGAGCGGATGCGGTACTTGCTTGATGTATACGGGCGACTGTAGGCTTGCAGAATTTATGTAAACAAAAGTAGTGAAAAAAGCATGGCGCAGAAATGAAAGAAGAAGCGGGGAAAAGCAATGATTTGCATTGCCGAATCCCCGTTTTTTTCTTTTAAAATCAGTAAAAGTATAAATTATTTTCTTTACGTGAAAAAATCTCTTGACTTTATGAGGATTTTCTATTATAATATATCTGTATGAATGGGGATTTTGTCCACCCGGTTTATATTAAAAAATTTTATCTATCGTAAGATGGTTACAAAACGAGTTTGTAATCGACAGGAGGTGTAAAGGTTATGTTACCATGGTATGTTGCCGTGATCATCGGTGCGGGTGCGCTCGCAGTCGGCTCTGTGGTCGGATATATGATCCGCAAGGGCGCGGCAGAGGCAAAGCTCGGCAGTGCGGAGGAGCAAGCGAAGCGTATGCTCGATGAAGCGATGAAGAACGCAGAAAGCGTTCGTAAGGAATCGGTTCTCAGCGCAAAGGAAGAGATCTTCCAAATAAAGAAGGAAGCTGATTTTGATATCAAGGAGCGAAGAAAAGAGGTTTCCCGCCTTGAGCGCCGTGTTGCGCAGAAGGAAGAAACGTTGGATGCAAAGCTGGAGGGGCTCGAAAAGAAGGATGAGCTTCTCACGCAGAAGTTCCAAGAGGCGGATGCGATGAAGATTGAGATCAGCGAGACTCTGAAAAAGCAGATCGAAAATCTTGAGAAGATCGCAGGGCTGACGAGCGAGGAGGCGAAGGCTGAGCTGGTTGCCCGTTTGGATAGCGAGATGCGCCATGAAACGGCGCTGAAGATCGCCGAATACGACGCGCGCTTCCGTGAGGAGGCCGATGCGAGAGCGAAGGACATTCTTTCGCTTGCCATCCAGAGATGCGCCGCCGATCACGTCAGCGAGGTGGCGATCTCCACCGTGCAGATTCCCGGCGACGAAATGAAGGGCCGTATCATCGGCCGCGAGGGTAGAAATATCCGCACGATTGAAAATCTTACCGGCGTTGAGCTTATCATTGACGATACGCCGGACGTTATCACCGTTTCGGGCTTTGATCCCGTGCGCCGCGAGGTTGCAAGACTGGCGCTTGAGAAGCTGATCTCCGACGGCCGTATCCATCCCGCCCGCAACGAGGAGATGGTGGAGAAGGCGCGCCGCGAGGTGGAAAACCCAACCAAGCAGGCAGGCGAGAAGGCTGTTTTCGAGACCGGCGTGCACGGCTTGCATCCCGATCTTATCAAGCTTCTCGGCCGCATGAAGTACCGTACCTCGTTCGGTCAGAACGCGCTTCGCCATTCGATCGAGGTGTCCATGCTTTCCGGCGTGATTGCCGACGAGCTTGGAGCTGACGTCACGATGGCGCGCCGTGCAGGTCTTCTGCACGATATCGGTAAGGCCGTAACGGCAGAGGCCGAGGGCTCGCACATTCAGCTGGGCGTTGAGATCGCGCAGAAGTATCACGAGAATAAGGAAATTATTCACGCCATCGAGGCGCATCATAACGACGTGGAGGCGACCTCGCTTCTTGACTTCATCGTGCAGGCCGCGGATGCGATCAGCGCCGCAAGACCCGGTGCGCGCCGTGAGGACGTAGAGAACTACATCAAGAGACTTCAGAAGCTCGAGGAGGTTGCCGCAGACTTCAACGGCGTGGACAAGACCTTCGCGATCCAGGCAGGCCGCGAGGTCAGAATCATGGTTAAGCCCGACGTGGTGGACGATGATTCCATGAAGATCCTTGCAAGAGATATTGCCGCGAAGATAGAAAGCGAGCTCAATTATCCCGGTCAGATCAAGGTCAGCGTCATCCGCGAATCCCGCGTGGTGGACTACGCGACCTAAAATAAATGAACTGTCGCGCGAGTGCGATGCGCCGATGCTTCCCCCGATATGGCGGAGCGCATGGCGCGGAGCGGCTTTCGCGGCGGTTCGTCTTTTTATACGAAAATAATTTTTCCCCTCATGGGGATAGTAAGGAAAAGCTGTGAGAATTTTGGCGATCGGTGACGTAACGAGCGGTGGCGGCGTTATGCATCTTGAAAAGAATCTTTGGCGCGTGCGCCGTGAGGAAAAAATTGATTTTTGCATTGTGAATGCGGAGAATGCCGCAGGGGTGTATTCCTATACGCCCGAGCAAGCGGAGCGCTTGCTCCTTGCAGGGGCAGACGTTCTCAGCGGCGGCAATCACACGCTGCGCCAGAAGGCAAGCTACGGCATTTTGGAGGAAAACGAGGCTTTGCTCCGTCCGATCAACTTCGGCGCGGAGGCGCCCGGGCGCGGCTATACCGTGATGAAGGCGGGGGGCGTCCGTATCATGGTCATTTGCGCGATGGGAAACGTGCATATCGAGCCTACCTTGGATGCGCCCTTTTCGTTTATCGAGCGTGCGCTTGCGCGCGAAAAGGGAAATTTCGATTTTGCCGTTCTGGATATTCACGCGGAGGCAACCGGGGAAAAGCTTGCCGTGGCGCACGCCTTTGACGGGCAGATCGCCGCTGTGTTCGGTACGCATACCCACGTTCCGACCGCGGATCTTAAAATTCTTCCCGGCGGCACGGGCTACGTCAGCGATCTTGGTATGTGCGGCGAGAGCGGCGGTATCCTCGGTATGGATGCGGCAGGGGTTGTGAAAAAGATACGCTACCATCTGCCCGATCGGTTTGTACCCGCAAAGGGTGAGCCGACGGCGGACGGCGTGATATTTGATATAGACGAGGGCTGTGCGAAAACGGTCGCGTTGCGGCGTATCGTTTTCTGACGGATCGGAGGAAAATGAATGAGTGAGTTAAAAACGCAGGTTGCCGTTGTCGGCGCGGGACACGCGGGGATCGAGGCGGCGCTGGCCGCCGCCCGTATGGGGCTCAAGACGGTGCTTTTCACCCTCAATCTCGATAGTGTTGCCAACCTTCCCTGCAACCCCTCGATCGGTGGCAGCGGCAAGGGGCATCTCGTTTTTGAGCTGGATGCGCTGGGCGGTGAGATGGGCCGCGCGGCGGATGCCGTCACCTTGCAATCAAGAACCTTAAATCTCGGTAAGGGCGCGGCCGTGCATTCCAAAAGAGTGCAGGCAGACAGAGCCGCTTACCGCATTCTGATGAAAAAAACGCTGGAGAAGGAAAAAAATCTTCGCCTGTTCCAGGGAGAGATCGTAGGCCTGCTCACCGAGCGCGAGGGCGACGGCTATCGCGTCACGGGCGTGAAAACCGCGCTTGGCGAGTGCTGGGAGGCGGAGCGCGTGATCCTTTGCACGGGCACCTATCTTGAAAGCAGTATTTTTATCGGAGAGGGCGTATATTCCTCCGGACCGGACGGACTGATGCCCGCCAAGGGGCTTTCGGACTCGCTTGCCGCGCTCGGCTTGCGCATCATGCGCTTTAAAACGGGAACGCCGGCGCGCGTGCATCGCCGTTCCATTGATTTTTCGGTGCTGGAGGAGCAGCCGGGTGAGGAAACGATCACGCCCTTTTCCACGATGACCGACAGAGAAGAGCTGAACGGAAGAGAGCAGATCCCTTGCCATATCGTGTATACCAATGAAAAAACGCACCGCATCCTTCGTGAAAACATGGATCGCAGTGCGATGTATTCGGGCAATATCGTCGGCACCGGGCCGCGCTACTGCCCCTCGATCGAAACCAAGATCGTTCGCTTTGCCGATAAGGAGCGCCATCAGCTGTTCGTTG